>PLSY01000271.1 GCA_003164275.1 Acidimicrobiaceae bacterium | reverse complement strand
TGCGACAACCACTGCGAGTTCTGTTTCATCCATCAGCTGCCCAAGGGCATGCGCCGCAGCCTGTCGATGAAGGACGACGACTACCGGCTGTCGTTCCTCTATGGCAACTTCACGACGCTCACCCGATTCACCGAGATGGACTTGGAGCGGGTGCTCACCGAGCGTCTGAGCCCCCTGTTCGTCTCGATCCACGCCACCGACCCCGACGTCCGGGCCGACATGCTGCGCAACCGACGTGGCGCCACCAGCCTGCGTTGGCTCGAGGCCTTGTTGGACGGCGGCATCGAGGTCCACGGACAGGTCGTCGTCTGCCCGGACCGCAATGACGGGGCCATCCTCCACGACACCCTGGCCGGCGTCCTCGACCGGTATCCGACCCTGGCCACGGTGGCGTGCGTCCCCTTGGGAGTGAGCCGCTTCTCCCACGAGAGCGCCATGCGACCCCACACTGAGGCCGAGGCGGCTGCTGTCTGCGACACCGTCGAGCTCTGGCAGGAGACCTTCCTGGCCGCCATCGGGAGGCGCATGGTGTTCGCCGCCGACGAGTACTACCTGATGGCCGGACGCCCATTCCCCCCCGCCCACACCTACGAGGGGTTCCCCCAGCACGAGAACGGTCTCGGCATGGCCCGTGCCTTCGAGGCGGCCTTCGGCGGCAACGAGCGGGCCGCCCTCGGGGTGCGCCCGGGCTTCTTCGCCGCCGTCGACGGCGCGCCCGCCTCTGGGTACCGGGCCGTACGCAACGGCGACCAGGTGGCGCCGAGCGACATCGAGGCGCCCATCGCCATCCTGACCGGCGAGTACGGCGCCCTCGTCCTCGGGCCCCTGGTCGACTCGCTCGACCGCCCCGATATCCGACTCGTCCCCGTCGCCAATGACTACTTCGGCGGCAACATCGGCGTGTCCGGCCTCCTCACCGGCACGGACCTGATCGAGGTGCTTTCCAGTCAGCCCGAGGGCCACCGCTACCTCCTGCCGGACTCCTGCCTCTCCGAGGGCCGCTTCCTCGACGACTTGACCATTGCCGACCTGCCCCGCGCTGTCGAGGTGGTGGCAACCGACGGTCTGTCGCTGCGTCGGGCCCTGGAGGGCCGACCGCCACAGATCAACACCGATCCGACACCTGAACGGGTGCCCGTCACCCTGGGAGCATCACGATGACCATGGCCACATCCGAACCGCCGATCACCCGGGAGCGCCCGCTGGTGGTGATCGCCGGCCGCCCCAATGTCGGCAAGTCGACCCTGGTCAACCGCATCGTCGGCCGGAGGGCGGCGGTCGTGGAAGAAAAGCCAGGAGTCACCCGTGACCGCAAAGAGCTCGACGCTGAGTGGTGTGGCCACAAGTTCACCGTGGTCGACACGGGTGGCTGGCTCTCGAGCGACGACCCCCTGGACGCCCAGGTGAGCGCCCAGGCCGAGCGGGCCATCGCCGAGGCCGACGTGGTCCTGTTGGTGGTCGACGTGATGGTGGGCGTCATCGATGAGGACATGGCCGTGGCCAAGATCCTGAAGCGTTCGGGCCGACCCGTCCGGGTGGTCGTGAACAAGGTCGACTCCTCCCAACGGGAGGCGGACGCCTGGGACGCCATGGGGCTCGGGCTCGGCGCCCCGTGGCCCATCTCGGCACTGCACGGCCGGGGCACCGGCGACCTCTTGGACGACGTGGTCAGCCTCCTGCCCGACAGCCAGGCCGACGTCAAGACTGAGCCGGCGACGCCGGGCGACGCCGATGACGACGGCGAGGGGCGGGACCTGGTCGGAACGGCAGACGACGGCCAAGGACACGGCGTGCCGCGGGTGGCCCTGGTCGGCCGGCCCAACGTAGGCAAGTCCACCCTGTTTAACCGGCTGGTGGGCGATGAGCGGTCGGTCGTCCACGATGCGCCGGGCACCACCCGGGACGCGGTTGACACCGTGGTCGAGACACCCGACGGCACGGTCTGTTTTATCGACACGGCAGGCATGAGACGCAAATCGCGCACCGAGCGGGGCACGGAGTACTTCTCGGTGCTCCGGGCCCTGGACGCCCTCGACCGGGCCGACATCGCCCTGCTCGTCATCGATGCCACGGCCGGCGTCACCCATCAGGACCAGCGACTGGCCGAGCGCGTCGGGGCGGCAGGATGCCCAACCGTTGTCGTGCTGAACAAATGGGAGCTCATCCCGACCGAGGACAGGAACGACATCCTGGTCGACATCGGGGACCGCCTGGCCTTCTTGGGTGACGCCCCCGTCCTCAAGATCAGCGCCCTGTCTGGGCTCGGGGTGCACCAGATCCTCCCGGCCGTCTCCGCTGCCGAGGAGGCATACCACTCCCGGATACCCACGGGCGAGCTCAACCGGGCCCTCAAGTCGATCCAGGCCGCCCACCCACCGGTCGGGGCGAAGATCCAGTACGCCGTGCAAGGGGCCATCGACCCTCCCACCTTCACCCTCTTCACCAACGGGCGACTCCAGCCCACCTACCTTCGCTATGTGGAACGGGGCCTGAGGGAGCGCTTCGAGCTCGGGCCGACACCCATCAAGCTAAGGGTCCGGGCCAAAGGCGCCAACGGGGGTGGGGGTCGCAAGCGGTGAGGGGATCGGTGACCTCGCCCATGGCAGCCGGCGCGCCTCCCCTCGGGGACGGCTGAGCCGTGCCGTGGTGTGAGCAGTGTGATCAGCGGATCGAGACCGAGGAGTTGAACCCCGACGGCACCTGTCCGACCTGTGGGACGACGCCCCTCGAGCACCGCAAGTCGCCGTGGTATTTCAAGTTCATGCTCATCGCCAGTGTGATCTACCTCGCCTACCGGGCCTTTCAGGGCGTCACCTGGGTGGTCCACCACATCTAGTCGGCGACGTGGACGCCGTGCGACGCGCCGGCTCACCGACATTTCGTCGCTAAAGTGCGCCAACACCAGGGGGAGACATCATGCTTAGACGACCAACGCTTTCATCCATGACGACCGCACTGGTGGCGACGTTGCTCGTCGCCGCCGGCGTACTTTCCGGGCCGCTGGCCGCCCAGGCCGCCCCGGCGGCGGCGGCCAAGACGGCCGCCCCCTACTACCTGTCGTTGGGCGACTCCTACTCGGTCGGCTATCAGCCCGGGAAGGGGGCGACGGTCGGCTACACGGGCTACGTGGCCACCAGGCTCAAGATGCAGCTGCAGAACTTCGGCTGCGGTGGTGCCACCACCAACTCGATCCTGAACTCAATCGGCTGTGCACCGCCCAGTGGGTTGGCTGCCGCCTTCCATCCGGTCGCCTATCCGACCACCACCCAGGAACAGTCGGCCCTGGCCTTCATCGCCGCCCACCCCGGCAGGGTCAGCTTGATCACTGTGTCCATCGGCGGGAACGACGTCACCGCCTGTGCGGCCACGGCCGACCCGGTGCCCTGCGTGAGTGGGGTCGAGGCGACCATGAAGACCAATGTGACCTCGCTCGTCGGCGCCCTCCGGTCGGCGTTGGTGGCCAACGGGGACAGTTCGGCCCGGATCATCGGCCTCACCTATCCCGACGTGCTCCTCGGTGACTACGTGTACCCGGTGGGCAAGGCCAACGCGTCCCTCGCCAACCTGTCCGTCACTGCCTTCGACGCACTGATCAATCCTACCTTGAAGACGGCCTACACCTCGGTTCCCGGCGGCAGCTTCGTGAACGTCACCCAGGCGCCCTACAAGCTGGCGACAGCCGGTGACGACACGGGGGGTGGCCTGGCCAAGTCGGCCCAGGTCGCGCTCAAACCCTACGGCAAGATCCCGGTGGCCGTGTGGGAGGTCTGTCAGCTCACGTACTTCTGCTCGCAGGGCAACATCCACGCCAACACCAAGGGGTACGCGTTCATCGGCCAGCTCATCGTGGCCCATTACAAGTCCCTGCCAAAGACATCCGCCTCCAGCTGAAGCCGGTCGACGTCAGCTTGTGCTCCCTCCGGACGGACGGATGCGGTGGCGGGGCCGATGACGACCGTTGGCTACCAGGAACGCCGGCGCCAGTGTGCCGGCACCTGGCCACTCCCGTCCTGATCGCCGCCGCGTAGGGGAGCGCGACGGCAGCGCGACTGCAGCGACTTGTTGTCCATCACCAGTTCCTCACCTGCCGACCGGTACCCTCAGCCAACTGGCATCGACGAAGGGACCGATTCCGTGGATCCGAAGGAAGTCAGCATTCGCCGTGACCAGATGGGGCAGGCCGCCGGAGCGATGTTGCGGGGAGGGCCGTCACCCATAATCGACCGGGGTGAGGGCTACTGGATGGCGCTGAGCGGAGCCCATAGTCCCGACATGAATATGACCCTCGTCAGTAGCGGGGGTTCGGCGGCCGTCGCCAGTGTGTTGGATCGAGTGACGGAGTCCGAGATCCCGACCCTGTTCATGTTGGCCGGAGAGTGCCAGTCGGTCGACGTCGACGCACCGTGGCAGCAAGTCGGCGAGATGCCGTTCATGGCTTCCGAGCTTGCCTCAGACCATCTGCAAGGCGACACCAGGGTGCGACAGGCCGAAGCCGAGGACGAAGCCGTCGTCTGCGAAGTCATGGGGGAGGCGTGCGGCCTTCCGGCCGACCTCATGGTCGGCGTGATCGGAGGCGTGCTGAGGGACGGGAGCGGTCCGACGAAGATCTGGCTTCTGGTGGACGACAACGTCCCCGTTTCGGCGGTGCTCACCTCAATCGTCGATGACGCCGTCACCGTATGGTGCATGAGCACACCCGAACGCTTCAGCCGCAGGGGCTTCGGCCGGGCCATACTCGCTCACGCCCTACTGCAAGCCAAGTCCAGCGGTGCGAGCATTGGACTGCTAGGGGCAACCCCGGCCGGAAAGCCCTTGTACGACAACACCGGGTGGACCACACTCGAGATCTGGCGCATGTTCGCCAGCGGCGAGTCGGCCCAGTTTCCCGGCTGAAGTGCTGGATGACCCTCCTGACCCAGTGGATTCGTTTCCAGATGTTTCGAAACTGTCGGCCACACCGGTGGGTTCTTGAGCGTCTCGGGGATCGTTCTCCCGCCTGCAAATCCTGACATCCGCAGGCCACCCATCGTCCATCCGCATCCATCGCTGCGCAATAGCAGTCGAGAGCTACCCAAGTACCGAGGTTCTTAACCTCGATCCACCGAAATCCC
>PLSY01000003.1 GCA_003164275.1 Acidimicrobiaceae bacterium | reverse complement strand
GCAGCGACCGTTGGGATTCGCCGTCTCAATCGTTGGAGCATTCATGATGCCCTCCTGCCCGTGAACCCTCGGATCGGTGTCGGTTGTTGCGGCTCTCGCTTGCGAGACTCTTCGAGCTTCTCCCTACGCTCTCGGAAGATGCCGTCCGAGAACGTTCGGGTGTTGTTGACGATGTAGAGCGGTGCGAAGGTGTGGTGGTCGCTCGACTTGGTTGCCAGTCCTAGTGAGACCATCTTCGGCAGGAGTCGCTGTATCCGCTTGTAGTACATGCCCGTGAGTTGACCAAGGTCAGCCAGGGCGTAGGGCTTCGGATCGTCATGGACGTTATGCAGTTCCGTTGCGAGACGTGCCATCAAGAGGAAGCCAGCAGAACCAAGCTCTCCGTAGCTGAAGATGTCCAACGTAACCAGCGGCAGGAGTGTGACTTCGAAGCGTCCACTCGCTACCGTGGGCGCCGTCAGTTGGATGCGGCTAGGTGTTCCCTTGACGTATCGAGCATTCGGAGTACCGGGTGTGTAGGAGATCCATCCATCGGCTTGCAGATCTTCGAGCGCACCTTTGGCTGCTTGGTGACGCAGTAGACCAGCTTCGATGGCCAGCGAGTCAAGATCAGCGTCGATTACGAGACTGGTAGCGCAGGTACTATCGAGCCGACGCAGTAGAGCAACGAGTACCTGTAGCGCTCGTGGTCCGTTCTCACCTGGCCATGGCTGATTGATGGCTCGATGAGCAATCGCTTCCGACTGGGCGATGGTGCGGAAGTAGTCGATGTCAGCAACACGTTCAGCCATAGGGGTCCTCACTCCTAATCGAGTTGATCCCACCGGAACTCCGGCGCCAAGTCAGGGATCGAGGGCTTATGGCTGGTGAAGCAGGACAATACTCTACTACACTGTAGGTCTGGCTGTCAATGAGTTATTCGAGATTCCTGCACCCAGAGGTCGAGAGGCACTCCGTCCCCTCTACCTCATGTGCATGACAGTTACTTCTAAAGCTTCTAGAAGCTACAGACTGCTGTCTACTGCTGTTAGAAGTATCTATTACTACAGATACATACATGAAGGAAAGGGGTCGGATTGCCTACGGTCACCGCACCCTTACCTCAGTAAAGATCACGACTTCAGCCTTCGGATGGCTGACACCGTGCACCCGTGCTCGTCTCGGTTGAGGACGAGCTTGCCGGAAGCTTCGAGCTTCCTCATGGCTCTCAGGACGCTCTCTCGTTCGCTGTGACCTACCTCTGGCGGCCAGCGTCATTGACATCCTCGCCACCGGCAGTCATCAGGCCGTGTCGCCAACGGTCCATACGACCGTTCCGGTACCATCCGTCCACACATGTGGCTACAGCGGCTCAGAAGCCCGCACAGCCGGTGTATCGGGCATCTCAGCCGACCGACGCATGTGCTTACCGCCACTCTTGTTGGTGGTGATCGACCGACCATCAATAAGCGCATGGCTGACCTGTATACCGAGGTAAGGAAGACCTATCCGACTCTTCGCTACGCATGGAACTCCGAGAGCAATCCAGCGGGTACGGGTGCGCACGTTCATGCATATATCCACCTGGCCGATGAGCCTCTCTCTCAGACTGTGGTCGACCGTGCGTCATCGAGGGTAGGGGCTGGCTCTGTCTACGTTCAGCAAGTGCCGTCGACCGCATCGGTGCTGTGGTTCGGTTACATCTTCAAGGATCTTGCCGACCCTGACCGACGTGAGTCCTTCACCGACCTCAACGGTGCCAGCACGCTGGTGCACTCATCGAAGTCCGGCATGTGGCGTGATAGCCAGGACGGTCCGATCATCAGGACTCGTGCGCACGCTGAGACCCTCGCACTGAAGCGCTCAAGATGACCTCAGGATGCCTCTCACAGCCTCCACGGCAGGGTATGGAGGGTCTCAAACCTCTTTAGGGCAGGATTACCCGTCTCGGGATCTCGATGACTCTGGTGGCACAGTTCTTTACCTGGGTAGTTGCGATGAGATTAGATCGAAGAAACATTCATATTGCTATTGACAATAATCACAAAGATGTGGGATACTATTCCTTGCAGCAACGCAGCACCTTTATCAAGATTCGGTGAGAGTCACGGCTCAGTGATCCGATCGCAACCTAGCGCAAGCCAAGGTGCGCCAGCCGTGTTCGATAACAGGAAAGAAGGATCATCATGGCAGTAGTCACCATGCCGACAGCCATCCCGGCTAAGGCCGTGTGCCGCAAGCTCAAGATTACCCAGCAGCAGGTGGCATTCGTGTCTGAGCGAAGCCCCGCCCAAGTGAACTTGGTCCTCAATGGGTGGAAGAGGGACGATGCGGTCGAGGATGCGGTCGTCACACTCGTGGGCAAGAACGCTACTCACTCCGAGTTGTTCGGGGCGGAGTCATGAACATAGAGACAGCATTTGAAGAGCTAAGCGAGAGCCTCACCAACCTGTTTGCTGGCAACGTCAAGATCAGCTTTGGCACTATGGCTGACGACACTGGCGAGGCGCCCCACGCCATGTGGACGTGTCGTCCGAGTCGGGGTCGTCCTTGGCTGGTTGGCTACTACACCGGCAGACTGAAGGGTGGTCCCTTCGACGGAGCATTCGCCGCATTCGCCTACAAGCCGGTGGGTAAGAACCGGTGGGAGCGAGTCGTCTTCACCCGGTGCGCTAAGCGCTCCACAGCGAAGAAGCAAGCGCTGGCGTTGTACACCAAGCATTCGCCGCTTGACAAGCGCTTTGCCAAGACAAAGGAGGTGGCGTCATGAGGCGCCACTGGTGGAGCAGAGATAGGTGTCCAGCGTGCGGTCAGGTCGCCACGCTGCACACCCCGAAGAGTGACCCCCAGGCGACACCGATGTGTCTTCAGTGTGGGGTCATGGCTATGTGGAACTCGCCCGAGGAAGAGATGAGGCGGCGACCCATTATCGACAAGCTCGTAGCCGACGTAGCCGAGCCAGTCCGCATAGAGGGGCTCGCCTGGGAGGCATCCCGGTTCCTCGATGCGCAGGTAGGTGAGTCATGAGCGCCCACACGGAGCAGAATCTCGATCGGCTCACGGATCAGATAGCAGACGCCGCTGTAATGGCGAGCGACCTCCGGCTAGATGAGTTGGCCTTCGCCCTGCGTGACCTGGCATCCGCATCGGCACACGTAGCCGCCGTGGATGGCGAGGTGGTGTCATGAGCGCCGGGGGCAGCGTGGTCTTCTGGACGACCGACGACACGAACACGAAAGTGAAGCTGATGGATGCTGAGGTCGATAGTGAGAAGGTACTCGCCGTCCACCGCACCACTCGCACCAAGAAGCCGGTGCACATCCCCATGACCATCTTGGGGGAGTTTCTCAAGGGTAGTGATCGCTGGGACTGGGATCCTGAGCATGTCGAGTACACCGATCCGGTGTCGGGTGACACGTGGGTCATCGTGACACGTGGCTCGGAACGTGAGTCCTTCCTCATTATGAGCATCTTCCGCTACCTCTTCGGTGAGGATGATCCACCCATCGAGCTTCCCAAGCTCGTCAGGGATGTCACCGAGGCGGGGTCGGTCGAGCACTACATGGAGCAGTCGTCATGAGCGACCAGATCGAAGAGAAGCTCATCCGGGCCAACGCAGTGTGTGACGAGTGCTATCACTTCGTAGCGGCCCATAAGACTGGCCCATGTAGGGCAATGGTCAAGGTGGAAGCGGCTGGTTGTCTTCGATATGGACCACGCCCGCACCAAGACATTGCACCGCTGATCCTCGTGGGGGCTTCGGGACCCGCTGGTATTGCTGATCCCGACCACATCAATACTGCGGTGGAGAAGGCGATGCACGGCAACATCGAGAAGCTACTGAAGGCCCCGGTTTCAGCACCATCTCTTCATCTGGATCGACTCGACGGACTTGGAGTGCCACGCCCCGCTCTCGTTCGACACGCTACCGACGACCCGACCCACGTTGGCCGAGGGCATCGACAAGGTGTGGGTTGCTGCCGAGCTTCGTGGCCCAACAGTGCCGACATCCGTCCTCCGGTCGGTGACGCCCACCGGCCCGTGGGTATCGGAGACCATCCGGTACAAGGACGCTTCCCCGCTTCTCGACTAGCCCGGCGAACTCCACAATGCCGTCAGAAGCCACAGTGGAGGGTACAGAGGCGTTCTTTCGGTCCGGGTCGTGGATCGGTGCCCTCGTCCCAGCCAACGGCTCTGTCACCGGTCCGAGGACCACAACCTCGGCACGGCCCCCACGAGCTGAGCGTCGTTGCGGATCGTGCAGCGGCGAACACCTCGAAGTTCAGACGACACCTGATACCGCCCAGGTGAGGGAGAGCACCTCGGGTGTCCAGCCTGTCAACCTGGCCTCGACTCCTCCTAAGAGGTACAAGGGCGTCTATGAGTAGGAGCGAGTATGGAGATTGTTGAACGAGTTCGGCGGGGCCTGCCCATGAACGTTGCAGATACAGGGCGGCTCATTGGCGTCGAGGAGGCTGCGGAGCGGATGGGCATCTCGACTCGAACAGTGCGGCGTCTCGTACAGCAGAGGCGGATCAGGCACCTCAGATTTGGGCGTCTCATTCGATTGAACGTGTGGGATGTGGATGAGTTTCTGACCGACGCCACCGTCGAACCCGTCTGAGAACCTGGGCACTGGACCGACGACTACCTGGGTAGAGGTTGCCGCAGAGAGAAGGTCCGCAAGACAAAAGTCCTGGCCAACTCTGTAACAGTGGTCGTAGTGGCACGAATC
>PLSY01000439.1:259-3252 GCA_003164275.1 Acidimicrobiaceae bacterium | reverse complement strand
CTCGAAGGAAGGACCGCCACCACGGTGCCGAACGTGCCGTTGCGGAGCCGAAGCCGCTCGGGCGTAGGGCCGAGGTCTGCGGCCGGCACCCGCTGGTTCTTCTCGAAGATGACCCGATCCCCCACGCTGATCGCCTTGGCGCCGAACGTGGCCTCCTCGCCCAGCTCGCCCGCTGCCTGGCGTCGCGCCCGGACCATGTCGTTGAGGGCTGCGACGTCGGACCGCCGGACGGCCAGGATGGCGGTTGTCTGGTCACGGGTGGTTTGGTCACTGTGGACCGCCCACCAGTCCTCGACAATATGACGCCGGGCCTCGTCAATGGTGCCGGAGATGGTCACCCGGCCGTGCTCGCTGTAGGCGTGAACAGCAGGGGTGACTTGTCCTTCCCGCAAGGCGCTGAGGGCATCGCGCTCCCACTGCTGATCAGTACCGGCCTGGCGGCGGTTGGTGGTGAGGGTGACGACGTGGTCGCCCAGCTCGGCGGACAGGGTGCGGAGCGCCCCACCGGCGTCGATGGAGGAAAGCTGGCGGTTGTCCCCGACGAGGACCAGCTTGGCCCCGGCAGAATCGACGTAGCTGCGGAGCTGGTCGAGCGGGCGTGTCCCCACCATGGAGGCCTCGTCCACGACGATCACGTGCCGGGAGGTCAACCCACCGCCCTCCCGGAGGTCGGCCAGGAGTTGGGTCAGCGAAGAACTGGGGATGCCGGTACACCCCTCAAGGTCGGCGGCCGTCCTGGCTGCCACCGCCGTGCCGATAACCCGGAATCCCGCCTCCTCCCAGCCGATCCGGGCAGCACCGAGCATGGTCGACTTGCCTGTTCCGGCCTGCCCGATCACCAGGTCGTAGCCGTTGCCCGAGGTGAGGAGCTGGCGCACTCCCTGGGCCTGTTCGCCGTCCAGGTGGGCATGGTGTGCGAGCACATCGTCGACCAACGCCGAGCCCACCTGTGCGCATCCCGCATCGACGCGGTCGGTGGCCGCAGCGACGATCCGCTCCTCGGCGTCCAGCAGCTCGGTGGTCGTGTACCGCCGGTCGCCGCTCGTGGCCGGGACGACGTGGCCGCTCCGGGTCCGGAGGTGACCGGTGCCGGTACCAGAATCGGCCAGCACTCGAACCACGCAATCCCGCTGGAGCAGTTCGGCGGTGAGTGCCGCCGCCTCCTTGGGGGTGACGTCGAACGCCCTGGCCACAGCACTGATGGCGTCCCGGCGGGTGAAGGTGGAACCCAGCAGGGTGACGGGCATGGCCCGGGTGCCGGAAGCGTCCGTCTCTCCGACCTTGGACTCGTCGATCTCCCACTCGTCGAGGGACACCCCGTGCTCGCCGAGGAAGGTTCGAAAGACCGCCTCGATGTCGTCGGGACCGGGTGGGACAGCCACCTCCTGGCCGAGGGCGATCGTAACGTCGTCGACGGTGGCAGGTCGCCGTGCACCAGATCCACGCGTACCGGGAGAATCAGGAAGCTCGATGGCGCACAAATGCTCCTTCCAGTGCGCTCGGAGCACGTCGTCAACCACCGTGCCGTTCGGTTTGCGGGATCGGGTGGCCAAGGTGACCATGCGAGCAGTCCGGTGGGAGTCCACTCCTCGGGTCTCCATGGCCGCCTCGATGTCCGCCCTGCGGGTGGAGAATGCTCGAAGGATGTTCTTCGGGATCCCGGCCACTTCCGAGAGTCCGCTCTTTCGGACGTTCCATGCCAGTCCGAGGGGTCCCAGTTCGACCCGGAGTGCGGACTGATACAGGGTGCCTGCAGTCTTCGCCCAGGTGAACAGGTGACGACCGTCGGGAGCCGACCAGGTGCCGTCTGCCCCTTCGACCAGGTTGGGCACCACCACATGGGTGTGGAGCTGGGGATCGCCAGCCCTGCTGGTGCGGTGGCGGAAGGCCGCACCCAGGTAGCCCTTGGCCTCGATGAGCTGGTGGCCCCCGTTCCCGCGGCGGGCGTAACAGGCCTCGGTGGACAGCTGGTCGAGCGCAGCCGCGACAGCGCTGTCGTGAGCATCGGAGATGGCGTCACGGACGGCTTCGGGCCCGAAGGCCCAGAGCAACGAGACTCCCTTGGGGGCGGAGAACGTCAGGTCGTAGCCGGGGCGGCGATCTGAGCGGAGACGCATGCCGAGAGCCCGGCCGTCAGGCGACATCCCGGCCAGCAGGTTGCGCAGCGCGTCAGGTTCGACTTGGCCGGTGAGCCCGAGTTCCGTGGAGACCGAGCCGATCCACCGGCCTGGGGCCTCACCGCGGCCGAGGTAATAGTCGTCGACATTGTTCGCCACCTTGTCGAGGTAGTAGTCAGCACCTCCGGTGACGCCGAGCCGTCCGATGGAGAGCATCAGGCGGGCCGGCGAGATGTACTGCGAGACGGCTCCATGGCCCTATGGTCCGGATCGACGTCACCCCCAACGTCACCTTCACCGGGTCCAGCCCGTCGACCAGGGAGAACGTCACCACGGGAGGCCGCCTTTCCGCCCGAAGGGCGGTGATGCGCATCCTCAGATGCAACTGTGTGGATGATCTGTACNNCCCGTCCCCAGACACAACGATGCCCCGGCTCGAGGCCGGGGCATCGTTGACGGCAACCTGGTGACAGTCAGGCAGCACCAGGCGATCCGGCAACCTCCTCTCCGAGGACGAGCCGCTCCACGTCGGAGACCCCGTAACCGACCGACTCCAGGTACGAGAAGTACCGGGCCAGGCGGCCAATTGGCGTGCGCCATGAGGAGCGTCCGGTGGTCGCCTCGATGCCAGCCACGACCTGCGCCAGCAGGAGCATGGGCAGCCGGGCGTCCGGCGTCGCCAGCTCCAACAGCGCGGTGGCTGCCGGTCGTGCCCACCAGTCCCCTTCCCGGGGCTGCTGGCAGCCGAGGACCTTGTCGAGGTCCCGGTCGTCACCGGAGGTGGCGACCGCCGGGTCGGACAGCAGTGTCTCAGTCACGAACCGGAGGGTGCCCTTGGGGGTGGTGCGCCGGTGGAGCAGTTCAGTGACGAAGGCC
>PLSY01000439.1:0-235 GCA_003164275.1 Acidimicrobiaceae bacterium | reverse complement strand
ACCAGGCGGCGCTCGGCCTTCTGCTCCTCGGTCCAGCCGCCCGAATCATGACCGACCGGCGTTTGAACGGGGTGGGCCTGACCTGGGACTTCTCCGTCACCCTCGTCGAGGGTGACGTGGCCGTTGCCGACCGGATCAAGGCAGAGGTAGGCGGCCTCGTAGTCGTCGTCCGCTGTGGAATCGGTGACGCTGGACTCGATGACCGCTGCGGCATGGCCGGGACAGGTCCGGTGCT
>PLSY01000384.1 GCA_003164275.1 Acidimicrobiaceae bacterium | reverse complement strand
GTGTAGTTGATGGTGGCCGTGGCGTTCTCGTCGGACGCCCAGGGCTCGGGCCCGACCTGACCTCTGAGTGCGGGAAACAGCAACTCGTCGGACTCACGTCCGAGGGTGAAGCGGTGCCGGACCTTGATGCCTGACAGCCCGGCCTCGAGCTCGGGGTCGACAAGGAGGACCGAGGCGCCCGAGTGCTCGACGATGTAGTTGATCTCGGCCGGTGCCAGCCGGAAGTTGATGGGCACGAGTACCCGACCCCATCCGCACACACCGTAGAAAGAGGTCAACAGGCGGGCCGCGTTGTGGGAGACGACGGCCACGCGCTCACCCCTCCCGACGCCGAGGCGGTCGAGGCCGAAGGCCTGGGACCGGGCCCGGTCGGCCATCTCGGCGAAGGTCATGCTGCCCCACGATGCCGCCGGTTGGTCGGGCTCGTCGATCAACCCCACCCGGTCCGGATAGGCCACCTCGGCCCGGTCCAGAAAGTCGCGCACATTGAATGGAACGAGCATTGATCCCCCGATCGAACGAACGTGCCGCCATCGTCGCCTGGTCCGTCCACAGAAGCAAACGCCGCTGTCGGGCCAGTTGGCACGCGGCGTTCGGGCCGAGTCCCGACGGCCGCATCAGTAGAGTTCGGCCATGCCCGCGCCACGGATCGCCATCGGCCCCGCCCCCGCCCCGTTTGCCTCTGAGGCCGTGCTGTCGGGTGGCGGATCGATCGTCGACATCACCGCTCATCCCGATGGTCTGGTGTGGCTCGACCCGTTCGACCTCACCGGTCTGTCCGACCACCTGGCAACCGCTCCCGACGTCGGTTGGGTGCAGCTCCCTTTCGCCGGCGTCGAGGGTCCGGCGGCCTCTGGGATCCTCGACGAGCGACGGTTGTGGACTTGCGCCAAGGGCGCCTATGCCGAACCGGTAGCCGAGCATGCCCTGGCCCTCACCCTCGCTGGGCTGCGCCACCTACGCCTGCGGGCCGAGGCCCGCTCGTGGGGATCGCCGGCCGGAACCAGCCTGTACGACCAACGAGTGACCATCCTCGGAGGCGGCGGGATCACCACCTCGCTGCTCGAACAGCTGGCTCCGTTCCGGGTCGACACCACGGTCGTCCGGCGTCGGGCCGAGCCACTCGAGGGGGCGACACGGACGGTCGCCGTCTCGGAACTCCATGAGGTGCTGGCCCAGAGTCTGGTGGTCGTGCTCGCCCTGGCGCTCACCCCGGAGACCACCGGGATCATCGGCAGCAAGGAGCTGGCCGTGATGGATGAACGGGCCTGGCTGGTCAATGTCGCCCGCGGCCGCCACGTCGACACCGACGCCCTGGTCGAGGCACTCGCCTCAGGCTCCATCGCCGGGGCCGCCCTCGACGTGACCGAGCCCGAGCCGCTCCCCGACGGCCATCCCCTGTGGTCACTGCCGAACTGCCTCATCACCCCGCACACCGCCGACACCATCGAGATGATTCGGCCGTTGCTGGCCGAGCGGATCAGGGCCAACGTGGAGCGCCTCGCCGCCGGCGAGGCCATGCTCGGGCTCGTCGATCCGAAGGCCGGCTACTGAGCTCGGACCTCGGGAGCGCTCCGGCCACCGTGGGGCTGTTACACCCGAAGCCCATGATGGTGACTACAAAGAAGCCGTCGTTGATCCAGCCTTTGGAGGTCACACCGTGCCATTCACCACCGTCCCCACCGCAGTGCCCGTTGCCGCACCGAGATTGCGGGCCATGGACGCACCGGCCGTCGGCGCCTTCACGATCGACTGTGCGGACTGCAGCTTCCAGCACACCTCGGTGTGCGACGACTGCGTCGTCTCGTTCATCGTCGGCCGCCAACCAGAAGATGCCATCGTCGTCGATGCCGCCGAGGCGAGGGCCGTCCGGTTGTTGGAGCAGGCGGGCCTCGTCCCCGGGGTGCGCCACTCTCGCCAGGTCAGCTGAGCCCGAGCGGGGCCGGTGCCACTGCCGGATGGTCACTCCTGGCAATCTCCCCGTGCCAGCATGGAGTGTGCCTCAATCCCCGGCAGCGAGCCGATCGATCCCGGTGGGCCTACGGGCGGCAGCGTCCGATGCACTCAGCCTCGGGACGCAGCTGGTCGACGTCGGACGTGCGGCTGGATTGGCAGCTGTCGGTATCACCACGGCTGAGATCCTCGATGAGGCCCGCAGCGTGTTGCAGGAGCGAAAGAGCCGGGAACTGAACGCCGACATGCAGTTCACCTACCGGAACCCCGAACGTTCGACTGATCCGAGCCGGATCCTTCCGGGGGCACGATCGCTGGTCGTCGGTGCGTGGAGCTACCGCCGGGACCCGACCGGTCGGCAGGGCCCACCCGGTGCACCCGAAGCCGACGACGCCGCTGGTCGGCACCCCGAGGGCCAGGTGGCCCGCTATGCCAGGAAGGACCACTACGCCGCCCTGCGCTCGGCGCTCGGGCAAGTGGCCCGCCACGTCGTCGACGAGGGATGGCGGGCCACGGTGGTCTGCGACGACAACGCCCTGGTCGACCGGGCGGCGGCCCATCGGGCAGGTATCGGCTGGTACGGCAAGAACTCCCTCCTGTTCCTACCCGGACAGGGCTCCTGGTTTGTCCTCGGGGCCGTGGTCACCGATGCGCCACTCGAACCGACCGGCCCGAAAGAGCCCAGGGCTCACGCCTCGGGGTGTGGGACCTGTTCGCGCTGCATGACCGCCTGCCCGACCGGGGCCCTGGTCGAGCCGGGCGTCCTAGATGCCGGCCGCTGCCTGGCCTGGTTGGTGCAGTCAGCCGGCTCGTTCCCCGTGGAGCACCGTCGAGCCCTCGGGACCCGCATCTATGGGTGCGACGAGTGCCAGCAGGAGTGCCCGATCAATCGCCTGGCCGACCGGCGGGACCCGGCCGGGCCTCCAGATGCGGACGAGATTCCCTCGATCGACCTCATTGCCCTGCTCGAGTCCAGTGACGAGGAGTTGATGGCTTCCCACGGCCGGTGGTACATCGCCGGGCGAGACCCCCGTTACCTGCGCCGGAACGCCCTGGTCGCCCTGGGCAACTCGGGGGACAGCCACCATCCGGCCACCGAGGCGACACTGCGGCACTGGATCGGAAGCGACGATGGGATGCTGTCCGAGCATGCCCGCTGGGCGGCGGCCGAGCTCCACCGGGACGACTTGGTGGCCGGCCAGAGATGACCCATCTGCTGGTGACGAACGACTTCCCGCCGAAGGTCGGGGGCATCCAGGCCTACCTGTGGGAGCTGTGGCGTCGTATGGACCCGCGCTCCTACGTGGTCCTCACCGCCCAGTCCCACCCCGACGCCGCCGCATTCGACCGCCAGCAGGCCGACAGGGGCGTCCGCATCGAGCGCACGGCAAGCAGGGTCCTGGCGCCGACACCCCAGCTGGTCAACCGCATCAAGGAGACAGCCGAACGGGTGGGGGCCGATCTCGTGGTGCTCGATCCGGCCTTCCCCCTGGGTGTGATCGGTCCGAGATTGGGCATCCCCTATGCCGTGTTGCTGCATGGAGCAGAAGTGGCCATCCCGGGTCGGCTGCCCGTCAGCCGAGAGCTGGTGGCCCACGTCCTGCGCCACAGCGCCCTCGTCATCTCCGCCGGCGGCTATCCGGCCGCCGAGGGGGCACGGGCACTGCGTCGGGGGGTCATGCCCCCAGTGGTCGAGATCCCGCCGGGGGTCGATCTCGAGCGGTTCCGTCCCCTGTCCGACTCGGAGAAGTGGGGCGTACGTCGTGACCTCGGCCTACCGGTCGACGGTCCGTTGGTGGTCAGCGTCAGCCGACTCGTCCCGAGGAAGGGCATGGACGTGTTGATCGATGCCTCGGTCAGCCTGCGCACCGACTTTCCCACCCTGTCGGTGGCCATCGCCGGGAGGGGACGCGACTCGGACAGATTGGCGAACAGGGTGGCCGAGTACTCCGCACCGGTCCGCCTCCTCGGCGGACTCTCCGACGAGGACCTGCCTCGCCTGGTCGGCGCCGCCGACGTCTTCGTGATGCTGTGCCGCAACCGGTGGCTCGGCCTCGAGCAGGAGGGGTTCGGTATTGTCTTTTTGGAGGCTGCGGCGGCCGGTGTCCCCCAAGTGGCCGGGGCTTCGGGTGGAGCGGGCGAGGCGGTGGTTGACGGTGAGACCGGATTCGTGGTCCGCCGTCCGACCGATGCCGGGGCGACGGCTCGTGCCATCGGCCGCCTGCTCGCAGACGGCCAGTTGCGCCAGCAGATGGGAGTGAACTCGCGCCGTCGGGCCGAAGCATCCTTTGACTATGACAAACTCGCCCCTAGGCTGGCCGCGTCGCTCGCCGACGTGGAAGGCTGAACGCCTTCTGACCAGATGATCCGATTCGAGGAGGAGGCCGATCGTGGCGGAACAAGCCACTGAACGAATGGTTGTGTCGGCCACGCCCGCGCACTGCTTTGAGGTCAGTTCGGACATCGCCGCCTACCCCGAGTGGGCGGCCGACATCAAAGAGGTCGCCATTGAGGATCGGGACGCCCAGGGTCGCCCGACGCTCGTCACGTTCCGTGCCGCGGCCTTCGGCCGCAGCACTAGCTACACCCTGGCCTACGACTACTCCGAGGCGCCTGAGGTCCTGTCGTGGGTACAGACAAAAGGTGACATCACCGCCAAGTTGGACGGCCGCTACGTGTTCGCCGCCGACGGGTCGGGAGGAACCGAGGTCACCTATCACCTCGAGGTGGAGATGAAGGTGCCCCTGCCGGGGTTCATCAAGATGCGGGCCCAGAGCCGAATCATGTCCATCGCCCTCCGTGAGCTGAAGGCCCGGGTCGAGTCGTCCTCTTGAGCAACGCCGGCCGCACCGTCGCCGGCCGCCTCCACGTCGCCTCGTTCTGGATGACCCGCCCGTTGCGTGGGTAGGGCCAGCAACGTGAGAGTCGGCGTGACCCTGCCGCAGTTCCGAGACGAGGCCAACACCGCCCTGGCGGCCGCCTCGAGGGCCGAGGCCCTGGGCCTCGACGGAGTGTTCTGCTTCGACCACCTCTGGCCTATGGGCCAACCTGGCCGTCCGGCCATCTCGGCCGGGCCGCTCCTCGGTGCGTTGGTCGCCACCACCGAGACTATCGCCATCGGGACGTTGGTGGCCAGGATCGGGCTCGTTCCCGACGACGTCCTGGTGGCCATGTTCTGCGGCCTGTCCGCGTTGAGCGGGGGTCGGATCATCGCCGGGCTGGGCACCGGGGACCATCTGAGCCGGGCCGAGAACGAGGCCTTCGGTCTACCCTTCGAGCCCGCCGACCAGCGTCGGCGGCGCTTGGTCGCGGTGGCGACCGCCGTCGGGCGGGCCGGGATCCCGGTGTGGATCGGAGGAGGCATGCCGAAGACCATCGAGCTGGCCCGATCCCTCGACGCTCCGGTGAACCTGTGGGGAGCAGACCCCATCCGGGTGGCCGAGCTGACCACCATGGGCCTGGAGGTCACCTGGGGGGGCTCCCTCGGGGAATCGGTGAAGACGGTGGTGGAGCGCCTGTCGGCACTCGAGGCCGCGGGGGCCACCTGGGCGGTCGGGGCCTGGCCGGAGTCCTTGGAGATGGTGGCCGAGGCAGCCGCGCAGGTCGGATCGACCACCACCTAACCGAATCGGGGCGGATCTCAGCCCGCTCCTGCCTGCGTCTCTGCTCGGTGTCCGGCGCCTAGGGAGACCGGCGGTAACCTCGGGCATGGAGTTTCGCCGCATCAACGGTCTGCCGCCGTACGTGTTTGCCACCATCAACGAGCTGAGGGACGCGGGTCGCCAATCCGGGCGGGATGTGATCGACATGGGGTTCGGCAATCCCGACCTCGCCTCCCCGGACGTAGCCGTGGAGAAGCTGGCCGAGGCGGCCCGCAACCCGAAGAACCACCGGTACTCGGCCAGTCGGGGCATCCCGAAGATCCGCCAGGCCATCACCGACCTCTACCTCCGCAAGTTCCAGGTGGAGCTCGACCCCGACACCGAGGTGGTCACGACCATCGGGGCGAAAGAGGGCCTCTCCCACCTGATGTGGGTGTTGGTCGGACCGGGCGACACGGCCCTCGTGCCCACACCGTCGTATCCCATTCACATCTACGCCCCGCTTTTCGCCGGGGCGGATGTCCGCCGCGTCCGGCTGGATGCCCCGGGAGCGGAGTCGAGCGGGAGCCCGGGCGAGGCATTTTTCGACAATCTGATGGAGGCCTGGGAGTCGGCATGGCCGAAGCCCAGGGTGGTGGTGTTGTCCTTTCCTCACAACCCGACGACCGAGTGCGTCGACCTGGCCTGGATGACCCGACTCGTCGAGTTCGCCAGAGAGCACGACATCGTCCTCGTCCATGACTTCGCCTATGCCGACATCGCCTTCGACGGATATACGCCGCCCTCGATCCTCCAGGTCCCCGGGGCGAAGGACGTGGCCGTCGAGCTCTACACCATGACCAAGTCCTTCTCCATGGCCGGATGGCGGGTCGGATTCCTCGTGGGCAATGCGGCCATCGTCCAAGCCCTGACCAAGCTGAAGAGTTACCTCGACTNNCCATCGTGGCCATGAACGAGGCCCCCGACTTTCCGAAGGTCATCAACGAGACCTACCAGGGACGGCGAGATGCCCTGTGTGACGGCCTGAACCGCATCGGCTGGGAGATCACCCCGCCGCGCGGCACCATGTTCGTGTGGGCTCCGATTCCCGAGCCCTACAAGGAGATGGGGTCACTCGAGTTCTCCAAGTTCCTGGTGAAAGAGGCCGACGTCGCCACGTCGCCCGGTGTCGGCTTCGGACCCGGCGGCGACGAGCACGTGCGGTTCGCCCTGATCGAGAACGAACAGAGGATCGGACAAGGGGTGCGTAGCCTGAAAAAGGCGCTGACCCGCTTGCAGTAGCAACCGGCTTCCGCCGGCCTCGAGGGATCTTGGCTCCCTGGGCTCACGGCCTCCCGGCGCCGGGAACGCCCACGGTGGCCTGTTCGATGCGGCCCTTCGGCGCAGCCCTCGCCACCTCGTCGGTCCCGGTCGGCGCGGTCATCAGGTAGAGCGTTCGCCGGTCAGTGCCTCCGAGCATGCAGGCGTAACAGTTCTGCGAAGTGAGGACCCGCCCGACGACCTCCCCGCCCTCCGCCAGCAACAGGCACTCGGGGGCGGCGGCGTTGGCCACCCACACCCGACCTTCGGCATCGAGGCAGATCCCGTCGGGGGAGCCGGCTTCGAGTGAGGCCCACAACCGGCGCCGCGACAGCGTGCCGTCCTCGGCCCGATCGAAGGCGGTGATACGCCGGGCCAGGGTCTCGGCCAGGATCAGGGTCGAACCGTCGTCGGTGATCACTGCACCGTTGGGGAAGACCACGCCCGTGGCCGCCACACCGGTCGACCCGTCGGGATCGACCCAGAGCAGTGAGGCCTCGGGTGCCCCCGGTGGCCGGTAGAGGGCGGCACCTCCCCGCTCGGCCACGAACCGGTCGAGATCGAAGCCGAAGTTGCCCACATAGGCCCGCCCGGCCGCGTCCACCACCATGTCGTTGCAGTGGAAGCCGGCCAGCCCTCGCAGGTCGCCGTGCTCGACCTGGCGCCCGTCGGGCTCGACTCGGAGCACGGTGCGAGCTTTTCTCGCCACCACCAAGAGGCGACCATCGGGAAGCCATCCGAGGCCGGCCGGCTCATCGGCCACCGCCACCTCGACTCGTGTGTCACCGGTGGCGCCGGCCGAGGACACCGTGTTGGCGAAGAAGTCCGAGTACCACAGGCGCCCGTCGTGCCAGCGCGGGCATTCCCCGAAGTACAGCCCCTCGACGAATGGCCGGGCAGCGAACTCCCCGATGGCAGTCACGCCGTTCTCGTGGCCTGCAGGGCGTTGTCGGACAGGTAGCCCTGTCGGCAAAAGGCGATGACCACCCTGGCTACCCGCTCAGGGTCCTCACCGCGCTCGAGGACCAGGGTCCGGGCCAGGTGGGAGGTCACGCCGACGATGGCCATGGTGAGCACGACCGGGTCCTCGCCCCGGAGGAGCCCTGCAGTGATTCCCGCACTGACATGGGGCTGGGCGTCGGCCACCATCTGTTGGTCACCGAGGCGCATGAACGGGGCGAAGCGCTCATCGAGGCGTGCGAACTCCATGAGCATGACCAGGTCACGGTGCTCGGCGAGCCACAGTAGGGAGGCCCTGATGCCTTGTTCGATGCGGCGGGCCGGATCGTGTTCGCCAGCGATCGCCTCCCGCTGGGCCAGGCGCATCGAGCGGAGGGCCGCGGTGAGCAGCTCTCGCAGCAGGTCCTCCTTCGACGAGAAGTACCAGTAGAAAACGCCCTTCCCGACTCCCAGGCCGTCGACGATGCTGTCCACCGAGGTGGCGTGGTATCCGTTGGCGGCGAAGGCCCGGGTGGCGTAGTCGACGAGCTCGGCCCGACGCCGGGTACCTCGTGGGGTGAGTCGGCGGGCCATGGGCGATCGACGCTACGGCCGCCCGGCGCTGCGGTCAATGCGACAGCGACAGAGCGCCGGGCGCCTCGTGAGCTCGGCGAGCTCCACCTTGACCTTCAATGGGCGGTGAGTAGGGCATGGAGCGAACGAGCGGCGCGTCCCCAAGAGAAGTGCTCGGCGCGTTGGCGGTTCACCGTGGTCGCCCGAACGGACAGGTCGACGCCGTCAGAGGCGGCCCGGAGGGCATCGGCGATGGCCTCGAACTCGGGCTCGGCCCACAGGACGACGCCTTCTCCGACCACCTCTCTCACCGCTTCTGCCGGGGTCGAGATGACCAGCGATCCACATGCCATCGCCTCGAGGGCCTGGAGTCCGAAGCCCTCGTCGGGAGAGGCCTGGACGGTGGCGACGGCCCCGGCGTAGCGGTCGGCCAGTTCGTCGTCGCTCACCCGGCCGAGCAGATCGGTGTCTTCAGCGATGTTCAGATCGGTAATGAGTCGCTCGATCTCAGTGGCCTGGGAGCCGAGCGCCCCCCCGATGACCAGGCGGGCACCGGTCGGCCGGTCGAGACGGTACCGGGCGAAGCCACGCACGAGGAGCGCGGTGCGGTCCCGCTCGTCCGACGATGCCAGGTGGAAGAAGTAGGGACGAGGGTCGGGCACGCTCCGGCCGGGTCGGAAGAGGTCGAGGTCGACGCCGAGGGGCACGACCGTCGCCCGGCCCGGGGCCAGATGGTGGTTCTCTTCTAGGTCCCTGAGGGTGGCATTGGTGGACGCCACCACGGTGGAGCGAGCGAGCGATCGGTTCATCATCGTGCGGCTGTAGCGCCGACGGGCCAGTTCGCGTGCGTCTGAGGTCGGCTCACGTCGCCACCTGATCTCGGGGTCCTCGGGAACGTGTAGCACGAGGCGCGGACCCCACAGAGCGCCGCATTCCCTATGGGCATAGAGGGCCGACGCCCTGAGGCGGGTGGCGACGGTCGGCAGGACGACCTGCTCCCACACGGTCCCAGGCGCGTTGCGGACGACATGGATCGGAATGCCGAGGTCCAACCCGTCGATGATCTCTTTGCCGACTGGCGTGCACACCGCCTCATACCGCTCGGGAGCGAGAGCGGCGAGTTGTGGGGCCAACGAGGTCTGGACCCTCGCCACCCCTTTCACGCTCTTGCCGACGTCGCCTAGGTCGATGAGCAGGGTCCGTTGACCGGTGCTGGTTGTCCGAACGCTCATTCGTCTGTGGCCTCGATGTACGCGGGGAACCGGAGATCACCCTCCAACTGGGAGTTCCAGACTACGGCACCCACCCACCACTCGGGCTGGGGCGGTCACCCGTGCACTGCGTCGGTGCCAGTCCGATGGGCCGATCAGGGCGCGTAAGGGACGGCAGGTCGCCCTCTTCGGGTCATCGTCGCCGTCCGTGCACGCTGGCGCGCCCGCGGATACCGTGGCCTGTGGCCTACTGGATCCTGAAGGGGCTGTTGAGCCCGATCTTCTTCCTGTTCTGGCGAGTCAGGATCGAGGGCTCGGAGAACATTCCCTCCGACGGCCCGGCCGTCCTCGCCGCCAACCACCAGTCGTTCTGCGACTCGTTCTTCTTGCCCCTCGTCCTCCGGCGCCGGCTCACGTATGTGGCCAAGGCCGAGTACTTCGAGAGCTGGCGGACGTCCTGGTTCTTTAGGGCGGTCGGCCAGATACCCATGCAGCGAGGGGGAGGGGACGCGTCGCAACGGGCACTCGACACGGCGATCAAGGTGCTGAACGCCGGCCAACTGCTCGGCATCTACCCAGAGGGGACGCGTGCCCCCGATGAGCGCCTCCACAAGGGCCACACGGGCGTCGCCCGTCTCTCCCTCGGCTGTGATGTCCCGGTCATCCCGGTCGGCATCGTCGGCACGCGGTGCGTACAGCCCCCCGGCAGCCGGCTCATGCGACCGTTCCACACCGTCACCGTCCGATTCGGCCCCCCGGTCAGCTTCCTGCGCCATGGCGCCAAGGTGACGACGGGCCGCTGTGGCCAGTTGACCGTCGAGCCGGTCGCCGGGGCCCTGGCCGGCGCGGCGCTCCCCGGCCCCGAGCCGACCGGGCTGCGGGAGCTGACCGATGCCCTCATGGCTGAGATCGGCCGCCTCTCGGGCCAGGACTACGTCGACGTCTACGCCAAGCGAGCCGGTGCCAGTTGAGCTGATAAGCCGGACCGGCCGGCAAACCGCCCCCTCCCTTGTGGCCGCTCCCGTGTGGCTCCTTCCGCGCCGCCCGAGGCCGTCGACCGCTCACCGGGTCCCGCCGCCCAGGTCAGCGACTCTGAGTTGCATCTCGTAATCCACCGGAAACAATGCGTACACAGTGACGGCCTAGCGTGGACGACGTGTTCAACTACCTGATCAGGATGCATCTTCCCGACCGGCCCGGAGCCTTGGGAGCGGTAGCCAGCCGCATCGGCTCGGTCGGGGGCGATGTCATCTCCATCGACATCCTCCAGCGCCATGACGGGGTCGTCGTCGACGAGCTCGGAGTCGGCCTGGCCGACGACAACCTCATCGAGCTGCTGCGCGACGAGGTCCTCGAGGTGGACGGGGTCACGATCGAGTCGGTGCGCTCCATCGACGGGCCCCTGCCCGACCGCAACACCGAGCTGCTCGAGGTGGCGACCGAGTTCTTCGAGCAGCATTCGTCCCTCCAGCTGTTGGAGCGTCTGGCCACTCGGGTGCACCAGAGCCTGGCCGCCACGTATGTCGCCGTCGTCGACCTCGACTCGTCGGAGATGGTCACCTGTGTCGGCCAGCCGCCCGATCCCGACCACCTGAATGCCGTGGCCCTCCAGTCGATGAGCCCGCCCCCGTACTCGGTGGAAGAGGACGGGGCCGTGGCCACGGCCACCATGATCCAGGCCGACAAGCTGATCATCGTCGGCCGGGTGAGCCCGGTGCTGCGAGACCGCGAGCGTCAGTGGATCTGGATCATGACGGAGATCGCCGACCATGGATGGCGAGGCAGGACTCCCGAGTCGGCCGGGGGCTGACGCCGGTCAGCCCGCCCAGTGGCGGGAGCGATCGACAGCGCGGAGCCAGGCGTCATGGGCGGCATGGACGTCTGTGGCCTCGGCCGTGGGGCCGAACTCGGCCTCGGCCTGCCAGAGGTCGCTCAGCTCATCGAGCGAGCCCCAGATGCCCTCGGCCAGGCCGGCCAGTGTGGCAGCACCGATGGCCGTGGTCTCGATCGATTGCGGTCGGACGACGGAGAGCCGGGTCTGGTCGGCCAACAGGCCCAAGAGCAGGCCCATGGCCGCCGCACCGCCGTCCACCCGCAGAACCGAGGGATCGACGGCCGGCGTCGTCATGGTGTCGATGACGTCCCTGGCTTGGAAACTCATGGCTTCGACCATGGCCCGAGCCAACTGGCCGCGACCCGTTCCCCTGGACAACCCGACGATGGTGCCACGGGCATGCGGGTCCCAATGGGGACTGCCCAGTCCGGTGAAGGCGGGCACGATGGTCACCCCGTCGCTCGACTCGACGGACCGGGCAAGTGGCTCCAGGTCGGAGGACTCGGCGATAAGGCCCAGCCCGTCTCTCAACCACTGGACGCCGGCCCCCGAGGAGAACACCGACCCCTCCAGGGCGTAGGAGACCGGTGAGCGGCCGCCCGCCGGCCCTCCACCGACACCGATGTTCCTTTCGGCCCCGAGGTCCCAGGCCAAAGTGGTGAGGAGACCCTCGACCGGCTCCGGGCAGACGGAGCCGGTGTTCATGAGCACGAACGTCCCGGTGCCGAAGGTCACCTTGGTCATGCCCGGGTCGAAGCAGGCCTGGCCGAAGAGGGCGGCGTGCTGGTCNNAGCAGGCCTGGCCGAAGAGGGCGGCATGCTGATCGCCGGCTACGCCACTGACCGGGACGCCGCTGAGCGGTGAGAGCGGCCCGATGGCCGATGCCACCACCTGGCCGAAGCGCCCACACGAGGGTCGGACCTCGGCCAGGGCGTCCAAAGGTATGTCGAACAGGGAGGCGAGCTCATCGGACCATCGTCTCGCCACGATGTCGTAGAGCATGGTCCGAGAGGCGTTGGTGGCGTCGGTGGCAT
>PLSY01000409.1 GCA_003164275.1 Acidimicrobiaceae bacterium | reverse complement strand
CAAGCACGGTGCCGGCTACGGCTACTCCTGTTGACTGAACTACGTGTCGTTGGGCCTGGGGGTATCGCATCGGCCGAGAGTCCGAGCTGGCTACGGTCCCGATCCATGAGCGAGGAACGCGATCTATCGACGCTGGTCGTGCCGAGGGCGGGCGCCGTCGACGCATGTGGCGACTTGTGGGAGCCGATCCGGATGATCGATGCCGCTGGCGATCCGGTGACCGCGGTCGCAGCGTTCCTGAAGGATCTGCAGGCATCAGGCCGGTCGGTGTCAACGCAGCGGTCCTATGCGATGGACCTCCTGCGATGGTTCCGGTTCATCTGGGCCATCGAGGTCCCCTGGGACCAGGCAACCCGAATAGAAGCCCGTGACTTCTGCCGATGGCTGGCATGTGCAGACAAGACGAGACGAGCTCCCGCCGCCGGCCCATCGGTGAGCAACGCGCCGAACCCGGTGACCGGCAAGACCCGTCCCGGGCGAACGTACGCGACCACGACGCGTGCGCACTCGGAGACCGTGCTGCGGATCTTCTACGACTTCCACCGCGATGTCGGGACAGGTCCGATGGTCAACCCGTTCCCGCTCTCGAGAGATCGCAGCGGTGGCAGAGCCAATGCCCATCACAACCCGATGGAGCCCTACCGCAATGATCGGGTGGGCCTCTACCGGCCGAGAGTGGCCCAGCGGGTCCCCCGCTGCATTCCCGATGCGTTGTTCAACCGGGTGTTCGCCGAACTCGGCTCGCACCGCGATCGAGCATTGGTCGCCCTGTGGGTGTCGACCGCTGCCCGCGCCTCGGAGCTGCTCGGCGCGCACTGTAGCGATGTCGACCCCGGCCATCAGCTGGTCACGGTGATTCGCAAGGGATCCCGTGCGATCCAACCGCTCCCGGCTTCGCCGGATGCGTTCGTGTGGCTGCGGCTCTATCAGTCCGAGATGGATGAGGAAATACCGACCGGTCCTGATGATCCGTTGTGGTGGACGCGCCGTCGCCCGTTCCGGCCGTTGACCTACCACGCGGCTCGAGCCATGTTCACCCGTGCCAGCGCGGCGCTCGGTGCAAACTGGACTTTGCACGACCTTCGCCACACTGCTGCCTACCGGATGGCACGAGATCCGGCGCTGCCGTTGGCCGACGTTCAGTGGGTACTCGGGCACGCCCGTCTGTCAACGACGCAGTTGTACCTGACGCCGATGCCCGGCGACGTGATTGCTGGGGTCCTCGCTCACCATCGGCGGCGTCAACCCTTGGCGACGGCGAACGGGCCACAGAGCAGCGGGGAGGACATACCGAGCAGCTATCGGCGGGAATCGCTGGACGTGTTGTTCGGTGGGCGGAACTCGTGACCGTCCTTGAAGATCAGGTTCGGATCGGCGTCAGTGCACCGTCAATCGGCCCGGACATGCTCCAGCTCTGGCAACGGTTTCCGCCCCGAAATCCGGTGAAGACCTGGCCGTTGACCGAACAGCAGTGCGAACCGTTGCTGGCCCAGATGCTCGCAGCTTCGTTCGATCTCGACGAGGCCGGGGCACAGCAACGGCGTCGGCTGGGGATGGCCCGGCTACTGGGCTGGTTGTCCGACCAGTCGGGTGACACCTGGCAGCAGCGGTGGGAGGCCAGTGGGGCGAACGCGGCGGGTAACGCCGATTGGTGGAAACCGATGCTGGCTTGGGCTCGCCCGCAGAGGCCGGATTGCGGGGTGTCCTTGTCGAGCAACCTCCGGGTCTGTGCGCTCATGCTGGTCTGTGCCGACGTGATCCGTCCGAGCTTGGAGTGGCTCCTCAGTCCTCGGGCACCGCAGAACCTGGTCCCGTTGATGGCGAAGCTGCGAGACCCCGGTGGCTTCGCCGAGCTCGGCGCTCTCTGTGACGCCTCACCGGCGGGACGGACCATGAAGGCGGCTGCCTTACGTCGTGCCGCCACCATCCTCGTGGTCAAGGGAGGGACGCTCCGCGATGTCACCGTCGGCGACTGCCTCGAGCTCTCGCTGGCAATCGACGGACGAACGCTCCGGTCGAACAAGGCCATGAGCTTCTATCAGCTACTCCACGAAATGGGCGTCTTCGGGTCCGAGGCTCCGATGACGCTCCGCGCTTTCGGCACGTGCGGCCAGTTCAGCCCGGCCCAGCTGATCGACCGCTATGCCATCGAGTGCCGCCCCGTTCGCGACCTGCTCGTCGCCTACCTGGCCGAGCGCCAGCCGATGCTCGACCACACGACCTTGCGGAACCTGGCCTTCAACCTGGGAGGGCTGTTCTGGCGGGATCTGGAACGCCACCACCCCGGCATTGTCTCGTTGAGACTGGCGCCCGAAGTTTCGGCGGCATGGAAGCAGCGCATGACGATGAAGACCCGGCGAGTGATCGGAGCAAATGGTCAGACATCCGAGACCTCCGAACGCCGAGCGGATTCCAGAGGCGCTCTGGCAGCGGTGCGTGGCTTCTACCTCGACATCGCGCAGTGGGCGATGGAAGATCCCGCTCGCTGGGGACCGTGGGCAGCGCCGTGTCCGATCCGCCCAGAAGACCTCACACGCCAAAAGGAGATTCGCTCCCGAAAGTCACGGATGGACCAGCGAACCCGGGAGCGGCTCCCTCTCCTGGCGATGCTCCAGACTCGGGTCGACGATGAACGGCTCGCGACGGCCGCCTGTCTGCAGACCGCTGAGGCCACCGAGGCCGGTGCACCCTTCACGATCGGGGACCGGACAATGCATCGTGTTAAAGGGAGTGGCGACCGCATGGCACGGGTGTGGGTCACCGACCCGGAGAGACCCAAACGCCGGGATGCGACGGGCGAGGAGGATCGGGCGTTTTGGACCTGGGCGGCGGTGGAGACGCTGCGACATACCGGGATCCGGATCGAAGAGCTCACCGAGCTCAGCCATCACAGCCTTATCCAATACACGGTCCCCGGCACGGGCGAGACGGTGCCCTTGTTGCAGATCGCGCCCTCCAAGACCGATACCGAGCGACTGTTGGTCATCAGCCCGGAGCTGGCTGATGTCCTCGCCACGACCATCAACCGGATCCGAGGACACGACGGAGCCGTCACCTGCGTCACCTCCTACGACTCTCACGAGCGCGTCTGGAATGCGCCGATGCCGCTCCTGTTCCAGCGCCGATTCGGCATCGAACATCGAGCGATCCCGGCCGACACGATACGCGGATGGATCG
>PLSY01000343.1 GCA_003164275.1 Acidimicrobiaceae bacterium | reverse complement strand
TCGCCAACGACTCCGAATACGGACTTTGCGGTGCCGTCTACAGCGGGTCCAATGACCGGGGACTCGAGGTGGCCCGTCAAATCCGTACGGGAACCTACATGGTCAACTCAAACGTGCCAATCGACTTCTCCTCGCCTTTCGGCGGCTACAAGTCATCGGGCGTCGGTCGGGAGTTCGGAGAGGATGGTCTCGAGCTGTTCCTCGAGAAGAAGACCATCAACTTGCCGGCCGGCTACACCCCGACTCTGTAGCCGAGGCGGGCCCGTCGGGCGGCGCCCTTCGCCGACAGAAATCGCACTGAGGGCGGAGCGCGCTCGCTCGGCGTCCCCGCCGCGTACGCGCTCGCCAGGGGATCTGCCAACATATTGGCCCAGGTGCTCGGTCGGCACTCGCACCCCAGCCGATCCGGCAATCGTGGAGGCACCCCAACGCTCATGAGTTCAGGCGCCCACGCGGCCACCAAGTCACTCCGGAGTCCCACGGTGACCGTCAAGGTCGAGCGCGGGCGTCCCATCGTCTTCAGCTACGTGCCAGCCCTCGACGGACTTCGGGCCGTCGCCGTGCTCGGGGTCATGATGTATCACGGCGGAGCGCCTGTGGCCAGTGGCGGTTTTCTGGCCATCGACGTCTTCTTCGTGCTGTCGGGGTTCCTCATCACCTCGCTCCTCTTGGGGGAGTGGGCCAGGCGATTGAGTGTCAGGCTCGGGCAGTTCTGGGCCCGGCGGGCCCGGCGGCTGCTGCCCGCGCTTCTCGTGATGCTGGTCGGAGTGGCAATCTACGCCAAGGTCTTTGCTACGCCCGGCGAGTTCGCCAATCTGCGCCTCGACTCGTTGTCGACCCTGTTCTACGTGGCCAACTGGCACTTCATCGTCGCTGGCACCAGCTACTTCAGCCTGACCGCCCAGCCGTCACCGCTCCAGCACATGTGGTCATTGTCAATCGAGGAGCAGTTCTACATCATCTGGCCCCCGGTGGTGCTCGGAATGCTCCATCTCGGTCGAAAACTCCGCCCGGAAAGGCGTCTGTTCCCAGTTCTCGCCGTCGCCGTCATCGGAGCCATCGTCTCGGCTGTGGACATGAGGTGGTCCTATGAGGGCGGAGCATCGATCATGCGCCTGTATGAAGGTACCGACACACGCTCCCAAGACATCCTCATTGGTGCCGCCCTGGCCGTCGGGATGGCCATTTGGGCTCAACGGCGAGTCGCCATCGTCGAACCTGACCCGGCAACGAGTCGTATGGCCCGCATCGAGCGTGCTCATCCCGCTGCCGGCACGGCCGGCGCCTTCCCACCCCACCCGCACCGCCGAGACCGCCATCGCCGTCGCGGCCCCGGTGCGGTGCCCATCAGGGCCTGGGAGATCCAATCGTCCCGAGCCCGCCTGATCCTCCAGGTCCTGAGCTGGTCGGCGGTCGGTGCTGCCTTCTACCTCTGGTCCCATGTGACCGGGCCGGGAGCCTTCCTCTTCAAGGGGGGCTATTTCCTCTTCGCCCTCGGTGTCGCCCTCGTCATCTTCTGTGCCATCACCGCCCAGACCGGAGCCCTGGCCCAGGCCCTTGGCAATCCGGTCTTTCGTTACATCGGCAAGATCTCTTATGGCGCCTATCTGTGGCACTTTCCCCTCTTCGAGCTTCTGAGCGGGGAGCGCCTCCGTCTTTACGGCTATCCGCTGCTGACCTTGCGCATCTGTGCCACCTTGCTGGTTGCCACCGCGTCGTTCTATCTCGTGGAGCAGCCCATAAGGCAGAGAAGGATTCTCTCGACGAAGGAGTGGCGGGGATGGGTTCTCACCTCGATTGCAGTCCTGATTGTGGTGGTGGTAACGGTTGCCGCCACCGTTCCGACCACGGCCGAGGCGGCGAACACCGGAAAGATGGTCGGCCCGCAATACACCGGGCCTCGGGTCAAAGTCATGGTCTTCGGCGACTCGGTGGCGTGGCGAGCCGGTTTCGCCATGCTGGCCAGTCAGCCCCAGAATGCCTACGACGTGAACATCGACAACGGGGCCATCGTCGGTTGCGGAGTGCTGCGAAGCACCCGCTACCGGACCCACGGCGTGAGCAACACCATGGTCCCCCAATGCAACACAGCCTCACCTGCGTCAGAGCTGTGGCCGGCTCAGTGGAAGACCGACCTGGAGGAGTTCAAGCCAAACGTGGTGATGTTGCTCGCCGGACGATGGGAGGTGTCAGATCGCCTCATCGACGGCCGGTGGACGCACATCGGCGATCCTCAGTTCGATGCCCAACTGAAGCAGTCACTGGAACAGGCAGTGCAAGTCGGCACATCGACGGGAGCGACCATGATGCTAATGACCTCCCCCTGCTTCTCATCAGGGGAACAGGACAACGGCGAGCCGTGGCCCGAGGACTCGCTCTCCCGTCTTGCCGCCTATAACGCGATGGTGAGACAGGTGGCCGCCGAGCACCCGAGCACGGTGGAGCTCACCGACTTCGGGCAGGATCTGTGCCCCGGCGGCATCTATACGACTTCGTTCAATGGTGTCCAGATCCGTGACGGAGATGGCGTCCACATCGTTCCGACGGCCGCGGCCGGCCAGTGGCTCGACTCGCTCCTCCTGCCCGAGGCGGTCAGGGTCGGGCGCCTACAGATGAGCGGGCTGCCACTCAGCCCGGTGCGGTAGGCCGAGGCCTCCACTCATCGCCGGTGGTGGCCTCCCTCAAGGGGAGGTGGAGACGGGTGCTGGCGGAGGGATAGAAGAGGGCGGCGGTGGATTGCCGAACGTCGAGCTATTGGCCTGACTGCACTGGGCCTTCAGGGCCGAGATCAACGTGGCCTCGGGCACCCGGTTGCTCTCTGAAACCGTGGTCATGAGTGACTGCCACTGGCCATCGTGGTACGCGGCCATCGAAGCGATGGGAAGGGCCTTGCGCAGTTCGAGATAGGCCTTTTGCTGCAACTGGTCAGCCTGATCGGCATAGTTCGGCTCGTGGGACTCCTGGAGGTAGGCGATCGATCGATCGATGTGCACGCACGCTTGCTGGGCGAGACCAGTCCCACTGGTGCCGCAAGCGCAAAGGGCAACCCCCAGGCCAAGTACGGCCAAGGCCGCGAGCATTGGGCCTCCCAACGGCCCCCGCCTCAGGCGCCCGCTCACTCCAGCCAACTGCCGGCCGAGTCGAGCAGATACCGACTGACCAACAAGCAGCGATCGAACACCTCGCACATCATCTCCTCGCCAGCCAGGATCCGAGTCAGGGAAACAGGCGATCGGGTCACGATATTGAGGCGACGCTCGGCTGCATCGGTAGCCGAGGCATACGAGTCGATGGCCGACACCTCGAGCGGTAGCTCAATCCCACCGACACCGGCGAGGTCGATAGCCAGACGCAGAAGGTCAGGTCCATTCGGGAGCGGGGGAAGGGCCCAGGTGAAGGTGAGAGGGAAATGGAACTCATCTGGCGGCTCGTCGTCTTCGGGAAGACCGAAAACGGCGTCCTCGAATGAGAGGAGTGTGCGCGGATCGACCTCGAGGGCCAAGTGGAGGTCGAGCGGACCACCGCATCCATCCTCGGGATGCAGTTCCACCTCCCACACCTGGCGAAGGGAGTAGGTCTCAACGAAGTGCCGTTCGTCATGGACGTGGAACCCATGGTCCACCGAATGGTCCTTCAAATCAGCCACATATCCGGCTACATCGATGACAGCCACAGTTGCGTCAGCCTACCGCCCTGCGGCACGTCCGGTAACGTCGGCTCATGGATGACGACGCCCTGCTCAAGGTGCTCCACGATGCGGCCTCGGCGGTCACCGATGCCCTCGGCAACTTGGCCGATTGGGGCCTGGCCGGCACCCGCGAGGGCCAGTATCGGTCTGACCTGGCAGCCGATGCGGCCGCCCTGGCCGTTCTCGACGGAGCCGGACTGGGGGTGATGTCCGAAGAGTCGGGCTCACACCGGCTGGATCGGTCGGTGGTCGTAGTCATCGATCCAGTTGACGGAAGCACCAATGCATCTCGAGGAATCCCCTGGTACGCCACGAGTCTCTGCGCTCTCGATGCCGAAGGCCCTCGGGTGGCTGTCGTTGTCAATCAGGCGTCGGGGGTCCGCTTTGAAGCGGTGCGAGGAGGCGGCGCAAGACGTGACGGGGCGAGCATCTCGGCTTCCTCGTGTCTGGCGCTGGGCGAGGCCATCATCGGGTTTTCGGGCTACCCGCCTCGATATTTCGGTTGGTCCCAGTACCGAGGTCTCGGGGCTGCCGCTCTCGACCTTTGTGCAGTGGCAGAGGGGGTTCTCGACGGATATGCGGTGGTCGGAGGATCCCAGTTGGGCAGCTGGGACTATCTGGGTGGCATGCTCATCTGCACCGAGGCCGGAGCAGTAGTTGGGGAGTTCCAAGGCCGGGAGCTGGTGACGCTCGAGCACGGTGACCGCCGAACCCCAGTCGCTGCGGGGACACCTTCCCTATTGGAGGAGTTGATGACCGCCGCCGGCCAGTAGCGTTGGCTCCTTCGGGCGTTTAGCTCAGTTGGTTAGAGCAGCTGGCTTACAACCAGCAGGTCATCGGTTCGAGTCCGATAGCGCCCACTACCAGGGGAAATAGTTCCAAGAGTGCTTGCACTACGCTTCTACAGCAGCTAAGTTATGGGTAAAGAAAAGGCCCCGGCGACCGTTCCAGCGGTCCCGGGGCGTGGCCAAGACCTTGAGGAGGTCTCGACGTGATCCAAGTTAGCAACGCTGTAGCCGTGAACGACATCTCGGAGTTGATGAGAGGGTTCGAACTCTCACTCCGAGCTCGCAATCGGTCCCCGAAAACCATCAAGGGGTACACCGAAACCGCTGCTCTCTTCCGAGACTTCCTCGTGCGAGTCGGGATGCCGACAGAGGTAGATCGCATCACGCGGGAACACATCGAAGCCTTCATCGCTGACCAGCTCGAGCGGTGGAAGCCGAAAACGGCGCAGGTCCGTTACGGCGACCTGCGTCAGTTCTTCAAGTGGGCCATGGAAGACGGAGAGATCACGTCGACTCCGATGGCAAACATGAAGCCCCCGACCGTTCCCGATGTGCCGGTAGCTGTCGTCAGTGACGACGACCTGAAGAAGTTGCTGAAGGCGTGCGAGGGGAAGGACTATCAAGAGCGCAGAGACACCGCCATCCTTCGCGTGATGATCGACTGCGGCGTCCGCCTCGCTGAAGTGACGCACCTCAAACTCGATGACGTCGACTTCGTTGACAAGGTCGTCATCGTGATGGGGAAGGGAAGCCGTCCGCGTGCCGTTCCGTTCGGGGCGAAGACTGGTCAGGCTCTCGATCGTTATCTCAGGATGCGAGGCCGGCATGCCTTGGCACCATCCCCCGCACTGTGGCTGGGATCAAAAGGTCCGTTGACTGACTCAGGTGTCGCTCAGCTCCTTCGGCGCCGATGTGCTCAAGCTGGCATCGACCGACTGCACCCACACCAGCTGCGTCACACTGCAGCCCATGCGTGGCTGTCAGCTGGTGGCAACGAGGGTGATGCCATGCGACTGTTCGGCTGGCGCTCTCGTCAGATGCTCAATCGGTACGGGGCCAGTGCAGCTGACGAACGTGCCCGGGACGCATTCCACCGCCTGTCCCCCGGCGACCGACTGTGAATAAGCTCGAGCAGGCCGCTCGAATGCGTCTAGAAAACGGGGAGGACTGGCGGACCGTCCTGGAGTGGATCGACCTACAACTCTTTACTCTGGAAATCCCCGAAGGACAAAAGAGACTGGTCATTCGGTGCTCAGTTTTGGACGGTCGGGGCAAGCCCTGCCGGAAGATCATGGGAGAGGTGCATCAGACCGAATTCGGTGGGGTTGTTATGGTCAAGTATCGCAAACGGGAGGCAACAATTTCGGCTGCACAACTCGAAAGGGATTTTGCTTTCGAGCGCCGAACTCGCCGGAACACGCCCGCAGAGCACGACACGGACGACGAAATCCGTGCTTCGATGAAACAGACCTTCATACACACTCAGCGCTACTTCATCTGGAACATCTGGGGACACCAACCCGAACACCCTCCGACCTCCGTCGGTACCTATCGTCATGTTGTCTGCTCGGACCATGGAATATTTCCGCTCGATCGATTGCCCCTTGAGAGCGCCTATGTAGGTGCATGCGCAAGGCGATCGGTGGACGAGGTTAGGTGCTCGCTGGCTCTTCAACCACCGCACTGAGCGGAAGGGTGTCGCACCCTTTCACCGTTGTGCCGTGTACCATTGTGCCGGAAGTCAATTGCCCGACCTGAATTAAGGCACTCCAGACCGGTGGCTCCGGTCACGTCCTCGAAAGAGGTGGAGAGTGCCCCGCACCCCTGCACCGCTCACAACAGAGCGTCGAGCACTAATCAGCCGTATTGGCGGCTTTGCGAAGTCGGCAAGGTACAACGGCGCTGAAGGTACCGAAGCTGCTCGAGCTGCCGGCCCAGGACGGATTAGCTACTGGGAGAACCAGGTTGATCCTGACCGAACTCTCGAAGTAGCCGAGCGTCAACGCCGAGCAGAAGCAGCCAAGAAGGCCCACTTCACGCGCCTCGCCCTGAAGTCCGCCCAAGCTCGCTCGAGCAGGGCGTCATGACGCGAAGAAACGGCCCGCAAGGGGCCGCTCCTCAGATCTCGTCGCCAAACTCGATCGATCGTAAGGCTACCGCACTCGCAAGGTTGGAAGCTGCACAGACCGGCCTAGCCGCTGGGATCCTTGATCCCTCCTGGGACTCGGAGTTCACCGTCGAAGCAGCCATCAGGTTGATCGACGCAGCGCTCCACGATCTGGCGGTGGCGTCATGACGGACGTAGACGCCTTGATGGGCCACCTTGCCGAGCTCATGACCAAAAGGGAAGAGCGATGGCGGTGGGAAAACATCGACCCGGTCGTTCGGGCCGAGTTCGCTAGCCGTGTGGATCCCGGAATTGACCCTGGAGTGGATTGGGACAATCGGACGGTTCGCCTCAGGCGCGAGTTGGACTGGCACCTACGTAGGAGGGTCGGCAAATACCCGACAGCTTCGCAAGAAGATAGCCACCGACTCCAGATGGAAGCCGATGAAGCGAGCGTCCGGGCGTTCCATGTCCTCATCGAGATCATGAGGCCGACTGATGGAATCTGATCAGCGCTCTTCGCCTCGCATGTCGTTCCGGAGAGCCGAGTTCATCCAGCCGTCCAAACCAGAGTGGCTCTGGGTCAACTGGCTCTGTATTGGTGCCTTGCATCTCATCGTCGGTCGACAGGGAAGTGGGAAAACAACTTTCGTCTCCTGGGTTCTCGGCATGTTGAGCCGGGGTTCATGCCTGCCGGGTGATTCGACCCCGCAAGGCCCGGTAACAACGGCGATTCTGTCCCTCGAAGAGCCGGCTGATCGTCTGGTGGCCCGACTCCACGCTGCTGGCGCCGATCTCTCCCGGGTCCTGGTGCTTGACGACGTTGAGGACTTCGACGAGGACGGAAACTCGTTTCACCGACCGTGGCGTATGCCACAGGACTGCCATGTCCTCGAAAACGTCCTCACTGAGCAAAAGATCGAGGCCGTAGCGATCGACGGGCTGGGATATTCGGTCGCCGGCGACTCGCACAACTACGGGAACATCGGCAGCGCCCTGTCAGCCCTTGCTGGAGCCGCTGAGCGAAGTGGGTGCGCGGTCATCGGCCTCACCCACCCGCCAAAGGGTGGCAGTGATCCGGTTACCTCAGCGATCGGCTCGACGGCCTGGACTGCTGTGGCCCGAATTGTCTGGGTCCTCGGAGTGGATCCGAACGACGAGACCGGCGGCCACCGTGTGGCTCAAATCGGCAAGTCCAACTTCAAGATGCCGCCGGCTGGGGTCGGCTTCTCGATAGGTGACGCCGAGCGTTGGGAGTGCGGCTACGTGACCGGGGTCGATACGAGCTCTGTCACTGCCGAAGATCTCATGGCCGCCTCAGCCCCTCCTGGAGAACGGACCGAGCGAGAGGAAGCCCGAGAGTTCGTTCGTGTCCTCTTGAAAGACGGGCCGATGGAAACCGTCGAGGTGATGAAGCAGACCCGTGCAGCGGGGATCTCGGACCGCACCGTCGAGAGAGCGAGACAGGACCTGAAGGTGAAGGCCAAAGCGAAGAACCACCCAGAGACCGGAAAGAGGGTCGGTTGGGTCCTCGAGCTGCCTGAGCCAGTCCGCCAGTCCAGTCCGCCAGTTCCCCTCCTTGACGGTGTGGGCGGTGTGGGCGGTGTGGTTGTGACCTCCTCTTTTTCTCCCTCTTTTTCTAACCAGTCCGCCCAGTCCGCCCAGTCCGGGAGTGAGGCGGTGTGGTTTCAAGCGTGGGACGGAGCACCTCCACCAGACGATTCCCTCTTCATGAACGACGACGTCTCCACCAGACGATGCGCGCAATCCCGGGAGCAGGGAAAACACCTCTAACTAGCAGGTCTAACGAAGGTCCAAAGGAGCCGAACATGGCAAAAGAGCAGGTCAAAGAGCCGAGAGCGGGTGTAGATAGTCCGCAACCAGCAGGTGAAACGCAGGTCAGTAAGGGGGCTGCTCGGGGTTACTCCTGGCCAACTGCGACCGAAGGCAACGTGATCGCCTTGAAGCATGGCGCACGGTCTGAGCGAGCCATCGCTGTCATGGCCGCCGAAGTCCACGAGACGCTCCTCGAGATCGCCCCTTGGTGCGACAAGCCGCACTACCTGCCGACCGTCAACCGTTACCTGCAGGCGACGGCACGCGAGCAGCTCATGCACAACTACGTGATCAAGGTCGAAGCCGAGAAGGGAATCGCAGCCGTTCCCAGTCGACTCCATGAGCAACTAACCGCAGCCACGAACCTCGCCCACAAGATCGCCACCGAGCTTGGACTCAATCCACTGGGGGAGAGGCGATTGCGAGCCACAGCGGCCAACGCAGCGGTGTCAGAGATCACCCTGGCCGACTTGATGCAGCGAGGCGAGGAAGCCATCGCCAGCCGTGAAGAGAACACTCAGGCAGCACTCCCACAAGGAACCGAGGACAACTCGTGATCGCAGACTCGTACAAGGTGCTCGCCGGTCTGGTGAACGAGGACGGCAGATCGTGGGGTGCCAGTGCCGACGACATCCAGATCGCTGACGCCAAAGCCATCCTCGCCGCTGGAGAACCCCGACGTCACTGGATCGGAAGACCCCGTGGCTACAGCAAGACCCAGGACACTGGCGGCATGATGCTGGCTGACCTCGTCGCGGGTGCCATCACTCCGTCATCGCCCGCTTACATGGCCGCTGCCGACCGTGGACAGGCCGGTCTGATCTTGGACAGCATCGAGGGCTACGTCAACCGATCAAGCCTCACCGATCTGGTCGAGGTCCAGGCTCTCCGTGCCATACACAAGGGATCCGGAGCATCGATCGAGGTCCTTCCTGCTGATGCGGCCGGTGCCTACGGTCTGCGAGCTTCTCGCCTGGTGTTCGATGAGCTCGCCCAATGGCCCGACACCCGACAGGCCCGCAAGTTCTACGAGGCACTCGTTACCGCACTGCCGAAGGTGGCCGGATCGGTCGGAGTGGTCATCACCACGGCCGGCAGTCCCGGTCACTGGTCGCACGCCGTCTACCAGCAGGCGCTGAAGGAGTCGGAGCTGTGGCGGGTGTCAATGGTCCACACGCCCGCACCGTGGATCCCACAACACCTGATCGAGGCCGAGCGCCGGTCACTGACTGACTCCGCATTCGCCCGCCTCTGGCAGAACCGCTGGACACAGCCAGAGGATGCCCTCGTCTCTGCCGACGACTTGAGAGCCGCTGCAGTCCTCGACGGCCCCGTTCCCCCGATTCCCGGTGTCCGATACGTCACGACGCTCGATGTCGGCTTGGTGAACGACGCCACAGTCCTCGTTGTGGCCCACCGTGAGGGCATAGGGGAGTCCGAACGGGTCATCATCGACCGTCTGTGGCGCTGGCAGGGCACCAAACGTCAGCCCGTCGACCTCAGGATGGTGGAGGAGACCATCGTCGAGGCGCACAACCGCTACCCGGGCGAAGTCCTGGCCGATCCCTTCCAAGCCGTTGGGTTGCTGCAGAACCTGAACAAACGGGGGATAGGGGCGAGCAAGTTCGACTTCACCGGCACTTCGGTCGGACGGCTGGCCGGCTCACTCCTTCGTGCGCTGCGGTCCCGGAGGATCTCACTCCCGAACGACCCGGTCCTCCTCGAGGAGTTGGCCTCCGTGCGGATCGTGGAGAACAGCGCCGGCATCCCTCGACTGGATGCCGACAGCGGCCAGCACGACGACCAAGCCGTGGCAATCGCACTGGCCGTGCATCGACTGACTGACGGTGTGAGACCGGCCTTCGAGATCCTGTTCGATGAGAGCCCTTCAACCACTGCTCTGGACGGACAGCCCATCCAAGTCCTGAACGGGGCGTACGCAATGAATCCGGCCGATCTCCTGAGCAATCACCTTGACGGACTGGGAGGTGGCTGGTGAATGGGAAAGTTCGTACTTCCCTCCGACTTCTACTTCGCCGGATTGATCACACCCTCCGAAGTCTGTCGCCATGCCACGCCCGCACATCGGGACTACGAGGAAAAGGCTCGCCGCAACGGGTGGACACTCAATCCGGGGTACATGCTCTGGACCAGAGCCGTGGAACTGGAGGGCCAACGTTGGTCCACTGACGGTGGCGTCAGTCAAACCGCCCCCATCTCTGAGATCCCGTCACAATCGAATTATGAGCAATGCACAACGAACGATCTTGCGAAGGAGTTCGGCTGTACGCCGGGGAACATCCGTGACCACGTGCGCCGAGGGCGACTCTCGCCTGCACGACGTGAACCACACATGCTCTTCGACCGTGCGGAAGTCGAACGGTTCAAAGAGTGGCGTCAAGAGTCGGCGTAGCCAGTGAAACCATCAGATGTCTTCGAGTCCGCCCTGGAGGAACTTCGCACCAACGGACGCAGCCGTCGTCGTGCACTCAAACCCGAAGCGATCGTGACCACGGTCAAAACAGAAAGCAGGCAGGCAATGCCCACAAATCTCACCGAAGCCGACCTCAAAGCTCTGGCCGAAAAGTTGGACGAGATCAAACACACCCGGGAACTCCGCGAGGGCAACTTCGTGGCCACCCGGTCAACCCCCAGTCCCCACGCTGGCACCCCGGCCGTGATCACCGAGGCGGTGGACTTCGAACAGCGTCGGGCCGTCTCCGAGATGTCCGACCCCGAACGGGAGGCTTACGCCCGCGAAGTCTGGGCCAAGGTTCTCCCGGTTCGGAGGAATGCATGAGTGCGATCGAGGAACACCAAACAGCGTTGGATAGCGTCGCTGCAGCGGAATCCGTCCTCGCTGATCTCCACGCCAGAATCGACTCCGGCGACTCAGGGGTCAAAGGCTCGGAACTCGTCGATGCTCAGGCTGAGATCGACCTGGCGAGACGTCGTGCTGCGGGTGCTGCAGTCAGAGCGGAAGAGGAGCGGATCCGGCTCGACGAGGAAGCCCAGGTGGCTCGTATTGAGCACGCGAAGGAAACATACGAGGTCACCTCGGCGGAGCTTTCCAGAGCTCTTGCAGGCGCCCAGGCCGCAATCGCGGAGCTCCTCGCCGCAGGAGAGAAGCACTCCGCCACCTCTCTAGGGAACCTCGCCGGGATCGATCGCCGTCGGTTGATCCTGCCGACACCGACAACCGAGGAGCTACTCAATGGCGTCCAGGTTCTCGTTTTGCAGTCAGCCGGCATCACCGTGGCGATGAACCACCCGCACCTCGCCCTTGAGCCCATCCAGCGGTACCTACTCCCCGGGAGGGTCAAATGACCGTCGAGACCGGGCGGTACTCAATCGTGATGGCCCTCCCATCGAACGCGATCGTTCGTGTCTACAACCACGGCACCCAGACCCTCGCATCGCTGTACACCGACAAGTCGACTGGGACCGCTGCGCCGAACCCCATCCAGGCTGACGGATTCGGCACCCTGTCCTTCTTCGCCGTCCCTGGCGACTACGACTTGGCATTTCCCGGTCACGAGATCCCGGTGACCGTCCGACCGGATCCCGCGAATGCGTGGACGGGATCCTGATGACCAAGATCTGCCCGGCTCCCTTCCTCCGGGCATCGCGAGGGGTAGTGGATTCCCCCTCGTCGAGCGTGGGCTCTGGGGTGTTTGGTCCTCAGAGCCCACGTACCTCGTCCAAGATCTGCCCGGCCGGTAGACCGGGCATCGTCAGGGGCTTGGATTCCCCCTCGACGAGCGCGAG
>PLSY01000262.1 GCA_003164275.1 Acidimicrobiaceae bacterium | reverse complement strand
CGCATCCGCCACGACAAGGTCGACGTCGGCGGCAAGGTCAGCCTGCGGTTCGGCAATCGGATGCTCCACCTCGGGGTGGGCCGACCCTGGGCGGGAACCCGTGTGCGCCTCTACATCGCCGGGGATGACATCCGGGTCGTCTCGGAAGAAGGTGAGCTCATCGCCCAGACGACGATTGACCTGACGAAGGGCTACCAGAAAATGCGAAAACCCCGGTGAACTAAGTTCACGGGGGTTCGCNNGTGTCCAGCTTGGGAAGTGCAAAATTGGCAATTCGGCGACCTGCCGAAGAGTGAGAAAGACCTGATCACGTGCGATGTGGACTACCCGGTGTTGTCCGTTAGTAACCGTCAATCTCCGTGGCGTGGGGCACGTTTGGGGGCACGAAGTGGGTGTCCAGTCTTTCTGGCTGGACTCGGTGAGCCCCACTGTCTGGCGGTGCATGCACTCAGCGACATGCTGTAGTCACGGCAGCAGGCACGTTGCTCGACGCGAGTGTCAGTTATTACGATGACGACCAGCTCAGCACCGGACTGGCGGGAACGGGGTGACATGCAGCGGCGGGGAGAACGAGGGGTCCGCGTTAGGCCACGCGGTGGGCTGGTCCTGACGCTCACGGGCATGGCCGTCATCGCAGCCGTCCTTACCTCGTGTGGTTCCGGGCCATCCCAGGTAGGGTCCCTGGCCGCGGCCCCCGCACCAAAGGCCTCCGGGCCACCCGTCTGCCAGAAGCTCGCCAATGGGGCTGCGCTGCGCCAGCTCCCAGCCGCCCTGACTGACGTTTACACGCCAGCGAAGCACGCTGCCGTTGTATCCGACGTGACCCAGGTCACAGCGGAGCTGCAACAGTTGGCATCGAGCGCTCCGCCGGCCCTGGCTTCGGCCATGGCGGCGGCTGCCTCGACCACATCGGCGCTGTCGGCACCGATGCCGACGCCTGGAGCGATTGCCGCAGAGGGAGCGGCCCTCACCNNCAGTACGTCGGCGGGTTCCTGATGAAGAGATTGCGCCGGGCCGTTGCCGTGACGTCCGCACTGGCCGCAATCGCTGCTTTCGTCGTCGCTACTCCGCAAGTTGGCGCGGCCTCACCTGTGAATGGCCAGCTCTGCCGAGCGAGCGCTGCTCGGATGGTCATCTCCGAACAGTTCCCACTCCAGGTCTGCTTCGACGGGTCGAACCTCGTCGTTAAGAACACGCTCGACCTTCTGGTCCAAGTCCTGCCCCTCGCCGATGCCGGCCCGACCAAACCTCCGGGCGGGTGGACCCGCAAGGCCGACACGGTCGACGGGCTCTCCCGGGCCGCGGCACTCATCGATCCCGATCCCTCCATCCTCCCGCCGGGGTATCAAGTGACGATCCCCGTGACCAGCGCGGCTCAGGTGTTCAAGCTCTACGCGGCGGACGACGAGAACGACTTCTTCTGGCTGCAGTTCCTCTCGGATGTCTATCCCTCAGATGCATGGGGCGACTACACCGCAGTCTCCACTTTCGCCCAGACGATGTCGGACCTGGACACCTCTACTCACGCCTGCTTGCACGCCGCATCGAACTTCATCGGTGATGCCGCCTGCGTCGCCACGGCCGCCGACGACGCCACCGTGGCGGCAGAGACGCTGCGGTCCGGCCTCCTAGTCGCAAACGCCGACAACATCGGGTCGCTGGGTGGCGCCAGCAAAGTGACTGGGGACCTGGTGTCGACCGTGCTGACGCTCCTCGCGACGTCTGCGTCGCTCTACGAGAGCAACCAGCAATACGCCAAGTTCGTCTACGCCCCCAAGCGCATTCTGTTTGGCGCCGGACCCAGCACTGCGAATTGCACCACGACGTCGATCATGTCTGGAGTGCCGGCCTACGTCGCTGCTAACCCCGAGAACACGGATATATATCAACCGGTCAGTCAGCCCACCTGCAACGCTGGCTGGGCGGAGCAGCAGGTCAACAACCTTTCTTCCACCGGCCAGTACGAGAGTCCGGACAATGTGATCGCCCAGATCATCAACGGAGCGTGGAAGGTCGTGGCCATCGGTGAAGGGGAAGACTGCGCATATATACCGACCGCAGGCCTTGTCGCGTTGGATCCCAGCAGCCTGCCTTGTCCGGGGTCCTAGGGTGGAGTATTCACCAAAATGACCGAGACGACCTCTGGTCTCCAAGGGAGCACCTCAAAGCTCCCACTCTGGTCTCCGCTCTTGGACCGTTGCCCGACGGAGCGCTCTGAATGATGGTTTACGCACGCGAGTTTGTGGGCGATGGGGACCTGTCAGGCCGGCCCGTGCTGATGAGGGTTCGGCGTATTGAGGTTGCTGGATCAATGAGTCAGTTGAGCGATCTTCCACTGAGACCCGTTCTTATGCAGGCCGATAGCTGCCAGCTTTACAGGCACGCCTTCGGTACAATGTCACCATGGGCGGAGTCATATTTCTATTTCTTCTGTGGGTGGCTGTCGGAGGAGGAGTCGGCTATTGGATCGGCTCTGGGAAAGGGCGCGGTGGCCTCGGTTTCGTACTCGGTCTCCTGTTCGGAGTAATTGGCTGGCTCATCGTCGCGCTCCTCCAGCCCACCGTCGATGTTGAAGAACGTCGGATAGCACTCCTCGCGGCTGCAGTGCACGGTGACGAGTTCGCATCCGCCAATGGCCGACCGTGCCCGTGGTGTGCTGAAATCATCAAACCGGCTGCCTCAGTGTGTCGATATTGCAACAGAGAAGTTCAGCCCGTCCCAGCTGCAACCACGAATGCCTCGGCTGCTCGTTCTGAATCCTTTTCAGGTGACCGCATCTCTGGCCCGTCTAGTCAGGTACACACAAACTGGGGAGCGGTCATTGATCAGTTCGGAGTTTCGAGTGCTAAAGACTTTGATCCAACGCTGATGGAGGGGATTGAGCGGCCACTCCATATCCTCAACGTAACTATTCAGGCCCGGCGGGCAGCCAGACCTGACCTTCGAAGAGCAGCCGTAGTCCGCCGAGGATGTCGGCGTCCTGCTTGCGCATCGTCGAGACGTAGCTGCGGA
>PLSY01000258.1 GCA_003164275.1 Acidimicrobiaceae bacterium | reverse complement strand
GCAAGGTCATCCAGGAGTTCGAGGCACTCTTTCGGGGTGCGGGATGGAACGTCATCAAGGTCATCTGGGGTCGCACCTGGGACGACCTGCTGGCCAAAGACGTCGAGGGGGTCCTTCTCAACAAGATGAACTCGACGGTCGACGGAGAGTTCCAAAAGTACGCAACCGAGTCCGGCGCCTATATCCGGGAGCACTTCTTCGGGCCGGACCCCCGCCTCGGAGAGCTGGTCGCCCACCTCTCGGATGAGGAGCTCCAGTCGCTCCCCCGTGGCGGGCACGACTACCGCAAGCTCTATGCCGCCTACAAGGCAGCTACCGAGCATGTCGGAGCCCCGACCGCCATCTTGGCCAAGACCATCAAGGGATGGACCCTCGGTCCCGAGATCGAGTCCCGCAATGCCACCCATCAGATCAAAAAGATGACCAAGAGCCAGCTACTGGCCCTACGTAACCGTCTCTTCTTGCACGACGAGATTCCCGAGCGGGACCTCGACGCCGACCTTCCTCCCTACTACCGACCAGCCCCCGGGTCGCCGGCCGCCAACTACCTCGCCCAGTCCCGCAAGTCCTTGGGCGGCCCACTGCCGTCGCGGATCGTCCGTCCGAAGCCCCTCGACCCGCCGGCCAAAACGGCCTTCGCCGAGCTCCTGGCCGGCTCTGGCCGCCAATCCGTGTCGACGACCATGGCCTTTGCCCGACTGCTGCGCTCCCTCATTCGGGACAAATCGATCGGCCACCGCATCGTGCCCATCGTCTCTGACGAGGCACGGACGTTCGGTCTCGAGTCCATCATCAGTGAAGTGCAGATCTACGCCCCCTTGGGCCAGCGCTACACCCCGGTGGACGCCGGCCTCGCCCTCCACTATGCAGAGGGTGCCTCCGGCCAGGTGCTCCAAGAGGGCATCACCGAGGCAGGGGCCATGGCAGCCTTCACCGCCGCGGCCACGTCCTATGCCACCTGGGGGGAACCGGTCATTCCCTTCTACCTCTTCTATTCCATGTTCGGCTTCCAGCGGGTCGGCGATCTCATCTGGGCGCTCAACGACTGCCGCGGCCGTGGGTTCCTCCTCGGCTGCACGGCTGGCCGAACCACGCTCAACGGGGAAGGCCTCCAACATCAAGACGGCCACTCCCTGCTCCTCGCCTCGACGGTGCCGAGCATCGCTGCCTACGACCCTGCTTTCTCACACGAGGTGGCAACCATCGTCGACGACGGCATCCGGCGCATGACCGGGCCTGAGCCTGAGGACCGGATCTGGTACCTGACCCTGTACAACGAGAACTACCCCATGCCGGCCGTACCCGTCGAGGAAGCCGACGCTGAGCGTGTACGCCTCGGGACGATCAAGGGCATGTACCGCTTCGACGCTGCCGTGGCCGAGGAGCAGGCGAGCGGTGAGAGAACGCCGGGCCCCGACTCGGCCAAAGCCACGTTGTTGTTCTCGGGCTCGGCATGGCAGGCGGCGGTCGAGGCCCAGCGGATGCTGGCCGACGAGTGGGGCGTCGAGGCCGAGGCATGGTCGGTCACGTCCTACAAGTCGCTCCGTGAGGATGCCATCTCGGTCGAGCGGTGGAACCGACTCCATCCTGGAGAGGATCCTCGCATCCCGTTCGTGACCCAGTGTCTGTCCGAGTCGGAGGGGCCGATCGTGGCGGTCACCGACTTCATGCGGGCCGTGCCCGACCAGGTGTCCCGTTGGATGCCCCGGGGCTTCACGTCGCTCGGCACTGACGGATTCGGGCGCTCTGACACTCGAGAGGTGCTGCGGCGCTTCTTCGAAGTCGACGCAGCCCACGTGGTGGTGGCCGTCCTCCATGACCTGGCAGCAGCTGGTGCGATACCCGCAAGCTCCGTCACCGAGGCCATCACTCGCTACGGCATCGACCCGGAGAGCGCCGACCCCTGGTCGGTGTGACCAGCCTGGTTCGTGGGGCGTAGGGCGAAGCCCCAGGCCTGCTCGGACTCAGCCCGGGCTGAGCTGTCCGGCCAAGTCGATCATGTCACCGGCGACGACATCGAACTCGTCGCCGACTGGCTCGGCGGGCGGAGCGTCCGGACCCCACTCCAGGGGCCGGGGCACATACGCCGTCCGCATCCCGCAGGCGGCCGCAGCCCGCAGATCGGCGGCATGGGCAGCGACCATCATCACCTCTCGGGGAGGAAGTCCCAACAGCTCGGCGGCGCCGAGGTACACCGCCGGATCCGGCTTGAAGGAGCGGAAGAGGGCACTCGAGATGACGCAGTCCCATGGAAGTCGGGCCCGCTTGGCCATCCTGGTGAGCATGGCGAAGCTCCCGTTCGACAGCGGGGAGAGAACGAATGTCTGGCACAGGCGTTCGAGCCCCGGGACAGAGTCGGGCCAAGGGTCAAGCTCCTCCCATACGCGACAGAGCTCGGCTATCTCCCCCGAGTCGAGGTCTTGGACACCGGCGCGGTCCAACAGCTCCACCAGTTTCGGTGACAAAAAGGCCTCGACCTCCTGCCACGGCGCTGTACCGTCCATGAGGTCCCGGATCGGCGCCAGGTAGCCCTCCCGGCGCCAGTCGTCGGCCAGCGCACCCCAATCGACGACCACTCCCTTCGGGTCCCCGATCCGATGTCCGGCCGAGATGATCGACCCGCGCCAGTCGACGAGGGTCCCGAAGACGTCGAACACCAGGCAGCGCACACCCGACTCGGCTGACATACGCCGACACTACCGGCCAAAGGAACTGGCGATCGGCTCGGCGGGGTCCTCTTCCAAGTCGACCCCGGACACCCCAACCTTGGCGCAACCAGAGCGATGCCGTGCCGCGAGACGACAACAGATCCTGATGTGGGGCAGCAAACCCTGAGGGACCCCGCTTGGCGCCCCGCCGAGTGCGCCTCTGCCTTGCCCGCAGACGGCAAGCGGGCGTGGCCTCTGGTAGGCATGGTTGATGGATTTGGCCATGACCCTGCCCACCATGCTCCCCCACGGACGGGACGAGGTCCTCGGCTGGTGCCGGTCGATCGACGAGGGACCATGGTCAAGCCTCGCCGTGCCCGAGCGGATCACCTACACCAGCCACTCCCTCACCGTTCAGCTGGCCGCGGCGGCTGCCCTCACCGAGAGGGTTCGACTCTGGACGACGCTCGTCGTGCTTCCGGCCCACAACGCCGTCCAGGTGGCCAAGGACATGGCCTCGGTCGATCGCCTGAGCAGCGGACGCCTCACGGTGGGCATCGGCGTGGGTGGGCGCGAGCAGGACTATCGGGCAATCGACGCAGACTTCGGCAATCGCTGGCAACGAATGGACGACCAGGTCGCCCAGATGCGTGCCATCTGGGCACAGGAGCCACCGTTTGCTGGTTCGGACCCGGTCGGGCCTCCGCCCGTCCAGTCCGGCGGGCCTCCACTGGTGGCCGGCGTCGTTGGGCCCAAGGCGCTCGCCCGGGCAGCCAGGTGGGCAGCCGGTGTCGACGATCCCAGCTCGATCACGAGTGTCGATGCACAATCACTGGGCGCACACCGCCAGAGGGTCGAGGCGGCATGGAGCGAGGCGGGCCGGGCCGAGAAGCCACACTTCTCCGCAAGCCTCTGGTACGCCCTGGGCCCGGATGCCGAGCGCCAACTCGGTGACTATGTCTTCGACTATCTGAAGATCTTCGACGAGGGGATGGCGAAGACAGTGGCCAACTCGGCGGCGGTCAACACACCAGCCAGCCTGCGACTGGCCGTCGACCAAGCGCGTGAGGCAGGTTGCGATGAGTTCTTCCTCGTTCCGACCACCGCCGATCCTGCCGAGCTCGAGCGCACCCGTGAGGCGCTCGGGATCTGAGTGGCGTCGGCCGCAGAAGGGGTCCCGACCAACCCCCCCCGGGCCACCGCGAACCGCCGGCCCCTGTTGGGATGAGCTACGCGTCGATGACGGAAAGGTCTGAGGCCAACACCACGGTTCCACCGAAGTGAGCGAAGGCCTGGTCGAGCCAGTCCTGCTCAGCACCCGGGGCGGGCGCAGGCACCAAATGGGTCAGGACCAGCGTTGTGACATCATTCCGTTCCGCCGTCGCGGCGGCGTCGGCGACTGACGAGTGGTAGTCGAGCACGTCGGTGAGCCGAGGAAGCCCAATCGGCTCGATGAGATCGGGCCGGATGACGGTGTGGACGAGGAGGTCGGCGCCGGCACAGAGTGCGTCGAGGCCCTCACATGGCACCGTGTCACCGGAGATGACCACCGAGCGTTCGCCGTCCTCCACTCGGAAGCCGACGGTCGGCCGAACAGGGGCGTGGTCGGTGGGCGCGGCGACAACGCGCACGTCGCCCTGCTCGAGGATGACCCCCACCTCCACCTCGGTGACGACGGCGGACGGCCTCCACTGGAGGTCGGCGTGGTGCTCGAGCCGGTAACTGATGTCCGGCGCCAGCATGGCCTCAACGGAGTCGAAGAGGCCGGCCGTGCCACGTGGCCCGAAGACGGCCAGGGGAGTCGGGGCGAACGACGTGATCCAACGCGCCGTGTAGATGTCGTTGAGGTCGGTGATGTGATCACTGTGGAGATGGGTGAGGAACAGTGCCCGGAAGGCGTTCGCCCCCGATGGAACGGCGGCGGCCCGCATCAACACTCCCCGCCCGCAGTCGAACAACAGGTCACCAATCGACGTCCGGACCAATGTCGAGGGCCCGGCTCGCTCCGGGTCCGGGAGCGGACCTCCGCTACCCAGAATGACTACCTGCAAGGTCCACCTCTCATGGCAATGCTGCGCTCGTCGCAACCCTAGGACGCCCGGGAGCCTTCACGGCCCGATCAGCCGAGGCTCCGGTGACGGGCCGCCATTCGGATGCCCCCGACTCCGTTGGTCTCACCATCGGCGGTCAGTTGGCCTGCCGTGGTGCTGCAGATGACAGGCGACGTGCCGGTCGACAAGCTGGTTTCGAGCAACCCGCTGGCCCTCCTCATCGACATGGTCCTCAACCAGCAGGTGCGACAGGGATGGAGTTCACGGTTGCGGCCCAGCCAGTGCCCGGGCGTCGATGACGTGGGTAATGGGGCTTGGGTCGACCGTGCTGCGCTGGAAGGCGGGCCCAAGCGGTTGCTGAAATCGGGCCAGGCCTGGACCGCGATACATGTCAATGTCCTGCACGGACCGCCGCTGCCGTGGCCCGAAAGTCCACCGCCCGACTGGTGCTGGCTACTTGCGTCTGAAATAGTTTACTTTTTTACTCAAATTACCGTTGCCCTCGACAGATGATTGACATTTTTACTCAAAATGCTATCTTAGAAGGCGTTGAGTAAAGGAGTAAAGCACGAGGAGCGACTCTGCACGGGAGTCAAACGGCATCCATCCATGAGTAGGACCGAGACCGTTCCAGCAGCCATCGAGCGGCTCTTCGCTGCCCGGACCTACATCACCTCATCCGAGGTAGCCGCAGCCGCCGGGGTCACACGGCAAGCGGCTCACTACCACCTCAGCCGAATGGTCGAGTCCGGACTGCTCGTCGCAGAAGGCGCTCGTCGCTCAAGCCGCTACCGACTCAAGGCACAGCACTCCAGCAACTACGAACTGGCGGGACTGAGTGAGAACGAGGTCTGGGCCGAGCAGCGCCTAGCTTTCCGGACCATTGGCCCGGACATCCTGGACACCCCAAACCTCATGCAGATCCTGAACTTCGCCTTTACGGAGATGGTCAACAACGCCATCGACCACTCGAAGGGAGACACCGTGAACGTGCGGTGGTTCTTGGGCCAGGAGAAGGTCGCCTTCGAGATCGATGACGATGGCATGGGAGCCTTCGCCTCGATCCGCCAGTCCCGACAGCTCGAAGATGACTTTCAGGCGGTCGGCGAGCTTTCCAAGGGAAAGCAGACCACGGACCCGGCCCACCACAGTGGTCTGGGCATCTTCTTCACATCCCGAATGGTCGACACGTTCTCCATCTCGGCGAACCGCCTTGTTTGGACCGTCAACAATGAGATCGACGACTACGCGATCGGCTGGCTGGACAGACCACGGACCGGAACGCTGGTGCATTGTGAGATTCGACGCGACACTCCGATCACCCCAAAAGGGGTCTACGACAAGCTCTCCGATCCGGTCACCAGTCGATTCAACCGGACAACGATCCAAGTCGCACTCTTCCGCGAGGGTGACTTCGTGTCGCGAACGGAGGCCAAGCTGATCGGAACACGCCTAGAGGGCTTCGAAGTCGTCGAGCTGGACTTCACCGGCATCGACCAGATGGGGCAGGGCTTCGCCGACGAGCTCTTCCGAGTGTGGGTCAACGAACACACCACATCCCACCTGGTGCCCGTGAACGCTAATCCTGCCGTTATGGCGATGATTGCCGCTGTCCAGGCCTGAGCACGACATGCGCGATCTCGGGTGTGCACTGAAGGCCCACGACGGCGTCACCGTGGTGTCCTCGGGCAAGGCTCGGGATGCCTCAGGTGAGCCGGCTCGCGTGCGACACGGGCCGCCGACGACGTCGAGCGGCGAATGGAAACTCGCATACGCTGACGTCATGTCCCTGTATCTGAGTGGCAATGAAGCCGCCGACGAGCTCCTGAGCACGGATCCACTGGCGCTTTTGGTGGGCATGGTGCTCGATCAGCAGGTCCCGTTGGAGCGCGCTTTCAGGTCGCCCTTCGACCTTCAAGAGCGCCTCGGCGGCACGCTCGATGCCGAGGCCATCGCCCACATGGACCCCGATTCCCTCGCCGAACTCTTCAGTCTTCGCCCGGCTCTCCATCGATTCCCGAAGTCCATGGCGACTCGGGTCCAAGACGTCTGTCGGGTGATCGTCGAGAGCTACGGCGGTGACCCGGCCGGCATCTGGACCTCAGCTCCGGACGGGAAGACCCTGCTGGCCAACGTGAAGGCCCTTCCCGGATTCGGCGAGCAAAAGGCTCGTATCTTTGTCGCCCTCTTGGGCAAGCAGCTGGAGGTGCAGCCCCCCGGCTGGAAGAAGGCCTCCGCTCCGTACAGCGACGCCGGATCGTTCCGCTCGGTCGCCGACATCAACTCACCCGAGAGCTTGGCCAAGGTGCGGCAGTTCAAGCAGAAGATGAAGGCCGAGGCCAAAGCATCGGCCCCGGCTTGACCGAGCAGATCGTTCGGTCGGACCGTTGGGCCCTGGACTCGCGCCGGCTGTACCTGTGCACACCTGATCGCCCCGATCTCGAAGGCTTCGTCGCATCATGCATCGACGGGGGCGTGGACATCGTCCAGCTCCGGGAGAAGCTCCTGGACGACATACGCCTGGCTGAACGGGCCAAACTGGTCCAGAAGGTCTGTGCCGACCGCGGCGTGCCCTTCGTCCTGAACGACAATCCGGCGCTGGCCGCCGCCATCGGCGCCGACGGCGTCCATGTCGGCCAAGACGACATGGACGCCGCTGAGGCCCGCTCGGTCATGGGCGGGGAGGCCATCATCGGCCTCTCGACCCATGCCCGTCCTGAGCTCGAAGAGGCCGTCCGCACCAAAGGAGCGGTGGTCGACTACATCTCCGCCGGGCCGGTCACGGCCACGCCCACGAAGCCCGGGAGGCCAGGGACCGGGCTCGGCTACGTGAGTGAGGCCGTCGGCATGGCTCCCTGGTCTGTTTGGGTCACGGGTGGACTCGATCCCCTCTCGGTGCGGGAAGTGGCCGCCGCCGGGGGGAGGCACTTTGTGGTCGTCCGCTGGCTGACCGAGGCCGACGACCCGTACGCCAATGCCAGGGCCATGCGCCACGCCATCGACGATGCCGTGTCAGCCCCCGACGGCTGAGCCCCGAGAGCGACCCGGCCTTTCAGCTTGTTTCGAACCGTCTGGCACCGGCAGAACCGGCTCGTCGAGCCGGCCCGTTGCTATTTGGACGTCCCGGCGATTTGGGAGGCGGGCGGGGCCACGACGGGCGGGGAGGTCCCCACCTGGGAGATGGTGAGATCGACCTTGTTGCTCTTGACCACCAGGTTGAAAGACGAGATGTACTTGCCCGACACCGTGTAGGTGAATGTCCCCGTCTGGCCCTGCCTGGTCAAGGTGAAGGTATACGTCCCGTCCGACCCTGAGGGGTTCTTGGCCTGCTTGGCGTAGGGGAGGTAGCCGTGGGCCGGGTCGAGGGCGATTGCGCCCTGGCTGGCCTGGCGGTAGTACTTGAGGCTCGAGGTCGGCGCGTCTGCGCTCACTGTCACACTCTGGTACTCGACGTTCCCGATGACCACGACGTAGGTCCGCTTGTCCCCACTTTGGATGTAGCCGCCGAGACGGTCGGGGGACTGGAAGGTCAGGTAGTCGGACTGTTGGCCCTGGGCGGTGTTCTCGGTCAGGACCTCCGAGTAGTTGGCGGCCGACAGCGTGTTGGTCACCGCATCGCCCAACGACACGTTGTTCGGCTCTTGGACGATCCCGAGCACGGCAGCCCCGAGACCGACGATGGACAGGACTCCGAGCAGGAGGTAGGCGGTGAGGTTCCTTCGGTTGCTCATCCGGGGAACGCTACGCCAGTTCCAGGCCGGGACAGATCACCACGGTGTCGCCTCGCGTCAGGACCAGAGGGCTCATGTACTGAGTGCTCATGCTGGGGCGGTCAGATGCCGATGCGCTGAGCCAGGAGCTCGCGGTGGTAGGACGGATCGCCCAGCATCAGCTCCGACGACTTCGCCCTCTTGAAGTACAGGTGTGCCGGGTGCTCCCAGGTGAAGCCGATGCCACCATGGATCTGAATGGTCTCGGCGGCGGCGTGGAAGTAGGCCTCCGAGCAGTACGACTTGGCCAGGCTGGCCACGACCGGCAGCTCGTCGGAGTCCTCGGCGGCGGCCCATCCGGCGTAGTACGCCGCCGACTTGGCCGACTCGACCTCGAGCA
>PLSY01000376.1 GCA_003164275.1 Acidimicrobiaceae bacterium | reverse complement strand
CTACCGCTCCCAACTACGGCGACTTCGCCCTGAAACGCTTCCTGGGATTGGACATCGAGCAAGTTGCCTCGGATCGCGCCCGTGCTCAGATCACCATTGCAGACGAGCACCGGAAATCCCAATGGAGTTGTCCACGGTGCCGTCTACTTCGCCATGGGCGCGGCAACGATGTCGTTGCTCTCCGACAGACGGTTCTGCACGTCAGTCGAAGTCCAGCTGCGAATTATCCGGCCGGCTGCCGGGGCCGATAGCCGGTGGCAGTGCTCGCGACACTTGCAGCGCCAGCGACGGCACATGGGCAGTGCATCCGAATGCAGTCAGGCCGTTGAGGCTGTGTCGGAGTGAGCCAGCCGTATGTCCTTGTCCATCGCGAGCAGATAGGGAGCGACGAGGTCCCCGTAACCTTCCTTTTGCGGTGCGGTCAGGTCCTTCCAGCCAGTAACCGAGCCACGGCACCGTGGTGCACCACACAGGCACACAGCCGGGAAGTAGTCGATGGTGAAGTTGCGCGTTGCGTAGTCGAAGGTCAGTTCCTGCCCGGCGTCAATTTGCTGGCGGGCGACGACGTCGAAGGCTTGCTCATCATTGAGGCGCACACCGCAGTTGGGGTCGCACGAGTGGTTCACTTTCGGTCCCAGCCCGCCGTGGCGCGCCCAACGACCCGGACCTACCTGTGTGGCGTGGGAGTCGTTCTCTTTCAGCGCCCCAACCAGGAAACCGACCATGACTGTCTCACCAGCAGCGAACGAGCGTGTGGTCAGAACTCCGTCGCCCGTGCCGTCAGCGGTGCAACGCAATGTGACGCCCTCCTCGTCGGCGCCCTGGGTTTGGCGTGGTCCGCCTTCCGTGAAGTACAGCGATTGGCCACTACGCGATTCGCTGGCAGCAAGCGGCAAAGACCGAGACGGTTGGGCGTGGAGCAAGGGAACCTCTTCCGGTTGATGCCCTCGGAGGAAGGTCTGGTTCTGAATGCGCCGCTCCGCCGATGACTGGTTCATCGTAGATCACCCTGCCAACTGCTGCCCCGGCGGGGGTGGACCGAGGGTTGGATGGCGATGGACGTCGTTCTGACGCGTTGTTCGGCGCCCGGTCGGGTGTGCTGGATCGCCGGTCCGAGGACGGTCGACGGCGCCCACGGCTTCGGCTGCCGAATGCGGATCAGTGTCCTCTGGGGCCAGGCCAGGCGGTGTCCGTGCTTGCTTGAGTTGGATGCGCCCCTACCGAATCCTCTTTGAGTCAAGGGGGCAAGTTTGAGGGCTCCCGGGCGCGACGAGCCAAGCCCCCACCGAGGGGCGCGACTGCCTAAGGTTTGGTGGGTCCGGGAGTGACTTCGCCGAAGAGCCGGTCGTCAGGGTGGAGAGCCGGTCACGCAGGCTAAGAGTCGTTCCCGCTTGTCCTCCCGGACCCCTATTTGTGTGCGTCGATGAGGAGCTGCCGATAGACGATGTTGCCGACCTGTCGTTTGAGCGACCGGATCGCTTCCCGCTTTGTCTTGCCTCCCGCCACCTTCCGCTCGAAGTAAGCCCGGCCCTCGGAGTCCTTCTGTCGGATCTGGCAGATGGCCACCATGTGGACGGCGTGGTTGAGCTGTCGATTGCCACGGCGGCTGAGACGGTGGACGACCATGCCTCCGGACGAGTGCTCGATGGGAGCAACGCCGGCATAGGAGGCGAACTGGTCTCGGTTGGTGAACCGCTGGACATCGCCCGTGTAGCCAATCAGAGCGCAAGCCAGGATGGGGCCAACCCCATAGATGTCCGTCAGTGATGTTCCTGACGCCTTGACTGCTTCCTTGATGCGCTTGTGGGACACCTTCAGCTTCATATCGAGCCGCTTCACGTCCTCGAGCAGCTCGATAGCCAGGTCGTGACGGCTCTGCTCCACCGGGGTGATCGGGTCAAAGTCGCCGAGCAGCCTCACAGCGTCAGAAGCGTTGAGTTCCTTGGAGATCCCGCCCGGTGAGAGGTTGATCTGAGCAGCATGGAGACAAGACACGATGATGTTGCGAAGCCTCCCGATGTCACTGTTCCTCTTGGCCAGGAGACGAAACACCTCCCGATGGTTGGCGGGCTCGACCGACCGCAGCCGGGGCGAACGGAGGGCGGCAATAGCCACTGACAGGGCATCGTTCGGGTCGTTCTTGTTGGACTTCCCGATGCCGAGCACCCGTACCCTCGAGGCCAGGGTCGCCGGCACATCGAGGACCCGCTCGCCTGCCCCGACCAACTGTTGGGACAACAGGTAGCCCATCCCTCCAGCCGACTCGACGACCCACGTTCGCTCTCCGAGCGGCTCGGCCCGGGCCAAGAGCTTCGCTGTCTGCTGACTGGTGGCCCGGATCTTGACCTCGGCCAGCAGTTGTTCGTCACGACCGATGGCCACAGCCGTGTGGGATGCCTTGTGAGGGTCGATCCCGATGATCACTGTCATAAGTTCCTCCTTCGTCGTCGGTTAGGGGACGCGGGGGCACTCCTGGTTGGGATCTCGTGCACGTTCCACTTTCGAGCCACCCGCGGCAAGGTCCGGACGAGAAGCCACTCGTTAGAAAGCCAGGCGGCCGGAGCCGACGGCAGGCACTTCGAGAGCTAACCCATCTGGACCTCTAAACGCTACGAAAGAACGAAGCGTCTACATAGAAGTCTCAACCAGGCACTTCAGGGCGTGTGGATATCGTCCATGGCCGTTCCTGGTTCCCTTTGAAAGTTCAATGCGATGAGGATCGATCTGCTGAATGACCGGGTGCCACCTCGATGACTCCTCTTGAGTGTCCTCCAGGATTCCGAAAGCATCGAGCGATCCGCAAGAGCTGCGGAGTTCAACACTCATTGACTTTTCTTAGACGCCGTATAAGTATAGTGATCAATGAGCAGCCTCCCCGAGCCCGCTGACTGGCGGGAAGGCCGCCGCCGCTCGGCGCGAGATGCGATTGTCC
>PLSY01000331.1 GCA_003164275.1 Acidimicrobiaceae bacterium | reverse complement strand
GCCACATGTCCCAACCGGCCTTGGTGGAGATCAGGAGCTCGTCGCGGTGGTTGCGGAAGTCGTCGTGGAGGATTCGGGCGAAGTTGGTCTCGGCGCTGCCGTAGGGGGGCCCATAATTGTTTGCAAGGTCGAAATGTGNNGGCCGAGCGACACAGCAGGCAAGAGGATGCCGCTGCGCCCACAACGGCGGTAGGTCATGGACCGGTAGCGGTCTTCATCGGGAACGTAGCTCGGCACGTTGTCGCTGCTCCAGTTTGTTGTTCGTCCCGAATCTATTCGAACTGCCGCATTCCAGCGCCCTGAAAGAGTTGGAGGGCTCAAGGGGGTCCACGCAACAGATCGCCGAGGCCAAGCTGGAAACCAGCCTAACGCCAATGATCGGCTCGTACTTTCTGTCGATGAGGCGGCCTTCCTCCTCAAATCTCTCGAGGGTTGGCCGACGAGTGCAACGTCAAAGGGGGCTTCCAGCCATCCGGATGGCGCGGCATCGCAATCCCTCGGGTGGCGATGGATGAGCTGGTGGGAACTTGCGATCCACTGAGACGCCATCGATCCACGATGGCGTGCCGAAGGCCGGATCTTGGATCTCGAGCCCTAATCAGCGAGGATGTTGTCCCTGGCTCTGAGACAACCTTCGTCATTTATGCACTTCCAACGGGTATGACCCTCCGCGTCGCCCTCACGTGGCTGGTCATTGGGTATCTGAGGCATCCCGCACTCCGGGCATCTAGGACCCCATCTCTGACCATCCTGTGTCATCGGCGTCACCGTCTTCTCTGCTCCTGTTTCCGAGTCGATCTGAGAACTTAGCTTCTGAGTTGAGGTGGCCCGGATGTGCAGTTGCACAGGAGTGGCATGAGGGCACCCGCAGCTGATCCACCGGACCCGAGAACACCTGCGCGCCGGGAGCCACTCGTGAGCAGACGGGGACGGCCCGAGATTCTGGCCATAATTTCGACGATGGACTCAGGCGGATTCCGGCGAACTCGAACAAAATCACTGGACCGGATCAACGATAACCACCAGCTAAGGGGCACGAAGTGTCACCCGTTGGACCGCTCGGTTCGCACTTGAGAAGCCATGAGGGGCAAGCCTCCGTGGGTTGGAATCACACTCCCTCCGATACTCAGAGGCAGTGTTTGCTTTGAGCCCATTCGATGCCGGTGAAAGGTCACCTACCCTTGGACACCTGAGCACGGAGGATTCTTACATGAAGAGAATCGTTCCGTACCCGAGGCAGCCGCAATAGACCGGCCATTGGCCACTGTCGTCATCCGTCGAACTGCTTCAACTCGGGAAACGAGTCCAGCGTGAACGGATTGGTCAGTCCGGCTCCGAGCCCGCTTGCATCGAGACCGTCGAGATCCCAGCCGCCGGGTTGGGTCACTGTGCGCTCTGGCGCCGGCTCCGACAAGAGCGACACCTCATCGCCGCCGACGTGGAAGGTGCGGCCGTTGATATTGGCCGCGGCGTCGGTGCAGAGCCACACCACCAGCGGTGAGATCTTTCGGGGTGGGAACTGCTCCGGGTCGAAGTCGGGATGGGACTCGACACCGGGCTCGGGGCCCATGGTGAGGGTCATGACCCTCATCCACGAGCCGGCGGTCTTGGCGTACTCCGCAGTCGACACGCCGGTGGCGAACGGCCGGATGGCGTTGCAGCGCACCCCGAAGCGACCGATCTCCCTCGCGGTCGTTCGGGTCAGGCCGACGACGCCCTCCTTGGCCGTGGCGTAGGCAATCATCGCCGGGTGCCCGAAGCCGGAGCCGGAGCTCGTGTTGACGATGGCTCCGGAGCCCTTTCGACACATGTACGGTGCTGCCGCCCTAATGGTGGCGAAGTACCCGGAAACATTCACGCCGATGGTGGAGTTCCACTGCTCCTCGGTGAACTTCCAAAGGTCGTTCATGGCGCCTGCCGTGGCGTTGTTCACGAGGATGTCCACCCCGCCGAACGAGTCTACGGCTGTCTGGATGATCTCTTCGGCCCCTTCGAAGGTGGCCGAAGCCGTGCTCGTCACCGCCGCCCCTCCCGCCTCGGTGATCTCGGACACCACGGACGCCGCGTCGGCGCCAGTGCGCAGGCCGATGTCGTTGACGACGACTTGCGCACCCTCCGTGGCCAGGAGTAGCGCGTGCTCCCTGCCGATTCCGCCACCCGCCCCGGTCACGATCGCGACCTTTCCGTCCAATCTTCCCATCTTGTTCCTCCCCCTCATTGCGTACGATTGGCGATGTTGCCTCCAACCCGGAAGATCCAAAGCGGAGTCCAGCTCACCACCACCCGATCAAAGGTATTGGTGCGCTTCAGGCAGGCAGACGCAACACCTTAGAACGGTGACTCGAAGTGCTGCTGAACGACGAGCGGCCGTAGTTTTCCCCCCGGCCTCGGCAGTCCGCCACGTGCGAGGCAGCCGTGAGGTGCAACCCGCGCTGGCATGTGACCCTTCGGCGACCCATCACTCCCATCAGCCACAGTTCATGAGCTGAGGGGCATCGGCGGTCTTCCGTACCAGCCACCCCCGAGCAGTCTCCTGGCGCCACGCGTATTCGGTTCGCTACCCACACTTCCCTGCAGTCGTGGTGCGGTTCAACCCGACGGTAGACCGTCGAGGGCCGCTTGCGATCAACGCTCCCGTCACTCAATCTTCTGCACGAAGCTGATGCCGTCACCAATGGGGATCAACACCACTTTCACACGGGGGTCAACGGCAATGGCCTCGTTGAGAGCACGGATGGCGACAGTGCTCTCACCACTCTCGCCGTTATCGAGGACTCGACCACTCTGGAGCATGTTGTCCAAGAGCATCAGGCCGCCCGGTCGGAGGCGAGCCAGAACGTCCTCGTAGTAGTCCGGATACCCGGTTTTGTCTGCGTCGATGAAGGCAAAGTCGAACTGTTCGTCCGATGGGAGGGAGCGCAGTGTTTTCAGGGCCGGACCGATTCGCAGTTCGATCCGCTCAGCGACACCGGCCTTCTCCCAAGCGTCACGGGCAATTGCAGTCCATTCCTCGCTGACATCACAGCACAGCAGGTGGCCGTCAGACCCAAGGCCCCTGGCCACCGCCAGAGCCGAATAGCCGGTGAACGTACCGATCTCGACGGCTTGCTTCGCTCCCATGGCTCGGACCAGCATCTCCATCAGGACGGCCTGGTCGTCCCCGATCTGCATTTCGGCAGCGTTCCCGGTTTTCTCCAGGGTGGTGCGTTGCAGCTCGAGTTGCAGTGCATCAGGACCAGCGGATCGAGCCGCCGTGTAGTCGTCGATTTCCGGATCGATGAATCGGCTGCGCCTGCGGGCGGTCGGTGGAGTTGCGGGCATGGGCTCCCCTCTCAAGGTCTTGTCACGAGCCTTCCACGGCAGTTGCGCCTCGAATCCAACCCCGCTGAAGTCGCCGGCCGGTTCCCGATGATGTGCCCCAGCGCTCCGAGATGGTGACGATCGAGGGCAGTAGAGCGGCGGCGGCCACGGCGGCCGCCGTCCCCCGGTCAGTGGGAGTGTCCGGGTGGGAACGCTGACTGTCCGGCCGATCGAGGCGTCGCGGCTACCGGGCCTGGGCCTCGGGTAGCTCGGCGGAGAGGCGGTGGAGGTAGCTGCGCATGGCTGCCTGCAGGTCGCCGGAGTCGGACTCCAAGTGGAGGGCATCGCGGATGAACGGGTTGAAGAACCGCCAGCCGAATGCGAAGGCCAACGCAGCCGCGGTGGCCTCCATTCGGACGTCGATCTCTACCTCGGGTTCGGCAGATGCGGCCAAGGTCGGCAGCTGGTCAAGCGTGGCGTACCGGCGGTGGGCATGGGACTGGGCACTCTCTCGGTCCGAGAGCAGCGTCCAGGCCAGGAGGCGAACGTAGGCGCCGGTCTCCAGGTCGGCTCCGAGCAGCTCGTCGAGCGCGCCCTCATAGTCGAGCTCCCTGAGCCTGGCCCCCCACCGGTCGGCATAGCGCTGGAGCAGGCGCTCGAACAGGGCGTCCTTGGTGCCGAAGTGGCGGTGGACGAGCCCATAGTTCACCCCGGCCGCTTGAGCGATGGCCCGGAGCGACACGTCAAAAGGGCCGGCCGTGGTGAAGAGCTTCTCGGCGGCGTCGAGGACAGCGTCAAGGATCTCGTCCCGGCCTTGGGGGCGATTGACATCTGTAGCCATTGGCTACAGAATACCAGTGTCCTGCTGTAGCCGCTGGCTACGCCTATTTTCCCTGGGGGTTCCATGAAGTTCTCACTGATCTATGAAGCGCAGACCGAATTCGACTCGCGCGAGGATGACCATCGCATCTTCCAGGACGTGCTGGCCCAGGCGCTGTTGGCCGAGGAGATGGGTTTCGATGTCATCTGGGCCGTGGAGCACACGGCATTGACCCACTACGCCCACATGAGCGCGCCGGAGATGTTCCTCGCCTTCGTTGCCGGGGCCACTTCACGCATCCATGTCGGGCATGGCGTGATCTGCCTGCCCCCCCAGCAAAACCACCCGGTAAAGGTGGCCGAGCGGTGCGCCACCCTCGACATCCTCTCGGGCGGGAGGCTCCATGTCGGGTTCGGAAAGGGTGGCACCCAACAAGAGGCCGGCACGTTCGGCTACCAGCTCGCCGATCTACCCCCCATGATCGAAGAGTCGATGCGCCTCATTCCGCGTTTTTGGACCGAGGAGATGGTCGAGCACCATGGTCGTTTCATCGACGTCCCACCACGGCCCATCCACCCCAAGCCCCTACAGGACCCGCACCCGCCGCTCTACATGGCCTGCACTCACGCTGACTCCCTGGTCGCCGCGGGCTCACGTGGCATCGGAGCTCTCGTCCTCGGCTTCGGTGGCCCAGAGCAGGTGGCCGAGAAGAACGAGATGTACCGGAAGGCCTTTGCCGACCGGGTGGAGAGTGATCAGGTGGGCCTGCGCCCGACCGAGCACCTGGCCGCCCTCTGCCCGGCCGTCGTGCTGGACGACGGCAACGAGGCGCGCAGACTGGGGCTCCGAGGCCAACGATTCTTCATGGAGTCCATCGGACACTGGGGCTCGGCAGGCAAGATGCCCCTTCCCGACCCCGCGTCGTGGCCCGACGACCTGACGACCGTTGCCGGTGACGGCACCACCATCATCAAGTCATCGATCGGCAGCGAGCAGGTCACCGTCGACTTCTCCGACCCGGCCATGGCCATGGCCAACCCCAACCATGCCTACGGGACGGTCGAGGACTGCATCGGCTATGTCGGACGGCTCATCGACGCCGGGGCCGACGAGATCCTGTTCCTCAACCAGATGGGCACCGTTCCCCAGTGGGCCATGCTCGAGACGATCCAAAACATCGGTGAGCACGTCATCCCCCACTTCAAGGGGTCAGAGAAGGCTTAGGGTTGGTGCGCTGACCGCACTGATGGCCAAAGGCCCGGGCCGGCCGCTCACTTCCTACTTGACCGTGGCGTCCTGTTGGAGGGCCGCTTTGGACAGAATCTGCTGCTGTGCCGCGGTCAGGGGCGGGGCGGGAACCGATGTCGTTGTGGTGCTGCTGGCCGAGGCCGGGACATTGGCGTCGTAGGCCACGAGCTCGAGGATCTTGCCGCGCTGCCAATAGATGGCATAGGTGTTGCCGTCGGTGGCCTTCTCCACCGCCGTCGGCCCCAAGCTCCTCGGCGGGGTCAAAGGGGCAGACGTCGTGGCCGCTTTCACATTCTTGAGCACACTGGCCGGGCCCTTGGTAGAGCTGCATACCAGCACCTCGGCGATGAGGCCCGTTGCCCCCTTGGTGTCCTCAAAGGCCACCTCGGCGCCTTTGGCACACCCCGACACGCCCGTCTTCGAGCTCGTCATCGGCTTCCCGGCCGTCTTTGCGAATCCGAGCTTGTCTGCTTGTGCCGCGGTCAACAGTCCTTTGGCCGGGGAAGCCGTCACTGAACTCGAGCTGGCCGCCGCCGGAAGAGCGCCGACCGCCGAGGCGCCGATGACGGCCAGACCGACCGCCGCCACGCCGGTCAAGAGTCGTGCTTTGGAAACCATGTGCAACCTTTCAAAGGGAAAAGGTGAAGCCTACGGGAGGTTTCGGCCAACTTCCGGGCAGGCCAGCAACGAGGCCGGGTGGGGCAGCTCCCGTCACCTCTGATTGTGGGCTGACAAGGCGGCTGGCTACCCTCTCCGCCATGGGTCAGCTCACTCCTGGACAACCGCAGCTCTTCGCCGTCTACCTCGGCGGAGACCCAGTGCCCGGTCGCTTGAGCGAAGATCACGAAGTGGTCATGGTCGTGGCGCCCGACGTCGCAGAGGCCAGGAAGGCGGCTCGGGGCAAGTGGAGTGGCACTAGCGGGCCGCATGTCGATGCCATCAAGCAGATAGGCGTGGTGGACGGCTTCAAGGTCCGCCTCGAGGCGACCGACGAGCCGGAGTCCGATGAAGTCGACATCACCTGCGAGCCGAGCAGCGACTAGCCCTCGGATTCGCACCACAGAGACAGCCACCGAGCAGCCCGTTGAACCCGAGGCACGGCCGGTTGGCGATGTCGTGACCTCGGATCGGACGAGTTCGCACCCGGGGTAGTTTTGGATGTGCGAGCCCACGCCGTGGCTGTCGCACACGACTACGACAAAGGAGCACCGAGATGGCATCAGGTCGATTGGTCTTGCGGACGGTGGTGGGCGGTCTGATGATGGGCCACGGCCTGCAGAAGCTGCGTGGCAGCTTCGGAGGAATGGGTCTCGAAGGGACCGAGCAGGCCATGGGAGCGCTCGGCCTGCACCCGGCCAAGCATCAGGCCAAGGCTGCTGCCCTCAGCGAGACGATCGGTGGGGCCCTCACTGCGGCCGGATTCCTGAGCCCGATCGGACCGGCCATGATCACCGGGACGATGGCCATCGCCATCCACAAGGTGCACTACAAGAACGGGATCTGGGTGGCCAACGGGGGATTCGAGTACAACCTGACCCTGATCGCCGCCGCCTTTGCCCTGGCCACAGAGGGCCCGGGCCCGATCTCCCTCGACGGCATCTTCGGCAAGCAACGTTCCGGCCTCTCGTGGGGCGTGTTCAGTCTCGTGTTGGCCGCCGCCGGCGCCGCGGCCACACTCGCCGTCTCGAGCAAGATGGCGCCTGACGAGGTCTCCGACCCCTCTCCGGTCGACGAGGTCCCGGCCTCCGAGAGTTAGGCTCTAGGGTCGCGATTGCCCGCCTTCGGGCCGATCGGGCGCGAACCCGGTCGGCCCGTAGAGCATCCGGTCGACGAGGGACGGGAAGGCGGAGCTCTCCGCACCTCTCGTCTGGCCACCCGCGTCGAGGAAGGCCTGCATCGGCTGACGGTGTGCACCGGCGCCCAGAAGCGAGGCCAGCTCGGTGCTCTCGGCGACCAGCGCTGCGTCCAACGATCCGAGCGAGGTGTCCACGACCCGCTTCACGGCGGCGATCGAGGCGGTGGGCATCGACGCCACCCGGTGGGCCAGCGCCTCTGCCTCATCCATCAAGGACGCGCCGTCGACGACCCGGTCGAGCCAACCAGCGTCCAGGGCCTCACCTGCGGTGAGGTCGCGCCCGGTCAAGATGAGCTCGAGGGCGCGACTGCGGCCGATGAGCCGTGGAAGCCGGGCCGAACCGGTGGCCCCCGGCAGTATTCCCATGGCCACCTCCGGCTGACCGATGACCGTCCGGCCGGTACCGATCCGCATGTCGAGGGCCGCAGCGAACTCGGCTCCGCCACCCCGTGCCGCGCCGTCGAGGGCGGCCACTGTGAAGATCCTGGCCGAATGGACCCGCTCGAAGAGGCGAGCGGCGAAGTTCGGCGCGACCGCCTGACCCGAGTGGTCACCGGTCAGCATCATGCGCACGTCGCCGTGCATCAGCCAGAAGTCCAGGTCAGCGCTGGCGAACACCGCTGCCCGCACGTCTCGGTCGGGCTCGAGCGCGTCCATCATCTGAGCCAGACCGGCGATGAGCGTCCCGTCGACCAGGTTGGTCGGAGGGTTGTCCATGACGACGGTGGCCACGCCGTCGGTGATCATCACACGCAACGGGCCGTACTCCACGCTCACCTTCCGCCCTGATTGAGGTCGGACGTCCGACGGCCCGGTGTCGCCGCCCTGACACGGCCAACCAGGACGCCGCTCACGACCGGGGAAGGGAGTCGAAGTCCGCCTGCCCGGTGGTGATTGCCGCGTTGAGGCCACCATCGACGATGAGATCGTGGCCGTTCACATAGACGGCGGCCGCACTGCCGAGAAAGGCCAGAGGCATGGCCACCTCACGGGCAGTCATGATGGTGCCGGTGCCTTGGCTGATCGACCAGTCCAGGACCCCTTTCCCCATGGTCGCCTCGAAGTCGGAGAGTAGAGGCGTGGCCACAGGGCCGGGACACACACTGTTCGTGCGAACTCCCACGGCGATGGTCCTCCGACTGTGTCTCATGCCCCAGACCCGTATCACCTCCTTCGAGAACCCGTAGGAGTCCTCGACCGCCCCGCCAGGCCGCAGGTGCGATTCCACCCAGGCGAGCGAGCGCTCCCAGTCGCCGATGTCGATGAGCTCATTGATGGCGTCCAAGTGTGTCGCCCATCGGTCGCCGGCGATCGATGCGGTGTTGACGATGGCGCCTCCCGGGGGAATCCGGCCCAACAGCCCCTCGGACAGGGTCCGCAGGGCCAGATAGTTGACCGCCAGCACGACGGCCGGGGCCTTGGTGGCGGCTACGCCTGCGTTGTTGAACAGGACGTCGACTCGGCCACCGATCTGGCCGATGGCAGCCTCGACCGCTGACTTGTCGGCCAGGTCGGTCGGGATGAACGTCTTGTGAGGTCCGGTCGGCTTGGCGATGTCGAGCACCGTCACCTCGGGCGCGCCCAACTCGTCGAGAAGGCGAAGGAGGGCGTCACCGACACCGGTTGCACCTCCGGTGACAACGACATGTTTGGAGCGGTAGTCGAAAGGGTTGGCCATGGCCCCTTACTTAGACCGTGCGCTGGATGACGGCAACCGGAACCGACGGCGGTCACGACAGCGACCCGATCGGGTTCTTCGGCTGTGTCGTGTCGTGCGCCTGGGCACCAGGGCTTCGGCCCGGGTAGGGCGTGTCCTCTAAGGTGGCCAGTGGGCTCGTCCGATAATCGCGCCCCGGCCACCCGAGCAACGTTCGGTCGCAGCCACCGGCAGCGGGCCGAGAGCACATGACCGAGGGGGATGACGTGTACGACCTGATCGTTCGAGCCGGGACCGTGGTGGATGGCACCGGCGCCAAGCCACAGACGGCCGATGTGGGCATACAAGGTGGGCGAGTGGTCGAGATCGGCCGAATCGCCGACCGGGCCAGTCGCGAGATCGATGCTGACGGCATGGTCGTCACCCCCGGCTTCGTTGACATCCACACTCACTTCGACGGCCAGGCCACCTGGGACCCCATCCTCGCCCCCTCCGCATGGCACGGCGTCACATCGGTTGCCATGGGCAACTGCGGGGTGGGGTTCGCTCCCGCCCGGCCCGACCGGCACGATTGGCTCATCAGCCTCATGGAGGGTGTCGAGGACATCCCGGGCGCGGCACTGGCCGAAGGACTGTCCTGGGAGTGGGAGACCTTCCCCGACTACATGAATGCCCTGGCCCGAGTGGACCGTAGCTTGGACGTCGGCGTGCACGTGCCCCATGCCGCCCTGCGCGCCTACGTGATGGGCGATCGGGGAGCAGATCCGACCGAGGCCCCTGATGATGACCAGTTGGCCGGCATGGTCGCCATGCTGGCTGAGGGGGTGTCAGCCGGCGCCGTTGGCATGGGGACGTCACGGACCGAGATGCACCGCACCCGGGCCGGCGACCCCATCGGCACGCTGCTCGCCGCCCAACGCGAGTTGGTGGCCCTGGCCGGCGCGTTGCGGGGGACCCACGGCGTGATCCAGATGATCTCGGACTGCTACTACTCCACCGACGACGACTACGTCGCCGGCGAGCTGCGGCTCATCGAGGCCATGGCCGAGACGTCGGGTCGGCCGCTCAGCTTCACGGTCCAACAGCCCTGGTCGTTGCCGGACCGATGGCGTGAGCTCCAGGACTGGGCGGGAAGGTGTGCGGCCAGGGACCTCGACGTGTGGACCCAGGTCGCGCCACGGCCGATCGGAGTACTGATGGGGCTATCGGCATCAGTCCAACCCTTTGCCCGCTGCCCTTCCTACGCCGAGCTGGCTGCCATGCCCCTCGCTGACCGGGTGGCCGCCATGGCCGAGCCCGAGAGGAAGGCCAGGATCATCGAGGAGCACCGGGCCATCGTTGCTACGTTGCCCGAGACCGGCCCGGGGTCGAAGCTGCTGCGCGCCTTCGACCTCATGTTCCGCCTCGACGACCCGGTCGACTACGACATCCGTCCCGACACCTCCCTCGAGGCCGCAGCTCACCGGGCCGGTGTTGATCCCGCCGCGTTCGTCTACGACACGCTCTTGGAGCTCGGGGGCAACCGCCTCGTCTACTCGCCCCTGTACAACTTCGCTCACGGCAACCTCTCCGATACCCGAGAGATGATCCGTGGCGACCGCTCCTTGTTCGGGCTGTCCGATGCCGGCGCCCATTGCGGGGCCATCAGCGACGGCAGCTTCACCACCAGCTATCTCACCTTGTGGGCGAGGGACAGGGCCGACCGCTTCCCGATCGAAGAGATCGTGCCCCGGATCTCCCGGGACACGGCACGCCACCTCGGCTGGAACGATCGCGGCACCTTGGAGCCGGGCATGCTCGCCGACATCAACGTCATCGACTTGGAGGAGCTGAACTGCGCTCCTCCCCAGATGGTGAGCGACCTTCCCGCCGGCGGATCCCGTCTCCTCCAGAGCGCCTATGGCTACCGCCACACCATCAAGGCAGGAGTGACCACCTTCGAGGACGGCAAGCACACGGGCGAGCTCCCGGGACACCTGTTGCGAGGGGCGCGGTCGAGGCCCAAGAGCGACAGGCCCAGTGCCGGGGCCGCTTGACGGTCATCCGAGCAGGCGGCCACCATTCACATCGAGGACCTGGCCGTTGATCCATGACGACTCGTCGCTCAACAAGAAGGCGGCGGCGGCCGCGATGTCCTCAGGGTCTCCGAGCCTCGGGCTCCACGTGTGCTCCAGGGCCTCCGCGATGAACGACGGAGGTAGCTCCGCTTTGGCGTTCTCGGTGAGCACGACGCCGTAGGCGATGGCGTTGCAGCGGATGCCCTGCTTCCCCCAGGCACTGGCGATGGAACGGGTCATGGTCTCAACACCCGATTTGACCGCCGAGTAGGCCACCCTGACCGGCGCGGCCGATCGGCACGAGGCTGACGAGGTATTGATGATCGACCCGCCACCGTTTCTCAGCATGTAGGGGATGGCCGCCCGGCAGCTACGGGCGTAGCCGAGGAGGTGGGAGTTGAACTGGGCGTTCCAGGTCTCGTCGTCGGTCGCCGTCACGTCCTTGTCCCCGGCCTGGGCCGTCGGGTTGCCGGCGATGTTGTGCAGCCCGTCGATCCGTCCGTAGGCATCGAATCCGGTGGCCACTAGGGCGCGGATGCTGGCATCGTCGCCCATGTCGAAGTGGACGGCCCTCGCCGTCCCGCCGGCACTGAGAATGCGATCGACGACCGCCTCGGCCCTGGCCAGACGGATGTCACCAACCACTACCGTCGCGCCCTCACTGGCCAGCCTGAGAGCGGTCGCCTCACCGGTACCCGCTCCCCCGCCGGCCACGATGATCACCTTGTCGTCGAAGCGCCCCATGTCACCCTCACCCCCCTGTCGTCCAGATTGACGGTTTAGCCAACCGCCGTGCCCGCCGCCAACTCGACCGGTTGGGCGCTCGGGGGACGACTCCCCAGAGGCTCGGTGCTCGATGCTCGATGCTCGAAGAGGACGACCAAGGTGAGGCAGGTCCCCGTACGCCTCGGCGGTGGACGCAGAGCCGGTGATCGGACTCCGGGAGCGGAAACGCGCCAGACGAGGAGGGCGTATTTGCGGCCGCTGTCGCCCTTCGAAGAGCCCGGCGTCGCCGATTTCGCCGTGGTCTCGTTCAAGGCGGAGGAGATGGCCTTTGGCCGATGCCGACGTACGGCCGCTTGAGATCAGGCCGGCTCTCGGGCCTCCTTCGGGCGGGTGGCCTCGATCGACGCCTGCAGGGCCGTCGTCCCGTTCGGCCACCCCGCGTAGTAGGCCAGGTGGAGCACGATCTCATCGATCTGCTCTTTGGTCAGCTCACCGATGGTCAGTCCCGACGAGAACTGGATCTCCAAGATGTCCTGTCGACCGAGTGCGCACGCCACGCCGATGGTGAGCAGCCGTCGCTCGTGGACGGTTAGCCCCGGGCGGGACCAGAGGTCGCCGAAAACCTGGGTGAGCGTCTCCTCGACGAACGGAATGCCGCTGTTCGGGTGATCGTCGTCGACGGTGAAGCCATAGACCTCTTGCATCTTTGCCCGTCCCCGGGCACGCAGATCGTCAGGCTGGTCGGTCATGGTTGCACTCTCCGTTCGTGTGGTCAGGCGGGGCCGAGGCCCGGCGGAGACTCCAAGATCTGTTTCGCGTCGGCCCGGGCGAGCGCCACTACCGGCATCTCGACGCCCTGGGCCTGAGCGAGGCCTCCCGCGGCAGCGTACCCAAACAACTGTCGGGCTTCAGGGGTGAGGCAGGGCGAGGCTCAGCGTTGCCTGGCCAGGTAGCCGGCGAGGGCCGGCGCCGTCGTCGGCACACGGCCGGCCAGGCGCCCGGCGAGGTCAGCCCAGGAGTCGAGCACCGCCTCCAGACTCTGGTCGAGCCCCACCACCTCGATGGACCGGGTGGGGCCTGAGTTGACCTGGAGAGCGCCGGCCACGGACGTCCGTCTCAGCCCCGTGAGCGGGAGCGGCGCTCCATGGCATCGGCGTACTTGGCGAGGTCGGGGTCGGCGGCCATGGCGTCGGCGTACTTACGGCGAGCCGCCTCCCGCTTGGCCGGCAGGTAGTCGGTAGGCCAGAACCCATCATGGGGCTGGTAGCCCTTCAAGACGTTGCGGGCCACAGTGACCTTGTGGACCTCGTCGACACCGTCCATCACGCTCATGGCCGGCGAACCTGCCCACATGGCCTGCAGGGGTGTGAGGTCGGTGACCCCAAGGGAGCCGAAGATGTGGATGGCCCGGTAGGAGACCTCCCGCAGCACCTTCGCCGCCGTGTACTTGCAGGCGGCGATCTGGGTCCTCGCCTCTTGGGTGCTCGAGTTGTCGATGGTCCAGGCCGTCCACAGCACGAGGAGCCGTAGCATGTTGATCTCCGCATACGAGTCGGCAAGTGCGCTCTGGACCATCTGGTGATCGGCTATCACCTTGCCGTGCGACTGGCGGCTGAGGGCCCGCTCGCACATCATGTCGAAGGCCCTCCTGCACTGGGCGATGGCCCGCATGGCGTGATGGATGCGCCCGCCCCCGAGGCGCCTCTGAGCCAGCACCTTGGCCCCGCCCTCGGGACCGAGGAGGTGGTCGAGGGGGACCCGCACGTCGTGGTAGAGGATGTGGTCGTGGGTGCGGGGCTGGTCCATGAACTCGATGCCAGGGGTGTCCCTCGGCACCACGAACATGCCGTTGGTGCACATCACCACGAGGATGTCGGCGTGCCGCCCGGCACTGGTGAACCACTTCTCGCCGTTGATCACCCACTCCTCGCCATCGCGCACCGCCGTCGTCACGAACAAGTTGGGGTCGGATCCGCCCTGGGGCTCGGTCATCGAGTAGGCCGACCAGATCTCTTGGGCCATGAGGGGCTCGAGCCACCGCTTCTTTTGCTCCTCGGTGCCGTAGGCGGCGAGGAGCTCCATGTTCCCCGTGTCGGGCGCCTGGCAGCCGAAGATGGACGGGGCCAAGGCGTAGCGACCGATGATCTCGTTGAGCAGCGCCAGCTTCAGCTGTCCGAAGCCGGGACCGCCGAGTTCCGTGTCGAGGAACACGGCCCAGAGGCCATGCGCTTTGACCTCGGCCTGGAGGGGATCGACCAGGGCACGCATCTTCGGGTCCCGTGCCCTCAAGCGCACGGCGTAGGGGAAGACGAGCTCGAGGGGTTCCACCTCCTCACGGCAGAACTGCTCGACCCAGTCGAGCTCTTCTTGGAATTCCGGTTCTGTCGAAAAGTCCCACGCCACTCAAGTGCCTCCCTGGTGCGCTGCCTGGCGTTCATCATGGCCGGGCGCCCGGGTCGGCGCGGCGCGGCGGAACGACGATGACGACGGGTCAGTCCGGGATGTAGGCGAACGTGTCCGGGTCAGGCCCTGTCGGCTCATTGCGGTCGAGGGTCCCCATCGTTGACATCTGACCGTCGTCCAGGGCGAAGTCGAAGAGGGCGAAGTTCTCCCGCACCCGGGACAGGGTCACGGACTTCGGGATGACGATGTCGCCGCGCTGGAGGTGCCAGCGCAACACCACCTGGGCCGGTGTGCGACCGAGCGCCTGGGCGATCTCCCCGATGACCGGATCGTCGAGGACGCGGCCCTGGGCGATGGGCGACCACGCCTCGGTCGCCACCCCGTGGCCTGCGTCATAACGACGCAGCTCGTTCTGGGCGAAGTAGGGGTGGATCTCGATCTGGTTGACGGCAGGGACCACATCCGTCTCGGCCGCCAGACGGTCGAGATGATGGGCCAGGAAGTTGGACACCCCGATCGAGCGGGCCCGGCCATCTTTTTGGAACTCGATCAGCACTTCCCAGGTGGACACGAAATCCCCGCCGTAGAGGGTTGGCAGGGGCCAGTGGATCAAGAACAGGTCGACGTAGTCGAAGCTCAGCTCGGCCAGCGTCTGTTCGAAGGCCCGCCGGGCGTGATCGGGGCGGTGGAACCCGTTGTTGAGCTTGCTCGTGACAAAGACCTCGGACCGGGGGACGCCGGACTGGCGGATGCCTTCAGCCACGCCCCTCTCGTTGCGGTACATCTCGGCCGTGTCTATGTGCCGGTAGCCGACCTCTAGGGCCTGTCGGGTGGCGGCGGCCGTCTCCTCGGGCGCGATCTGGAAGACCCCGAAGCCGAGCTGGGGAATGGTGTGTCCGTCGTTCAGGGTGACAGGCGGAACGGCCTCGGAGGCCTGGCGGTGCTCGGTCATGTGGGGCGGGTTCTCCTTGGGCTGAGATTTCTCGGAAGGGGTGGTTCCGACGTCGGGGCTGCCACTGAAGCACATGGCATCCCCTATCCCTATCCCTACCCAACCAGCTTGCGGCGACGCAGGACAATTCCGCGTCCCGGTTGGCATTCGGCTGACCGGACTCGGAACACTTGCCCACTAACCCGGCCGGCAGTGGGGCGGAGCGGTACGCTGCCGACCATCCTCACGTTGACCCTGGGCCATCTCACCCTGCGCCGTCGTCGCCGGCAGATCACGACCGGGGTAGGGCGCGATCATGGATAGGTCGGGGCCACGGGGCCGACGAACGACCGGCAACATCCGCCGGTCCGGCTCGGGCGATGTCGGAGAGCCGCGCTGGCCGATGGCCCTCGCCGTGCTGGCGACAGGCGGGCTCCGTGCCGCGCTGCCGCCGGAGCTTCGGGCCGGTGACTCACGGTGGCTCTATCTCGTGGTCATAGCCGGGCTCCTCGGAGTCCTCATCATCGGCGATCCGGGGCGCATCGACCGCGACAAGCGTTGGATGCGAGTGGTCACGGGCTCGCTGATCGGCTTCATCTCCCTCGTCAATGCCACCGCAGCCATCAAGCTGGTCATCGACATCTTGGACACGGCCAAGTTCACGACCGACGCCAACGTCCTCTTGGTCAGCGGAGGTGCCATCTGGCTCACCAATGTGATCGCTTTCGGCCTCTGGTACTGGGACGTGGACGGCGGTGGAGCGGCGGCGAGGGCCCGTGGTCCCATCCCCCACCCTGGATTCGTGTTCCCCGAGATGATCAACGCCCACTGGGTGCGCGAGGGGTGGTACCCGAAGTTCGTCGACTACTTCCATCTCTCATTCAGCGCAGCCACAGCCTTCAGCCCGACGGACGTCTCGGCCATCAAGCCGTGGGCCAAGCTCATGATGATGGCCGAGGAGGCCATCTCCTTGATCGTGGCCATCCTCGTCGTGGCCCGGGCCGTCAACATCCTGAAGTAGCCGGGCCGAGGGCCCATCAGCCGGGTCGCCCACCCGCTTCGGCACAGGCCCCTGACGGTGGGAATCGTCGAGCCTGGGTTACTCTCGACGTTCGTTATGAGCCGCCTCGATCACGCGACCCCGCCCTCGAACGGGACCAGTGCCGACCAGGTGTCGCTGAGCCACTCGACCGGTCACCCGAGGTCGGACAGTACCTCCTGGCCATCGAGGCGGACGTTGGCCGTGGTCGTCATGTCGCTGACCGTGGCCTTGGCTGCCGCCTGCAGTGTCAGCGCGCCGAGTTCGGCGTCGACGACCAAGGACACGAAGCCACTCTCGGCCGGGAAGTATCCGTCGAAGGTGTCGAAGGAGGTCTGCAAGAGCGACGCTCCCCACGACGTGGGCGAGGCCCTGGGAGAAAAGGCCACTGTCACGCCCCCGACGTGGGTCAACCACCTCTACTCCTGCACCTATGAGTATCCGAACGCCAAGATGACCCTCTCGGTCAAAGAGCTCTCGAGCCCGAAACAGACGACCGCCTACTTCAACTCGCTCGGGGCCCAACTGGGCGTGGCCCGCAAGCTGACGCTCCTCGGCCAAGGGGCGTTCCAGACGACGAACGGCTCGGTCGTGGTGCGCAAGGACTACAAGGTGCTGCTGGTCGACGACTCGGGCTTGCCGGCCAAGTTCGGCCACCCGCCGACCACACCGGGGAATATCGCCGTCACCGTGGCCGACGTGGTGCTCGGCTGTTGGGCCGGAGACTGACCCATCGGACCTGAGGGCCGAAACAGTCAGTAGCGAGCGAGGTAGCCGGCCGTGGCGTCTGTGATGCACGCCCGGGTGTCCGACATCGACCGGGTCACGCCGAAGAGGTCGGCCAACGACACCACGCGAGCGCCGAGCCCCTCTGCCCTCCGTCGGGCCGCCACGTCCGCCTGCCCGGCGATGACCAGGCAGGCAAGGCCGGAATCGGCCGCCCGTTCAATCACCGAGCCCACCACTTTGCCGGCGAACGAGCCGAGGTCCAAGCTCCCTTCCCCGGTCACCACCACCGGGTGCTCGGCCAGCTTCCGATCGAGGCCGACCATGCCGGCGACGATCTCGAAGCCCGACCGCAGCCTCCCGCCGAGAGCGGCGATGGCGGCGCCAAGACCACCGGCCGCACCGGCACCGGCCATGGTTGTGACGTCGAGCCCGAAGCGATCCCGGTACAGCTGCGCCAATCGAGCGAAGCGGTCGGCCAGCTCGACCAACTGCTCGTCCGTCGCCCCTTTCTGCCGGGAGAACTGGGTGACGGCCTCATCGAAGCCCACCTGGACGTCGCAGGCCCCGATGAGATCGATCCCTCCCAGACCGCCCGCCTCCTCAATGGCGGAGATCGCCCCGAGGCCGCCGTCGGTCGTGGCTGAACCTCCGAGCCCGACGACGATGCGATGCCGCTGGCCCGGCCGGGGGCGCGGGCCATCGCCGAGGCAGCGCACCGCCTCGGCGATGAGCTGGCCGGTGCCCCTCGTGGTTGCACCCATGACGTCGTTGCCCTCGGCACCCCCGACCAAGGCCAGGCCCGAGGCCCTGGCCATCTCCACAACGGCCAGGCCATCGAAGAGCAACCACTCGGCCTGGAGGGTGGCGCCGTTCGGCCCCTCGACGACGGCTGACCGCCGCTCGCCCCCGAACGGGCGAAGGACCTCGATGAGCCCGTCCCCCCCATCGGAGAGTGGGGACTCGTCGGTCTCCCAACCCTGGGCAGCACCGGCCTCGGCGATGGCCCGAGCGGCCTCATGGGCCGTCACCGTCCCCCGGAACTTGTCGGGGACGGCCAGGAGCCGAGGTTCCTGTGCCCTGGGCGCCGTGGCGCCGCTCATCGACCAGCCAGCACTGGCTCGTAGCTACTCGCCGAACAGCAGGCCGTAGTTGGCTCCGCGGCGGAGGTGGTGGCCGCCATCGACGGCCAGGTTCTCGCCACTGATCCACGAGGACTCGGGACCAGCCAGGAAGCGGACGGCCTCGGCGATGTCATCGACCGTCCCCACCCGGCTGATCGGCGTCTCGGCCAGGTAGTCGTCGAGCAGCGGGCCGCCCCCGGTGATCGGAGCCATCAGCTCATCGTCAACCAGTCCAGGCTGGACGGTATTGACCCGGATGCCCACGCTTCCGAGCTCTTCGGCCGCGTACTTGCACATCATGTCGATACCCGCCTTGGCTGCCCCATAGGCCCACAGGTAGCGGTGGGGGAAGTGACCGGCCCCGGACGACATCCCGATGATGGAGCCCCCCTCGGGCTCGGCTCCGTCGACACCGATGCCCACCCCGGCCGCCATCAGGGGGGCGGCGTGCTTGATGGACAAGAAGGTTCCGATCAGGTTGAGGTCGACCGTGGCCCGGACCTGTCCGACATCGGCTCCGGCGATCGGACCCATGTGGTGGGACCCCCCGGCATTGGCGAACAAGATGTCGAGTCGGCCTCGCTCTGATGCCGCAGTGGCCACGGCCTCGGCGATCTGCTCCTCGACGGTCACATCGGCGACCACATAGGAGGCCGTACCCCGGGGACCGTCCCCTGAGCCGGAGGCCGCCGCGGCCTCGAAGGCCGTGACTGCGGTGCGTAGCTTGTCCTCGGTGCGCCCACAGATCGTCACATGGGCCCCGTGGCGTACCAAGAGCTTGGCCGCCCCGAACCCGATGCCGCTGCCGCCCCCGGTGACCAAGGCCGAAAACCCAGCGATTCCCCCGGAGCGATTGGTCCCACTGCTCACTGTTTCCACCCTTCGTTTCATCGGGCCCGACTGGCTGTCGACCCGCCTTCAGGACGTGCTGCAGAATGTCCGTTGGCCTGCAGCATGCTACTGAGCGGGATGTCCGGCAATCCGGCCGGACCAGTGATCATGAAGAGGACGGTTGCGATGGGTTCGAGGCAGTTCAACTTGGCAGACCTGTTCGAGGTCGTCGCCGACACCGTCCCCGAGCGCCCGGCCCTGGTGGCCGGGGACATTCGCCTGACCTACGGCCAGTTGGACGAGCGAGCCAACCGGTTCGCCCATCACCTGGCGGCTCACGGTGTGAAGCCCGGTGTACACGTCGGCATCCTCGCCTTCAACCGGGCCGAGTGGGTCGAGGCCATGATCGGCTGCTACAAGGCCCGAGCCGTCCCGGTGAACTTGAACTTCCGCTACGTCGCCCCAGAGCTCCGCTACGTGATCGACAACGCCGACTTGGAGGTTCTCGTCTACGAGCGGGGCCTTGCCGGACTGGTGGCCGAGGCCATGGAGGGACGTGAGTCCGTGGCCCCCATCCACCTCATCGTCATGGAGGACGGCACGGACACCTCCGATGGTGAGATCGCCGGGGCCGTCGCCTACGAGGACGCGCTGGCTGGCGAGTCGCCCGATCGGGACTTCGACCTCCGTTCGCCCGATGACATCTACGTGCTGTACACCGGCGGGACGACCGGGATGCCGAAGGGCGTGCTCTGGCGCCACGAGGACATCTTCTTTGCCGCCATGGGTGGGGGTGGGTGGGGCAACACTCCCATCGCCGAGGCGGACGAGCTCGGCGGGAGGCTGAACCCCGACGATGCGTCCAGGGCCGTGCTGTTGGTCGTGGCCCCGCTCATGCACGGCAACGCCCAGTGGACCATGTGGAACGGCTTCATGATGGGTGGGACCGCCGTCCTCTATACCGAGCGCCGCTATGACCCTGACCGCCTCTGGCGCCTGGTTGGAGAGGAGAGGGTGGTGTCTCTTTCCCTTGTCGGCGACGCCATGGCCCGGCCCTTGGCCGATGCCCTGGCCCAGGCCGCTCCCGGCACCTACGACACCTCCTCGCTGTTCGGCATCGGCTCGGGCGGGGCCATGCTCTCCAAGACGGTGAAGGACGAGCTGAAGCACCAGCTCCCGAACGTGATGGTGATGGACCGGTTCGGCTCGAGTGAGGGAGGAGCCCAGGGCGGGGTCGAAGAGGGTGCCGACGGTCCCCGCTTCGTGATGAGTGACGACACCGCCGTGCTCGACGACGACCTCTTGGCCCTCGTGCCCGGTGACGGTCGCATCGGCCGACTGGCTCGCACCGGCCGTATCCCCCTCGGGTACTACAAGGACCCGGTCAAGACGGCGTCGACGTTCCCAGTCGACGCACAGGGCGTGCGGTGGTCGGTCCCCGGGGATCTTGCCTCGATCGAGGCCGACGGGACCATCACCGTGCACGGCCGGGGATCGGCGTCCATCAACTCGGGGGGAGAAAAGATCTTCCCCGAAGAGGTTGAATCGGCGATCAAGAGCCACCCCGGCGTCTTCGATGCCATCGTCGTCGGGCTACCGGACGAACGATTCGGGCAACAGGTGGCAGTCGTCGTCCACCCGAAGGACAGTGGCGACGCCCCGAGCCTCGAAGCCATCCAGGAGCATTGCCGAGCGTTCATCGCCGGCTACAAGGTCCCCCGCCGGCTCCTGGTCGTCGAGGCGATCCCGATGACAGCAGCGGGCAAGCCCGACAGCAAGGCGGCCAAGGCCCTGTTCTGACACCGGGCCCTGGACGACCGGCCGACTCATGGTCGCTGATCGATGGCTATGCGGGCGGCGACGACCGATGCCACGGTGGTCGACACGAGGTCGGCGGCGGCGGTGAGGACACGGTCATCGATCTTGGCGGTGAGGGACAGGCCCGCGTCGGGCCAAAGCCCGGTGACGTGGGCAGGCACGGGCCGCGACCGGGAGCGAACTGCTGCGACCAGGGCCAAGAACCCGAGTTCGACCTCCCACTCCGGGCCGGGGCAGCCGCTGGCCACCGACACCAAGGTGTCGGGGCCGCGCCGGCCGTCGGTCCGACCCTCGGGACGTGCGGACACACGGAGCTCGGATCGCCCCTTCAGGCGCACGGTCCGAGAGGCGGGACAGATCCACTGGTCGTCACAGCCACCGATCTCCGGCCGGGGCTCGTACCGACTCCAGTCCAGCGCGCACCACACAGAGGTTGCCCAGCCCAATCCTCCGGCCAGCACGGCCGCCCTGGCCCCCGGGGCCAATCCGGCGAGCCACGGCTCCCAGTGGAAGGTGCGCCAACCCGTCCGCTCCCAATCGAGCAGGGCAGCCGCGGCGATGGGGCCGACGGCCTCGGCCGGGGAGTTGAAACGTCCGGAGGCGCAGGCGTCGACCACGGCCAGTCCGAGCGACCGGCGGACGAAGGCCGGCTTCCACGAGAACGGCTCTTCCACTGCCGCCCCTTCGGGATCGATTCGAGCCCGACGCAGGAGGGGAAGGGTAACGACGACCTGGTCGCCCTCGGGCAAACGCTCGACCACCGGGGCGATACCGGACCTGAGCCGGTCGCGGAGCTCGGAGCGGATCGCCTCGGGGAGCGCCCCAGCCGGCGGGGCCGACGGGGCCGACGGCTGCGTAACGGGCTCGGCCGCACAAGTCGTCATGCGGCCAACAGGTGCCCGGTGGCACTCCCCGTATGGCCGTCGACCGCCCGACCTCGCTCACCCACCGAAACCGACGAGCACCGCGCGCACAGGTCGGCCGGCGCCGGCAGGGGCTCTGACCCATGGGCCAGGTTCCACAGCGATCGGGTCCCGGCAAGGGTCCGTCGGGCCGCACCGAGCAAGAGGTCATCGGTGACAGGCTCCACGTCGAGCTCCCCTGTCCTCGTGTAATACGTGGCCACCACGAACGGCGGAGCGGGGTGGCGGAGTGCCTCGATCAGGGCGTAATAGTGGAGATCGGCGCGGTGTTCGGGCCTGCGGGCACCCGCCTTGACCTCGACCAGGGCGATCGAGGCCTCGGTCGTGGCCGGGCGGCCGATGGCCAGATCCACCCGTCCCGACAGCACCACAGCGCCCTTCGACAGAGGGGCCCTCATCGTCTCTTGGGTCCGAGGAAGCCAGGCCGGATTGAGAGTTGGCCATCGCAGTCGAAGCCCACGGGCCTGACGCTCCACTTCGGAGCGGAGGGCGTCGCGGTCAGACTTGGCCAGCCGCTCGATCCAGGCGAGCAGCTCACGGTGGCGATCGTCCACGGCGAGGGCGGCCATGGCGTCGCCCATCGGATCGACGATCTCCCCGATGGTCACCAGCTGTCGGAAGAGGGCATCAATGAGCGACCCACATGCCAAGGCCTCGCTCGGGAGAGCCAGCGCACCATCACGATGAGGGCGGTGTAGATCGCAGCACAGCACCTCTGTCAGACGGTCCTTGGTCACCGCCAGGGGTAGGCCGCGTCCATCGTCGCCGTCGATGCGGAGACCGTCTTCGAGCACGCTCGCCAGCCTGGCCACCCGCTCGGGGTCGGCCACGGGCCGGGGTCGGCCGGTGAACCGCAGACGATCGAGCAGCTGGTCACCTGCGAGGGGCTGCCAATGCGGCGAGCGATGGTCGAGCGGGTGCTCTGGGACCGAGACGGGCTCGCCGTGGCATTCGCCGGTGACCGTCGACCGATGCTGGAGGACCCGCTGGCGCGCCACCGTGGTGCGGGGTGCAGGTCGGTCGATCTCCATGACGGGCATAGGCCAAGTGTGCCCGAAGGGTGTCACACGTCGGCTGCCGATTTGCACCGGTAGCCTCGGTCGCAATGCCGCTCGAAGCCTCCGACACCGCGTTCGCCATCGTCTTCTCGGTATTCGTCGTGATCACACTGGTCTTGTTGGTGCTCGTCATCCGCTTCACCCTGCAGCGGGCCGGCATCGCCCGAGCCCGGTGGCTCGAGTCAGAGGGCGTTATTCCGGCCGATCGCTACGAGGACGAGGACGAGGATGACGAGACGGACGAGCGGCCGATGACCGCGCTGGTGCTCGCCGGTGGTGGGACACGGGGTGCCCTCCAGATCGGCATGCTGCAGGTCCTGGCCGAGCACGGGTTCGTTCCCGACCGCATCTATGGGACGTCCGTCGGGGCGGTCAACGGCGTGGCCTTCGCCGGCGACCCGACGCGAGCCGGTGTCGAGCGGATGGCCGAGATCTGGATGGGCCTGACTCGCGACGACGTCTACCCGCAGGGCCGGCTCCACGGGCCGTGGATGTACCTGCAGCAACGGGACTCGGTGTTCACCAACTCGGGGCTGCGCAAGGTCATCGAGGCCGGGATCGACTACGAGCGCCTGGAAGACGCCGTTGTGCCCGTCGAGGTGGTCGCCACCTCGCTGGCCGACGGCCAGGAGCGCTGGTTCACCTACGGCTCAGCCGTGGACGCCGTCCTGGCCTCGACGGCCATCCCTGCCATCTTCCCGCCCGTCGACATCGGCGGGGACCGCTACATCGACGGTGCCGTGGTCAACAACGTCCCCCTGCGGCGGGCCATCGACGCCGGAGCGACCAGGATCGTCGTGCTGTTGTGCACGCCCCCGACCTACACCCCCGGCTCACCTCGGCGACCGGTCGAGGCCATGCTCAACGCACTGGTCATCTCCGTGCACGCCCGCTTCGCCCGGGAGATGTCGCAGCTGCCGCCCGGCATCGAAGTCATCGTGTGCACCGGAAGCGAGGACAAGCGCCAGGACTTCGACGACTTCTCCACCACCGCGGCGCTCATCGCCGAGGGCAGGAGCGAGGCGGCAGAAGTCGTCCGCCGGCACCACCTCGCCGAACCCGGGCCAGGTGCGGTGCCCGAAGGGCCGGCCGCCTACTACTCGGCGCCGGAGTCGCCCGATCCGCTGACCCACCCTGATCCGGCCACGTAGCGCTTCACGATGCGGGCGGGCACGCCGGCAATCACACAGTGGTCGGGGAAGACGCCCCTCACCACGGCGCCGGCGGCGACCACCACATTGCGTCCGAGCTCGGTCCCGGGCAGGATCACCACGCCGGCACCGAGCCAGCTCCCCGCCCCGATGCGCACGGGCACGTCGTTCGGCCACTGCGAGTGCACCACCTCGTCGGGATCCTCGTAGCCGTGGTTCTGGTCGGTGATGTAGACGTAGGGGCCGGTATAGACATCGTCACCTATCGTCACGTTGAAATGCCCGACGATATGGCTGCCCCGGCCGATCATGCACCGGTCACCGATCCGGACGACGGGGTACGAGGCCATGGTCTGCCCGGGGACCATGCCAGCCGAGATGCTCACGTACGGACCGATCAGCGTGTCCTTGCCGAGGGCTACCCATGACTCCCCGAAGATGGCGCCGGGGGGAAACGACAGGCACGTCCCCGAGCCGAACTCACCGAACCGCTCGGCCAGGGCGTCTCCGGGTCCGGTCCCGCCATGACGGGACACCCAGTTCCAGCTGGCCTGAATGGCCGAGCTGATCCAGCGATGACTCGGGCGCAGGGCCACCCTCTTGCGCCGCTCAGGGCGGAACTCCGGACCCAAGGCCCCGCCCTGGAACCAGGGCAGCTGCTGGACAGGCTCCGAGGCGTCGTCGTTGCCGGTGCGGGCTGTGGTCACGTCGGCGACAGTATCCGATGGGCCGGCGCAGGGACGATCGAGCGCTCACGATGACAAGGTCGTGGCGTCCCCGCCAGCACCGAGCACTCCCTACAGTTGCACCATGTCAACAGGTGACAACAGTCCTGTCGAACCCCAGGGGCCGCTCGGTCGGGTCGGCTTCGAGTCGGGCTCCGACGTCTACGAACGGGCGAGGCCGAGCTATCCCGAAGCGGCGGTCGCCCACCTGGAGGACACCTGCGCCATCGGTCGGGGCTCGGTCGTGTTGGACCTCGCCGCAGGCACCGGCAAGCTCACCCGCCAGCTCTCGGCCGACGGCGCCAGGTGCGTCGCCGTCGAGCCCTCGGCCTCCATGCGCGAGGTCTTCCAACGGATGGTCGAGGGCCCTCCAGTCGTCGGGGGGACCGCTGAGGCCATCCCGCTCGCCGACCGGTCGGTGGATGCCGTCGTGGTGGCCCAGGCGTTCCACTGGTTCGATCCCCCCGTGGCCCTGGCCGAGATCGCCCGGGTGCTCAGGCCCGGTGGCTGGCTCGCCCTCATCTGGAATGAGCGAGACGAGTCAGACCCCTCGGTCGCCCAGCTCTCCCGGATCAGCAAGTGGGACCGCAACCAGCCCTATCCCATGGGCCACGACTTCGGCCGGAGCCTCGACGAGTCCGGTCTCTTCGGACCGGTCGAACGGTCCGGTTTTTCCTTTGTGCAGTGGCTCGACGGCGATGCCTTCGTCGACCAGGTCGCCTCTCGCAGCTACGTGCGCGTGCTCCCCGAAGACGAGCGGGAGGCCCTCCTTGCCCAGGTGGCGGCATTCGGTGCGACGCTCGGCGATCCCATTCCCCTGCCGTATGTGACTGATCTGTTCTGCGCACAGTTGCCCCCGCAGTAGGGAATCCTGTGGTCCATCGCCTGCGCCGGTATGTCCCCTGTCTCAGGCCGGCTTGCCAACCAGGCCGCCCACGGGCCAGCCTCTGGGCGGGGATGGCCGGTGCGATCACGCATCCGGCGGAGTCATCACAGTGAAGGGGAGGACGTAGCCGATGATAAAGCTGACCTGTCTGTTGAAGCGGAGAGAGGGAACGACCCCGGCCGAGTTCCAGGCCTACTGGAAAGAGCACCACGCGGCGACCATCGTGGGCACCAAGTGCGGGAGCCACGTCATCCGCTACGAACAGAACCCTCGCCCCTTGGACGACTACCGCGATGACGACGATCGATCGGGCTACGACGGGGTGACCGTCCAGTGGTTCGCCAACATGGACGAGTACTACGCCCACATGAACGAGCCGGACTCGCCCCGGATGTTCGAGGACATACCGAAGTTCCTCGATCCCGACGCACTCGAGTTCGTGCTGACCGAGGAGCCCCGGGTGATCATCGACGGATCGGTCGACTGGGCCACCTGACGGGCCCGGTCCCTCCACGCGAGGCCGGCGACCACGCCAGCATGCTCCTCGGCACACCCGGAGCCCGGTGCCGTTGACTTGTGGGATGGTCGGACGTAGCATCTACAGAATCGCACAGTGTGTCCGGTCCAACGGAAAGGGTGTCCGACGTGACCACCACTGACCTCGACATCAGCAGCATCAGCTTCGACGACATCGACCTGACCGACTCCAGGCCCTTCGCCGATGGCGTGCCCCACGAGTGGTTCGCCTTCCTCCGCAAGAACGCTCCCGTCTGGTGGCAGGAGGAGTCGGACGGCCCCGGGTTCTGGGCCGTCACCTCCCACGCCTGCTGCACCGTCGTCAACCGGGACTACGAGCACTTCTCGTCCCACGACAAGGCCACGTACATCTGGGACCTGCCCGAGGCCGAACTGGCCATGCAACAGATGCTCATGTTGAACATGGACCCTCCGCTGCACACCCGCTACCGCCGGCTGGTCAACAAGGGATTCACCCCCCGGATGGTCAACCAGCTCCACGACAGGATCGACCAGGCAACCGACGGCATCATCGATGCCGTGATCGAGCGGGGCACCGCCGACTTCGTCACCGACATCGCCGCCGAGCTTCCTCTGGTGGTCATCGCCGAGCTCCTCGGCGTGCCGAGCGAGGACCGGCACCGGATGTTCGAGTGGTCGAACACCATGGTCGGCAACGAGGACCCCGAGTACCAGACCAGCCCCGAGTGCCTCCAACAAGCAGCCGGGGACCTCTACGCCTACGCGTCCCAGCTGTTCGCCCAGAAGCGGGCCAATCCCCACGACGACCTGATGAGCGTGCTCACCCAGGTCGATCTCGAGGGCGAAAAGCTCTCCGACCTCGATCTCGAGCTGTTCTTCCTCCTGCTCACCGTGGCCGGAAACGAGACGACAAGGAACCTCATCTCGGGGGCCATGGCCGCCTTCTTCGACAATCCTGACCAGTGGGCGCTCCTGCGCCAGGACCGAACGCTCCTCCCCTCGGCGGTCGAGGAGATGCTCCGATACGTGAGCCCGGTGATGAACTTCCGCCGTCAGTCGACCGAGCGATTCGAGCTCGGGGGCCAGGTCATCGAGGCCGACTCCAAGGTGGTCTTTTTCCATATCTCGGGGAACCGAGACGAGACCGTCTTCGAGAACCCGCAGGCATTCGACATCACGAGGAACCCCAATCCCCACCTGGCCTTCGGGGCGGGAGGGCCACACTTCTGCCTCGGCGCCAATCTGGCCCGGATGGAGATTCGGGTGATGTTCGAGCACCTGCTCGACCGGATGCCCGAGATCCAGCTCGACGGCCAGGTCGACCGGCTCCAGAGCCAGTTCATCAACGGCGTGAAGCACATGCCGGTCCGCTTCCCCGCCTCCGGCCGCCTCTCGTCATAGTGGTGGCCCGCAAGCCTTCAGACAACCTGAAAGAGGTCATACGCGACTTCCGTCGGGAGCAGGTTGTGGGTGTGGCGCGCCGTCTCTTCGGCGAGCGGGGCACGACCGATGTCTCGATGGACGAGATCGCCGCCGAGGCCGGCGTTTCCCGGTCCACCGTCTACGTCTATTTCGCCAATCGCGAGGAGCTGCTGAGGGCGTGCTTGAAGGGCATGCACGACCAACTCCTCGACGACATCGCCGTGACGTGGGAGCAGGAGACCGAGCCGTCGAGAAGGCTCGAGTGCCTCATCTGCGGGCTCTTGGAGCGTATCGATGACGACCCGGCCTTCTTCCGCCAGGCGCTCGTCGCCCAGTCATCGATCAGCCAAGGCGGACGGGTCGTCGAGGACGAGCTGGCACTGATCGGCCTTAACATCGCACGGCTGATCAGTGACCTGGTGGTCGAAGGGGTGACCCTAGGGACCTTCCGGGACATCGACCCGGACCAGGCCACCTCGTTGATCGGACAGCAGATCTATGGCGCCATGGCAGTGCGGGCCGGCGAACCCGCCCCACTGCCAGCCGACCAGGTTGCCGCCATCATGTGCGAGTTCATCCTGCACGGCCTCAACACGTAGCTGGGGTCAGCACGGGGCTTTCACCCCAGCCGGACCGGCGCCATCTTGGGCGGTCAACCTCCGGCGACGGCGGGAACGATGGACAGCGTCTGGCCATCCGACACCGGTGTGTTCAGGCCGTCGAGGAACCTCACGTCCTCATCGGCCACGAAGATGTTCACGAACCGACGGAGGCCGCCGGCATCGTCGAACAGGCGGCCGGCGAACCCTTCGTGGGCGGCATCGAGGGCCTTCAGCACCTCGCCGACCGTCGAGCCCTCGACTGTCACCTCGCCGGCGCCACCGCTCAGGGTGCGCAGTTGGGTGGGAATTCGGACCTTGACGCTCATCGGATGCTCCTTGCGGGCTGTTCGTTCTCTCGTTGGTGGATGTCGCCCATGGCTTCGGCGAACGCTTCGAGCGTGGGGGCGATGGTAGCGGTGGGCCCAACCGAGCCGGTCAGTGCCTCCACCGTTTTCAGCCCGTGGCCGGTGACCATGGCGACCACCAGCTCGTCGCGGCGGATGACGCCCTCGGCCGCCAGCTTGGCCAAGGTGGCAATGGTCACCCCACCAGCCGTCTCGGCGAAGATGCCTTCAGTGCGGGCCAACAGGCGGATGCCCTCGATCACTTCGGCATCGGTCACCGAGGCACAGGATCCGCCCGACTTGCGGATGGCCTCCAAGGCATACCAGCCATCGGCGGGATTGCCGATGGCCAGGG
>PLSY01000230.1 GCA_003164275.1 Acidimicrobiaceae bacterium | reverse complement strand
ACGATGATGATGGTCACCCGGTGCTTGAGCTCGCCGACCAGCTCCTCGATGCGCTTGGTGGCGATGGGGTCGAGGGCCGAAGTGGGCTCGTCCATCAGCAACACCTCGGGCTCGACGGCCAGGGCCCGGGCGATGCACAGGCGCTGCTGCTCGCCGCCCGACAGGGTGGAGGCGTGGGCTTTCAGCCGGTCCTTGACGCTGTCCCAGAGGGCCGCACCGACGAGGGCCGACTCGGCGGCCTCGTCGAGGAGGGCCTTCTTCCTCACCCCGTTGAACTTGAGGCCGGCAACGGCGTTCTCGTAGATGCTCATGGTCGGGAAGGGATTGGGTCGCTGGAAGACCATGCCCACCCTCGAACGCAACAGCGTGGGGTCCGTCGAGTGGGCGTAGCAGTCGGTCTCGCCCAGCATGACCTGTCCGGTCACCGAAGCCGACCGGACCGTGTCGTGCATGCGGTTGAGCGCCCGCAACAAGGTGGTCTTTCCCGACCCCGAGGGACCGATGAGGGCGGTGATCTCCCCCTCGTGGACGTCGAAGCTCACCCCGCGGACGGCCTTACGGCCGCCGAAGGCCACGGTGACGTCCTTCAGACGCATGACCGGGTCACCCACCGGCTCGTTCACCAGAACCTGCCCGGTATTGAGATTGAGGCCCCCTTCGAGGGTCGGAGCGACTGGAGGGTTGATCATCGTTTCTCCCTTTGCAACACGCTGGCAACTACTCGGCTCCCGATGCTCAAGATGAGCACCACGACCATGAGCAGCAGCGCTGCCCCCCAGGCCACTTGGAGCAGGTCGGCATAGGGCTGGCTGCTGTTGTTATAGATGACGAGCGGAAGCGCCTCCATCGGCTTGGTGGGATTCCACTGCAGATACTGGTTGCCAAAGATGGTCAATAGCAAGGGGGCTGTTTCCCCGAGCCCCCTGGCGATGGCCAACAAGACCCCGGTGATGATGCCGGGCAAGGCGGCGGGAAGGACCACCCGGCGGGCGGTGGCCGCCTTCCTCGCCCCGAGGGCGAAGGCCGCTTCGCTCAGATTGGCGGGCACGCCCCGGATCGCCGTCTCCCCGGCCCGCATGATCACCGGCAGCATGATGATGCCGATGGCGAATGCTCCGGCAAGACCGCTGTAGCCGCCGAAGTTCTTCACGATGGCGATGTAGCCGAAGATGCCGATGGTGATGGAGGGAACCCCCGTCATGACGTCGGCCGAGAAGCGGATGGTGGCCGCCACTTTGCCTTCCGACTCGGCCAAGAAGAGGCCGCACAACAGGCCGATGGGGACGGTCACCGCGGTGGCGACGGCCCCGATCTCGATGGTCCCGACGATGGCGTTCCACACTCCCCCGCCCGGGATGCCCTCGGGGACGGTGACCTTGGTGAAGAAGTCCACGCTCCAAGCGGGCAGGCCCTTGATGACCACGTAGAAGACCACGGCGATCAGGGGGACGATGGCGACGGCCAAGAACAGCCAGCAGATGCCGATGGCGATCCTGGAGTAGACCTTGCGTCGCTTGAGCGAGACCGAGGCGACGCTCTGGATGCGCCGCCGTCGCTCGAGGATTGGGTCGGACGAGGCGTCGAAGCTGAGGGTCGTCATCACGCCACCGCCACCGAGGCGGCGGCGGCGGCCCGAGAGGTGGACCGCACGAGCATCCGGGCGACAGCGTTGACGGCCACCCCGATGACCAACAGGACGAGGCCGGCGCCGAACAGGGCGCTGAGCTCGGTACCGGTGGCCTCCCCGAAGTTGTTGACGATCAATGAGGGCAACGTGGCGGCCGGGCTCTTGATCGAGTGGGCGATGTAGGGCGAGTTGCCGATGACCAGGGCGACGGCGACGGTCTCGCCCAACGCCCGGCCCGTGGCCAGGGTGAACCCGCCGAGCAGCCCGGTGCGGGCGCCGGGCACCACCACCTTGCGCAACACCTGCCAGCGGGTGGCACCGAGGGCCATGGCTCCTTCGACCTGCTCGTTCGGGACGACGGCAAGGACGTCTCGGGAGATGGCGACCATGGTCGGGAGGACCATGACGAACAAGATGACACCGGCGAGGAGGAGCCCGACCCCTTGGTCGGGCCCGTTGAACAGTCCGGTCCACCCGAGCACCGAGGTCAGAAAAGGCTCGACGTGCTCACGGAAGAGCGGGGCGAGGACGATGAGCCCCCACAGGCCGTAGACCACGCTCGGGACGGCGGCCAGCAGCTCGACGGCCGTGGAGAGTGGGGGCCGCAGACGGTGTGGCACCAGGTAGGCGAGGCTCAACGCGGTGCCCAGACCGATGGGGACGGCGAGCACCATGGCGATGGCCGTGGTCTCGATGGTGCCGAGGATGAAGGGCAGGAGGCCGAACTTGTTGCTGTTCGGGTCCCAGGTCTTCTGGATGATCCAGGAGAAGCCGAGCGTCGAGAACGCCGGCCGGGCCTGGACGATGAGCGAGACGAGGAACCAGATGACGACAGCGACGAAGACAGCCACCACGGCGGCCAGCAGCCCCCGATAGACACCGTTGGAGAGGGCGAGGCGCCCGCCGCGCCTCGCACCTCCCCGTGGTGTCTGGACAGCCATGGTCACGGCCGTCGCCTCACTGTCACTGCGTCGTTGCCCGGGCGGCTCACTTGGTGAGCAGGGCCTTGCCGTTCGAGCCCTTCACGGTCAGGAGCGCGGTGCGCACCTGCTGTTGCACGGCGGCGGGAAGGGGCACATAGTCCAAGCTGGCGGCCAGGCTCTGGCCTCCGCCGGTGTGGGTCGTCCAGTCGAGGACCTTGACCACGCCGGCACCGACGGTGGCGTTGGTCTGCTTCTGCAACAGGATGGCCCAGCTGTAGCCCGAGATCGGGTAGCTGCCCTTGCCCGGCCCGTTCACGATGGAGAAGTTCGTGGCCGACAGTCCCGTCTTCGACGCCGCGTCAGCAGCCACCGACTTGAGTGACGGGGTCACGTAGACGCCAGCTGCGTTCTTGATGGCGGCATAGGTGAACTTGTTCTGGATGGCGTAGGCCAACTCGACGTAGCCGATGGAGTACGGCGTGGACTTGATGCTGGCGGCCACCCCGGTGTTGTGCGGTGACTGCACGGCCGAGGCCGGCCAGGCGATCGTCTTGTTGGTGCCGAGGGTCCACGCCGTGGCCCCGGTTCCTCCCGACGAGTTCAGGTAGTCGGTGAAGATGTAGGTGGTGCCGGAGCTGTCAGCCCGGACCTCGGGGACGATGGTCTTGGCCGGCAGGGCGACCCCCGGGTTGGTGGCCTTGATGGCCGGGTTATTCCAGGTGGTGATGTTGCCTTCGAAGATGCCGACCAACGTGGCCGAGTTGAGCTTCAGCTGTTTGGTCACGCCCGGCAGGTTGTAGGAGATCGACACGCCACCGAGGGTGTCGGGCACCTGGATCACCGGGCCCGACGAGGCGGGCACCTTGGCGAGGTCGGAGGCGGTCATGGGCACGTCGGATGCGGCGAAGTTGACCGTGCCGGCCTGGAACGAGCTGATGCCCTGGCCACTACCGACGCCCTGGTAGTTGATCTGGAGGCCCGAGTTCTTGCCCGTGTAGGCGTAGAAGGCACTGGTGAAGAAGGGCTGGACGAAGGTCGAGCCTGCGGCCTGGAGGGTTCCGGCCGGTGCCTTCAGGTCGGCGGCGAGATAGGCCGAGTTGGCGCTCGCCGCGTAGGCCGACGTCGAACCGACGGCGGCGAGGATCGATCCCGCGGCGACCAGGCCGACGGCCGCCACAAGGGTGTTCTTCCGTCTGCGGCCCGATCGTGGCTGAGGGGTCATGTCTGCGTCCACTGGTATCTGAACCTCCGTATTGAAGCCGGTCGTGTGATCCCGGCCGCACTGCGACCCGGGTTCGTGGACGTATCGGACGTCCCACAGGGACCGTACTGAGGGCAGGTAAACCGGAACCCAACCAGAGGTGAACGGAAGCCAAACTTCGGATGCTTTTGGGATGAATTGTCATCAAACTGTCTCAATTGGGATTGTTCCCGGCACCGGAGGCTCAGGTGGCGGCGCCCACGTCCCCTTCGAATTCGTGCAGCAGGACCCGCATGAGCTCGTCATACGGACCGAGCACGTAGGCCTGGTCACCGGGGGCGAACCGGGTGTCGCGCCGCGGCGGGTATTCGAGGCGACCGCCGTCGGCCGCCCGGCTGAGGGCGATGACCCGGGTCTGGGCCGGGAGGTCGAGCATGGCCAGACCATCGAGCCCCCGTCCCGGGGCAATGGACAGCCTTCCGACTAGGAAGGTCTCCTGGCCGACGATGAACGAGCCGAGGATGTCGAGGCCCAGGGCAGCACCGACGAACTGGGGGGCGGCGAGGGCCGAGGTGGAGCGCACGTGTCGGAAGCCGAAGTGGTGCTCCACGGTGTGGCCGAGGTCGCGGTCGAAGACCCGGAGGACGACGGGCACGGTCAGCCAGGCGTCTCCTAGGTAGTCGCGCACGGCCAGTCCGGTCTCGATGTTGGTCAGGTCATCGCTGGTCAACACGGCGACGGCCGAGGCCGAGTGGACATTGGCCAGCTCCAGGGTCTGGCGTTGGGTCGAGTCCCCGAACAACACGGCCGCCCCGAGGGCGCGGGCCTGATTCAGGTAGCGGTTGTTCTCATTGCGCTCGACCACCACCACTTCGCGTCCCTCGGCCCGGAGGCCCTCGAGCACCCGGATGCCGACCGAGCCGAGCCCGATGACGACCACGTGGTCCTGCATGCCCACCAGTTGGGTCCGCCCCAGGGTCTGCTCGATCCGCCAGGAGACCAACAGGTTGGTGATCAAGGCGAACACGGTGGTGAGCAGGGTCGCTCCGGCGGCGATGAGGAAGATCCCGAAGATGGTCATGGGGACTGACTGGGCGGCGAAGGAGAAGTCACCGAACCCGACGGTCGAGATCGTCTCGACGGTGAAGTACAAGGCGTCGATCAGATGCATATGGCCCCCGCTCGGGGTCCGGTACCCGACCCGCAGGATGATGGTGGAGACCACCACCAAGATCAGGGCGGCGACGATGGCCGACCGGAAGGTGCTGTTGGCGTCCGAGCCGACCACCGCGGTGAACCGTCGGATGAGGTTGGGCTTGGTGCTGTGACGGGCCTGGAGGGCCGGATTGTCGGCCGCTTTCACCCCGAGGTCGGCCTCGGCCAACTCCTGTTCGGTGCCGAGCACGGTGACCTGGTCACCGATGTGCACCATGTGGTCGCGGCCCGGGCAGGCGACGGTCGCCGAGCCGTCGACCGGGACGACGGCGATCGGGGCCAGTGCTCCGATCAGGGCCCGCAGGGAGGCATAGCGCTCGACGTCCACCTCGGCGGTCACGAAGCGGGTGCCGCCGAACTCGATCTGGTAGTGGTCGTCACCGAGGCATGCCTCGACGATCGACGGGGCGGCCAAGGCGGCCACGTCGAGGACGGTGCCGGGGCCGGTGACCTGGGTCACCGCGGCACCGACGGCGGCGTTGGCCAGCTGGACCACCACCCGGATGTCCGGGCGGAGCTCGCTGATCAGGAGTGAGGTCTCGAGCGTCTGGACCTCGGTGCGTTCGGCACAGACCACGGCCCGGGCCCCGGCGATGCCGGCCCTGTCCAGGCTGCCGCTGACCCTGGTGCTGCCCACGATGTACGGGACGTCCCATCCCTCGACCACCCGGACTAGGCGTTGGTGGGGCTCGTCGTCCAGGACCGCCACCATCACGCCGGCCTGGTTGAGCTGCTCGACGGTACGAAGACCGACGCCCGAAAGACCGCAGACGATGACGTGGCCTCGCCAGTTGGCCACCTCCGACAGATCCATCCCCGTATGCTGCCCTACCTGCATTTCCTGCCCATTGCCGAAATGTTTCGGTTCGGTGCAGTGTCGGCCCAATCCTCGGTTTCTGGAAGGGCCGGTCCAGATGAGGGGAATACACGTTCGATTTCCTTGTTGAGTTATCCACAACATTCTGCTGGAGACATCTGGAGGAAATCATGGACAAACTGAACGAGAATCTCCCCTTACTGCCCCTGACGTCGGGCGTGGTCCTCCCGGGCATGGTCTTCACCATGGCCCTCGAGTCCGACGAGGCCAAGGCGGCGGCCGAGGCGGCCGAGGCGGCCGGTGGCCACTTCGTCATCGTCCCGTTCATCGACGGTCGCTATGCGTCGGTCGGCGTGGTCGCCGAGGTGATGGAACGAGGTGACCTTCCCGGCGGCATGCCCGCCGTGGCCGTCCGCGGGGTCGAGCGCGCCAGCCTCGGCACCGCCGTGCCCGGCACCGGCCAAGCCCTGTGGGTGGAGGTCGAGACCCTGGTCGAGCCCGAGGCTTCCGAAGAGGCCCACGAGCTGGCCCGTGAATACCGTGCGGTCCTGGAGAACATCCTGTTGAGCAGGGGTGCTGGGCGCATCGCCGAGCGGCTCGGAGACGTGACCGAGCCGAGCCGGGTGGCCGACATGGCGGGCTACTCCCCTGACCTGAGCCTGGCCCAGAAGGTCGAGGTCCTAGAGACCATTGACGTGGCCGACCGACTCCGCCTGGTGGTCGCCTGGGCCCGTGAGGTTCTGGCCGACATCACCTTGCGCGAGCGCATCAAGACCGACGTCGAAGAGGGCATGGAAAAGACGCAACGCGAGTTCCTCCTCCGCCGGCAACTCGAGTCCATCAAAAAAGAGCTCGGCCAGATCGGGTCGGACAGCGAGGACGAGCCCGACGACTACCGAGCCAAGCTGGCCGGGCGGGACCTGCCCGAGGCCGCCCACAAGGCGGTCGAGCGCGAGATCGACAAGCTCGAGCGCATGAGCGAGCAGAATCCCGAGCACGGCTGGATCCGGACGTGGCTCGACACTGTCTTCGAACTCCCCTGGGGCGAGCAGTCAGAGGACAGGCTTGACATCGATGAGGCGTCGCGGATCCTCGACGAGGACCACGACGGACTGGCCGACGTGAAAGACCGGATCCTCGAGCACCTGGCCGTTCGCAAGCTTCAGTCAGAGCGGGGCCTGGCCCCCGTCTCCGGACGCGGGGCGGGTGCCATCTTGGCCCTGGTCGGCCCCCCCGGGGTCGGCAAGACATCGCTCGGGGAGTCCGTCGCCCGTGCCCTCGGGCGTTCCTTCGTGCGGGTGGCCCTCGGCGGCGTGCACGACGAGGCGGAGATCCGCGGCTATCGCCGCACCTACATCGGCGCCATGCCGGGACAGATTATCCAGAGCATTCGCCGGGCGGA
>PLSY01000242.1 GCA_003164275.1 Acidimicrobiaceae bacterium | reverse complement strand
TTAAGGCACGGCGACCTTCTGTTCGCCGGCAACGTCGCCCTCCCTGTTCAGAGGCCTGACTGAGACAGTGCATTTTCAATGCAGGTGATCATCTGGCGCACCTCGTCAGCCGCCTCGGCGACCTCGGGCACGGAGCACCCGGCTTCCTCGGCGAGCGCCCGGTAGCCCGGTTCCCACGATTTGTAGACGATCACGTCCGGCGGCCATGCCTGTTTGGCCCGACCGGCGAACGCCTCGACGCACGCGGAACCGCCGTCCCTGACGAGTCCGGCCAGCAGTTGAAGATCGTGGAGGTCGCGGAAGCGGTCGTCTTCACAATCAGCGAGAACCTCCGTACAGGCGTGCGAGCTTCTGAGCGATCTGCCACCGGGTGGCGATACGGGGAACGGTCACAGGGCCACTGAGCCCGAGGTCATCAAGAGGCTTGGCGCTGATTGACCCGGCGCATTCTTCTTCCGTCCCAACCAGGAGATGCAGATCGACGTGGACGACCGGACTGAGCGGCTTGTCTTCACTCAGGACGCCCGGTGTGACATCGCCAAAGTCCTATTCGACACGTAGAGGCGCGTCGAATGGGACTGATCAGGCGTGGGTCGTTTCGTAGTCCTCGACCCGCGCCTTCATCAGTTCCTTCAAGAGCTCGGTCGGCAGCCCGCCAGCGTAGGGGAGTTTGATGAAGCCCTCACCAGCTTCGTAGCCGGCGGCCTCAACCTTGGCCTTCTGGGTGGCGAAGAACGGGGGGGAGAACCGCAGCGAACAATGGTTTTTGAAGTTCTGAAGCATCCACAGGTTCACCTTGTCGCCGCGGACGTACACCGGTAGATTCCACTTCAGTTCCTCCCGTGCCTCCGGGTCGGCATCGAGGCTCAACTCCCTGAGAGCCTCGAGGTGCGGCCGCTGAACATCGTTCAGTTGTGCGAAGAAGTCATCGACGCTGTCGCGCTTGGGCATAGGCACTAGTTCAGGATACCCCTGGCGGCGAGATGAGCAACGTGGACGCTCTAAACGTCAATCGCCTTGAAACACAGCGATTGACATGGCGAAGACGGAAAACTGGTGCAGCATTGTCTTGAGCACCGCTCCGGGCATCTCGTCCTCGACGGTCTCAGCACATCGCTGAGGGCGGCGATAGACGCAAGGTGATCTTGCGTGCCCCCTGCCGCCAGATCAACAGGGTATTTCGGTAAATCGGTGCACTCCCTACGGATACGTTCAAGCCCATTCTGAGTCCACGCCGGCGCGGACAGTCCTAAGGGACTCGTGTCCAAGAGGCACCAGGAGCGCCACCGGCCTCCCGTCTCGTGTCACGTCATTCGTTCTCCGCGAGCGACGCGGTCGACCATGTCGCCCCCGTGGGTTCCGCAGTTCACGAATTGAGATCTCGATCACTTAAATAGTGGACTACGCGTGATACGCCAAGCCTCTCGCTACAAGTGACGGTGGTCCACTGGCCCCTTACGTCGGTGAGGGTGCTCACTGCGGCGACTATCGACTTGGCATACCGGCACGGCGAGGTGTCGAACTATGCGGAACGGGGCGCAATCCGACAGGGCACTGAAGCCTTCTCGTCCAGGTGATAGCTGGCACACACTCGGTGGTAGTCATCGGCTATCCAAAGAGGGGTTCCTTGAATCAAGAGGACGGGTGAAAGTTTCGCTCCAAATTTGACCCTCTCGAGGTCCTTGGCGACCTCTGAATCGTCGGTACCGAGGAGAGGTAGACCAGCCGCCCGCGAGACATCCTTTGCCGCAAAATGAGCGAGGCCGTCCGATTTCCGGAGGGTCTTCACCAGGTCCTTGGCCGTATCCCGTCCGACGAGGAGCGTGAGATACGACACGGCGGAGGGATAATCCTCCGCCTCCGGCGCTTCTTTCCAGTGCTCTGAAGGCATCGTGTTCCTCTTCCAGTTCGGCAGCACTCGAGTCTGACAGCAAATGTCTGTATGCAAGCCAGATCGGACCGGCTCATCCCGACGGCATCCCTTTTTGCCGGCACAGTGCCCGGACCTCCGTTGCCAACCACTTTGACGGCAAAGAGCGCCGCTCCGATCAGCTTCCGATAAACTTGACTAAACCGGTCATTCTTGTATGATTCGGACGTCTCGACCTCCTATGAACGCCTCAACGCCCATTCCCGATGACGCTGCCACACCAGATTTGGGCGTACCTACCTCAGACGAGCCGGCGTCGGTGCGGAGTACCAGACGACGATGGCCGATGATCGTTGCCGCGGTGATCGGCGCAGCACTCGTGATAATGCCGATCGCCTTCAACATGTTCACCAAGACGCCCAAGGGTGCAGTCATGCTCTCCGAGTTTCACCCGCTCATGACGGTCCCAAGACTCGACGGATTCCAATCTGAAATCCATCAGATCAACGCGGCCGTGGAGGAAGACAAGACTGCCGTCGCGCCGTATTTCGCCGCCCAGGGCGTGACCCAATCCGAACTCGACGTTCGCTACCCATCGTTGGCCAGCCTCGATTCGCAGTGGCCCAGCATCAACTCGGACATGACGAGCCTCCTGGACAAGGTGCAGGGGAATCTCGGGAACTACCAGGCCATCGACGCACTGCCCAGCTTCCGGCTCTTCCCGTGGTTCTTCGTGATTCCCGGCGTATTGATCCTTGGCGCTTCATTGACGGCACTGCTCCGACCCAGCTGGTGGAGGACGGCCCGCTGGACGATCGGCGTCATCGGAATCGGGCTGGTCCTTGCTCCCGCCGTATTCCAGATGTTCCAACGGGCACCTGACGGTGGCCGGATGATGACCTCATTCAAGTCGATCGAAACGACGACGAATGTAACGAAGATCCAGAACTACTTCGCGACGATGTCAAGTGGCCAGGGGGACCTCCGACTCGGTGTCGTGGCGGCGTTGGAGCAGGGAGGACTGTCCTCCAGGCAAGTGGCCGAACGCTTTCCCGCTGTGGTCGGCCTGGACGGGAACTGGATCCACATCCTCAACGACATGACACCGATGATCGGTGCCATGAGCGACAACGTCGCCAACTATCAGGCCATTGCCAGCCTTCCGCCGTTTCCGCTCTTCCCCTGGTTTTTCGTCCTGCCCGGTGTGCTGGTGATCGGCGCTGCACTGTTGTCACGGGACCGGAACAATTCGCACTACCTATATGAAGGAGCAGTATGAGACAGCGAGGCATCATCGCCATGGCCATCGTCGGCATCAGCGTTATCGCATTGGCCGGCTGCAGTTCGAGCTCGACCGCCACTTCGACCACGTTGGGTTCCCAGACGCTTGTTGGCACCTTCCGGCTTACCCCCGGATCTGATACCGGATCTGTTGCCAGTGGTAGCTACTTCCAAATGATCTCGCCGGGAGGGACAATTGCCAACGGGCCCTTTTTCAGCAATCCGGACTCTTCCGCAGCCAACAAGTCCTACACATTGCTGACCCCGGGGACCGATGGTGGATTCATCACTGGCGCCTACCAGCCGAACCCGAATCCACCCTTTGATGCTTCCGGGAATGCCCTGGCTGCTGCGATTACGCAGCCGACCAAATTCACGGCCATTGAGTTCGGACTTTCCACCAATCCAACCGACCTCCTGACCGGCAAGTCGACTCCGGTGCCGACCATCAGCGTCAAGGACGGGAAGCTCTCCGGCCAAGTCGAGGCCTGGACGGCCTCGTGGAACAAGCTCGATTTCAACCAGGGGACACCCAAGCCTGATGGGACGAGTCCCGGGCTGACTGCCCCTGTGACGGGAACGTACAATTCGTCGAGCCACGATTTCGTGATCGTCTGGGCGAGTCAGGTCGTCGGGGGGCCGTTCAACGGGTTCACCGGTTCATGGCATCTGCAGGGGACGTTCACACCCAAGAAGTAGTCCCCTATGGATGTGAGCCAGTTGGGTATCGCCTGATCGTGACAACACGATGGGGAGACCCATGGGAGTTGTTCAGTGGAAGCAGACTGCAAATCGCGGACGCGACTTGACGCCCGACGAGTGAATCCCTCAGCGCCATTATCGACGGGGGCCCGGACGATTCGCGTGCCTTTGCCGTACTCGTCGGATCAGGAACGGAGATCGGTGGAGTCCACACCGCCGCGCACAGCTCCTGCGGCCGCGGCGTTCCGTTGGGCATCTGGAGGGCTGGGCCGAGGTGTTCGTGAAAGCAGGTTGGCAGGGTGCTGCGGGCGGGTCGCCCGAGTGCAGAGCATCAACTTGCGCCGTCGGGACCGGTGACCCTCATGTTTGCCAGGCCCTTCCGTGAAGGGGTCCACTGGGCCCACAGCGGATGTCCAAGAGTCGAAGCGACCCAAGGCCCCATCCCGCGACTGCGTTTGTGTCGGTGTCGGTGTCGGAGAGGGACTCAGCCCGTTATGGGATGGGTGGGCGTGGACCCGTTCGCCAGCAAGTTGTCGAAGCCGTCGGGAATGGACAGCATCCCCGGAGTGGTGCCCGACACGTCGGTGATGCCGTACTGCCACACGATCGAGTCGGTGGCCGGGTCGATGACCACCACCCGGTTCCGATAGTCGTCGTTGACCATGATCAGCCCGTTGGGCAGGCGCTCGGCCAACGAGGGCTTCTTCAGCGAGCCGTCACCGGCCTTGACGTCGTAGATCCAGGGAATCTGTCCCTGGCGTGTGAACTCGAGGACCCGGCCCTCGGCCGGTGGGTCATAGTCGGTCATCAAGAAGAGGTTGGAGGCCAGCTGCTGGGGGTCGGACGGGTAGTTGACCGTGGTCATCTGCACCTCCCAGACCAGCTTTCCAGACTGGGTGTACTCGTCGATCCACGACCCGTTGATCTCCGAGACCAGCACGTCGCCGTTGGCGAGGGGCGTGTCCCCGTTGGGGTAGGCGATTGAGACCTGGGCCACGTGGGCGTCCGCACCGTTGCCGATCTGGCTCAGCACCTGGCCCTGGGACGAGATGAACAGGATCCGGTTATTGGAAGCATCGGCGACGGTGATGACGCCAGACTTGAGCAGGTAGGCGTCATCAGGCTGGTTGAGGTAGCCAGGTGCCGAGCCCGACTGGCCGGGGTGACCGTACTGCCAGAGGATCTTCCCCGACGGGTAGCCGATCTCCACGATGGTGTGGTTGTCCTCCTGGTTGGAGATGATCCCGGTCCCACCGTGGATGAAGAAGGCGTCGTCGGGGAAGTAGAAGCCGCCCGGTGGCGGCGGCATAGTGGCCGACGGGTACTGCCAAGTCGTGTTGCGGGCGGTGTCCAAAGCGATGAGGCGATCGTTGCCACGGTCGGCGATGAGCAGGGTCCCCTGGTAGGGGGCGCCGGAGCCCGCCGATCCGGCCGGCCCGCCATATGGGCTGGGGCGCAGCGAGATGACCGACTGCAGACTCCCCGAGGCCACCCCGGCCTGTAGGTTGCCAGCCTGCGAGGTGACCTCGCCCCCAACCAGGTACCCAACCGCCTTGGCGCCGGTGCCCACGGTGGTGTAGCCGGCGAATGCGTCGGCCTGGGGCAGCCAGCCTGCCGGCAACAGCTTGCCCGTCGACGGGGAGAAGGCGTAGATCTGCGTCAGGGTGATGCCCCCGGGCACCTGGCCTCCGGCCACGTAGATGGTCCCGTCGATGACGAACGCCGCCGCACCGTAAAGGGCCTGGGGGAGATGGCCCACGACAGTGGTGGCGTGGGTGGCGGGATCGATCCGTTGCACGTCCGCTGTGGCCGCCGGGGCGCTCGTCGGGGAAGCGGTTTGGCCCCCGAAGGTGTAGATGGCGCCTCCGAGGGCGGCTACCGCCGGATAGCGCACCGGCACCTTCAAACTGGCCACCGGGGTGTACGAGGTGCCGTTGGTGGTGGCGAGTACCTGGGGCAGGTAGGTGGTCCCGTCGTAGCCGCCGACCACGTAGGCAGTGGGGGAGCGGCCGTTCCGGCCCGAGGGCAGCGTCACCACGGCAAGGTCGGAGCGGGGTTGGGGCAACTGGCCGGAGACCGCCGGCGCGGCGCTATTCCCCGCCGGCGCCGAGGAGTTGGCGACGGACTGCACGGCGGCCACCGTGTCGGGGGAACCACCTCCCAGCACGTAGGTACGGGAGCCGAGCGACACCGCAGCGGCGTCGTGGACGGCGGTGGCCAGGGGGGTAGTGGCGGCGATGGTCCCAGTGGTCGGGGCGACGGTCGATACCGTGGCCACCGAGGTGCCGGCCGGGGTGATGCCGCCGAGGACAGTCAGCCCGGCTCCAGTGGCCACGACCGACTCCCGTGAGAGCGGTGCGCCGAGCTGCCAAGGTTCCACCCCGGCCTCGATCGAAGGTGGCCCGGAGTGGGCAGCCGAGGTCTTCGCGCCGTGCGCATCGCCCGCCGTCGACGTGGAGGAAGCCGGGCCGGTCGTCGACGGAGCCGACGTGGACGGAGCCGACGTCGATGTCGACGTGGCCTTCTTGGTGGTCGACCCGCCGCTCAGCGAGGCCACGGCCACCCCGACGACGACCAGTGCCACCACCAGGCCGAGGGCGGTGAGCCGTCGGCGGCGGACCCGTGCCTGTCGTTGCTGGTGGGTGAGGCGCGGCCGGGGAGTCGTATCGCTCGACGTCACGACCGCACCACGAAGCACCGGGCCGGGCTGGAGCGCTCGGGCGGTATCCGGTCGTGCAGCTCGAGCAGTAGGCGAGGCGAGGCGAAGTTCAGGTCGGGGATTTTGTCCTCGGGGAAGCCAGAGTCATCCAGCAGGGGGGACATGGATTCCAGCTCGGTGTCGCCACTGCGGACCACGAATGAGGACCTGCTCGACGGGGCGAGGCTGCTCGTTGCCCAGGCATCCTTCTGGGCTGTTCCGGTGACGATCACGCCAGGCACGGTACACCGTGCGAGTGCCCGGGAGGTGCCTCGCGTCGGGTCAGATCTGACCACCTGGTTGTTCGTGCCCACTCAATGTCTCCGGCGCCAAATCGTTGACGTTCTCTGGGTAGCGTGACTGTCCCCTGGATGTTCCTGCTCCAGACGGGCGCGACGCGGCGCTGCCGGTCGGCATGCTGGCAGGATGGCTGACAACGTGGCCGCATCAGGGCCTGGCCCATCTTCGGGTGGCCCGCCTCTTTGACCTGAACGTCGACCGTGGCTGTGGGAAGAGTCGGAGCGCCGCAGGCGATGGACCAAGAGGTACCAATGGCCAGGTGGCGATGGTGGCAGCGCTGATCAGAACCCTGTGGCTCCCTCGGGAACCGTCAGCCAGACCCTTCGATCAGTGACCGCCGTTGGGTGAACTCGTCTACGTCGATTTCACCCCGAGCCAGTCGCTCGTTGAGGATGCGAAGTGCGTCCGAATTGGGTGGAGACGAACCCGGTCCGGGAGCCGGGGAGTGCGATCCGGGCGGGATTCCACGGTGGCGCACCAGGGTCACGATGATCCAGGCCAACGCGCCCCAAAAGACGACCATGGCGACGATCACGAGAACCCACATCCCCCAGTGGCCGCCGCCGCCATATCCGTAGCCGTGGTACATCATGGCCTTGCCCTCCGATGTGTCGTTGCTCCAAGTTCAGTGTCGGTCCAGAGGGGTGGGACCCGATAGGGCCGAAGGTCCCTCAGTTGGATTGGGCTGGTCAGGCGGTACATCTTTGAGGGTCTCAGCACTCCGGTGGCCGAAACTCTTGCGCAGTTTCGCACTCTTTGACGTGTCCCAGGGCACCGGGTCGGTGAGTCACCCGGCAGGCGTCAACGACCACAACCGGACTGCCGTGGCAAGCACTCAAGGGGCGGCCGTGTTTCCTGCGAGCGTCCAACCGACGAGCGCGTTGGCGTGACCGTGGCCCATCTGATGCTCTGACTTGAGGTGTCCCACGATTGCCATATGCCTTTCGAGACCACAGTCGGCAATGATTCTCTGCCACTCGGCAATGGAGCGACCGTACTTCGTCTCGATCGAAGGAAAGTAGGACGCCGGACCCTGCTTCGGCCACGGCGCAGACTGCTCGTTCACGTTGAGCCCTCCTCACTCCTTGTATTCGGCAACGAGATCGTCCTTGCCTCCATTCTTGCGCCCCCGGGTGCACCACAACGCCGAACTGCAGTGGACGGGGAGGGGCTGGCCGACCGAGACTCCAACAGACCGGGTCTACTCGAAGCCGCTCTTCCATTCGATCAGCGGTGGTCGGACCGCTGCACAGGTGGGGTTTCCCTTACGGTCAGTGAGTCCCAATCTGCCTATGAGCAAACCCGATACCTGAGCGGCCACCATCACCTCAGCGGGAATGCCGTCGAACATGATCTTGGCCCGTCTGAACAATTCGAAGCTCCCTGGCCCCTCGACGACGCCCCACGATAAGTAGATGAACCGGCCACCGGGTGGTCCCGAGACATAGGGGCCCCTGAAATCGGTGACGCCCGAGGGCACAGGGGTCGCCTCCAACTCCCAAGTGACGGACTCCACATCGGCGCTCACCTGCCCCATCAGCTCGCCAGGCTTGTTCTTGCGCTGGACGCCCACCTCGATCCCGTGGTGGCCTCCGGGACGCTCCGGAGATGGCCCACAGGATCGGCCGGGGAGGTCGTACGCTTCGATTCGGATCAACACGCCACCAGTATGGGTCTCAGATGCCCGTGGCCACGGGGTCAGCTGCGCCCTTTTCTTGTGGGTCAACCAAGACATCAGTCATCCCTTGAATCCGCCGGGAGTACGCACCCCATCACTTCAGGGAAACGTGCCACTAGGCGCCCGCCGTACGACTCCTTGACACTTGAGCCGTCGAAGCAGCGTGCCAGTCGACGGGCAGACAAACTTCGGTCCTCCGTAGCTCTGTGAGCGAGCCTGTCGTCGTCCTCGACTCGGCAGTGATCGATCAGGCGATTGCAAACCCGGAGTTTCGTTGGATCCTGCGCGATCTCATCGAAGGCGGATGGACGCCTGTGATCCCCACTGTGGTCCTCGCTGAGGCCATCACTGGTCGACGGGAGGATGCAATTGTCAACCAGGTCATCAAGCGGCTCGGCACCGTCGACACTTCGCAAGCCACTTCTCGGCGCGCCGGCCACTTGCGCTTCGGTGTGCGGAGATCGGGCGTCCGCCGCATCCCGAGTGGGATTGACGCCATTGTCGCCGCTCATGCCGCTGACGCCGGCTCTGGCGTGGTTTTAACAACCGACCCAGCAGATCTGCGTCGGCTACCGACGGAGTTTCCGCGGATCGAGGTCGAGAAACCGTGATGGTTGGCCGCTGTATCGCGACGAATATGTTGGCAGGTCGTCAGCAGCCACGGCCCCTCCAACCACCCGGGTAGCCCGACGGCCTACTAGCGATGGTCGGTCATCAGCTCCGTTGGCTGAGTTCGACGGCATGTGGTCGAGAGCTCGGCTGTCGGGTTAATGCGGGGGGGTACTACCAAGGACCTGTTGAAGGGATGCAGGGGATACGCGGATTGAGTCGAGGCGTTCTGTGTTCTTCAACTGAGCAAGCAGCTCGGGAAACTCAACTCAGCGCCTGGATCGGCGCTTGTGACTGCTGACTGTCGGCGAGGACCGGGCCGGGTGGAGCTCCATTGCCCTTCCAGCGATCCTTGCACTTCATGGCGATCATGTAGGGCAACGTGCCAACGCCCATGAGGACTATGGCAATTGGTACGAAGAGGCCGGTGATGGCAAAGATTGCTGCCAACGGATAAAAGAAGAGGGCAAATGGGATCTGGAGGACCAGCAGTCCGGCGACCATCAACTTCTGTCCACCAGTCAGCTTCGACCTGGGCGAACGGGGATTGGACCTGACGGGCTCCGTCTCCATGCGAACCTATTTTACCCCGGCATCGTCGAGCGCCAGAGTGGGATCGCCCGGCTGTCAGCGAGAGCGGCCACCAACACGGCTAACGCGCCGAGCTTGGCACCCATGGCACTGTCCCGACGCACGAGCCACAAGTGGTGACAGCGCTCGATGCGTTCAATCCTTCCCTTGAAATCATCCATGGCAATCGATGCTGTCCGGCCAGCAGGCCCGGGACCGGGGGCGAGGTCTGAGACTCCGATGATCCGCAGCGCTGCCGGATGGTCGGAGAGTCTGTGGCAGACGGGCGGCCCCGGAAGGGGCGGGTATCAAAGCGATCCCGATCCGACAGACTGCCGATCATCTCGAGTGAATCTGCTTTCTCCGCCGCGAGAGCTCTGAGGCCGAGGGCATTCGCTGCTCTCTCGAATTGAGGTGGCCAGGAGGCTGCCGGCAGTCCGTCCAGAGCTCAGAGAGCCGCTAGCGGAACGCTGAAGCCCAAAAACTGTTAGGCGGGACGCTCGGTCATCCCAGTCCAGAGCCCGTCACCTGCGGCAATGTTCTGATCTGACAGATCCTGAAAGATATCGTATGTCCTAAGAGCAGAGCCGCTATGGCGGCGCCAACTCGCGGGTGCCTGTGAAGCGAAATCCAGAACCCGAAAAACGTCTATTAGGAGCAGAACATGGACCGTGAGGCCGTAGAGCGTAAAATAGTGGCATCGGCGCAAGCCATATCTTCTGCCTGTCCGAACATGATCATTCAGTCGTCAATTTGGTATGTACGCCATGCTCCATGGCCGTATGGCAAACGTTATCTGGCTTCAGGGGCAAGCATGAATCTCCACGCCAAGCCCCAGAGCTTCGTTGCGACAACTCAATTCGGCTGTGAGATGTCTGGCTCTACAGAAGATCTCATTCAACGCTTTATTTACGTGTTTGGAGTTTGGGAACCGCAACTAACGGGCTGGATAGAGCAACGTCTTGAGCCCGGGGATACGTTTGTTGACGTGGGTGCCAACATCGGTTACTACAGCTTATTGGCGGCCCAGTGCGTAGGCCCTAGCGGTCACGTCGTCGCAATCGAGGCCTCACCTTCAATCTTTGGGATGCTCAATGACAACATACGGCGCAATGGCTTTGCTATCAGAGTTCGGTCAATAAATATTGCGGCATCGGATCGATCTGGGACCGTTTCAGTATTTAGCGGTCCGAAAAGCAATATTGGGAGGACCACCACCGTCCCGCGTGAGGATCTTGAGGTCGAAGGGACGATTAGCGCAGAGCCTCTGAGGTCAATCTTGGCCGAAGGCGAGATCACCTCTGCGCGACTTATAAAAATCGACGTCGAGGGCCTGGAGGGTCCTGTGGTTCGTGGACTGTTGCCGATCCTTCCCCAATGCCGGAAGGATTTGGAGGTCATTGTCGAAGTTGGAGGTCAGCCGGCCCCCGAGGGAGAGCTATCGTCCGACATCCTGGGCGAGATGAGAGCGCAGGGCTTTTACGCTTACGAGATCTCAAATAGCTACCGAGCGAAGTCGTATGTGGACGCGACACACACTCCGCAAGAACGCCCGCGGCGCATTGTCGGAGAGATTGATGTCCGAAGCGAAGTCGATTTGATCTTCTCCCATATCGATGCGCCAACGTTGTAGGCCGATCCTAAGGAAACGACATGAGCCAGGCTCCAGCCGTGCGGCAGGGGCTTGTAGTGCTGATGATGAGCCGCCCGCTGACTGAGGTAACCGATCAGTGGCAAGGACCGATTGCCTCGTCCACCGATCCGGAGTTGCCAGTCAGATGAGGACGGACCAACTCATTTAGGGGCCACACCACTCGATTTGGTGCCGGCTGGCACCGAGCGATCTGATGGGGGATCAGACAGCCGAGTTCGCGCCTAGCGGCCTTGAAGTTGCCTGCGAGTGTTTCGCCGTTATGCGGAATTCCTTGAAGGGAGTCATGATGTGCCATGTCGTCTCTGAGCCCTCGGGGATCGACCCCATATCACCGGGTCCGAGCTCCAGCTGGGAGCCGTCGGCGAATTCGATGGTGGCAAAACCTTCAATGACGAGAATGGTCTCTCGAGTAGAGAACTTCCACTCCAGCGGCTGGGACGTACCCGTAAAGCGCCAAAGGCCTGCCTCGACGCCATCCGCTCCGCAGAGTGGGTGGGTTTCACCGCCGACTCCACTGTCTTGCTCCCAGTAGCTCGTCGACATGCACGATACGAATACGCCAGGGAAACGCTCCATCGGCCCTCCGCCATTGTTGCACTCCGCGTGACATAAAGCTTCGTAGCCAGACGCATTGGTGTCAAACTGAGATTTCGACGGAATGGGTGTTGAGTCATTCCGTGACTTGGCTTCATCTTGTCCTGGATTATCCCCAAGCGACTCGCTTGGCAATGCCGACAGAATCGACTCGGGGCCGCGGCTCGGCCGGGGCGCTCTTGCTGCATCAGTAGAGGCCGCCATCAGCTCTGCAAGCTGAGCACCGTGTCAGACGACCTGTCGGTGCCCTCGTCCTGGTGGCCACGTTTGGGGACGGCCGGTAGATTGCCGTTCATGGCAGTGACTCCGCACCGGCTATTCCAGCAACCTTGGCCCGAAGGTGATTACCGGATGTTCCAGCTCGGGTTCGTGGTGGACGACCTGGTGAAGGTGGCAAGGCAGTGGGCGCGCATTCACGGAGTCGGCCCGTTCCTAGTCCGCCCGCGGATGAACGTGTCCTGCACTTATCGTGGCACTCCAGGCCGGTTGGAGATGCAGGTGGCGACCGCTCAGGCTGGCCCAGCGCAGATTGAGTTAATAGCCCAGTACGGCGATACGCCAAGCATCTACCGCGAGTTCGTCGCAAAAGGCCACTCGGTATTTCACCAGATCTGCACGGTCACGCCCGACTACGACGGGAAAAAGGCGTACTACGAGGGGCTTGGCATCGAGCTGGCCAGCGAGATCATCGTCCCCGGCCAACGGGTCGCCTTCTACGACACCGTCAACGACCTCGGATTTTTCACCGAGGTTGCTGAGCAGTCGGACGCATTCTTAGAGAGTCTCGGCCAGAGGTCGCAGACCTGTGCGGAGTGGGACGGGACTGATCCGGTACGCCTCATGACCGAAGACGGTTATCGCCTTCCCGAGGACGGAGACCTCTAAAGCTGCTTTCCTCCGGGCAGCTGCCGCCGGGGCTATCGACTGGGGGAAGGGATCTATGTGGCGTAGGGCGAGTCCCGGTGTGTGACGCGGTGCTGTGCACGCTGGCCAGGTCTCGCTCCGAGACAGAGGCCAACTCGACGCCCGTGTCGGCTATCGATACAGCTACTAGGGCTCTTTGCAATACGGCTTCGTAGCCCCCGGATGTCGCTGAGGACTAAGCAGCCGAGCAGGGTATTTGCCTCATTCGCAAATCAAAGTGTTGTCAGTCGATAACCAGTAGGTTGAGAACGTGTAGGGCCGCTCGGCGACAGCGAACCATGGGTCGTCGAGTCGGAATTGCAGACACGTCTTTTGGGGAAGCGACATGGTTTGGGGGCCGCACAATGGAACTGGATCGACTTTCGGAGCGAATCGGAGTGTCCGTAACCGGATTTGATCTGGCTGCGCCGTTCAGCGAAGCCGACAAGGGCTCGCTCCGTAAGGCCATGAGCGATCACGCGCTCCTTCTCTTTCGGCATCAAGATCTAGCCGTCGAGGATCAAGTCCGACTCGTCGGCGTCTTCGCCAACGTTTGGGATGAAAAGGGCGACGGCAGTCAACACATCTTTGTGTCGAATGCCAGAGAGGGCGCGGTTCTGGGGCGACCGGATGGCCTCTTATTCCATTCCGACTGTGTCTACATGCCGGCACCGCTGGCCGTGCTGTCGCTCTATGCCTTGGAGATGCCGAAATCGCCTTCGCCGACGGTATTCGCCAACAATGTCACGGTAGTGAGCGACCTTCCGGTCGATCTCCAGGTTCGACTCGCTGATGCACGCGGCCACTTCGTCGGTGGCCTGGGTGGATACGAACGACTACGTGAAGCAACTGCACCCAAAGATGCCAAGCGCGTCGACCACCCAGTCTTTTACTCTGATTCCCTAGCCAGTCGTCCGCCCCTTATCGTCGACGAGTTGTACTTCGACTACTTCATCGGTTGGGATCAGGACGAGAGTGATGCCGTTCGTGCCGAGATCCATCGCCTTGCCTACGCCGATCAGAATACCTACGTCCACAACTGGGAGGTTGGCGACCTGGTTGTCTGGGACAATGTCGGCCTACAGCACAGCAGGAAGCCGGTGCCCGAGGACGGTCCGCGCACCCTTCGCCGAGTGGTCGGGCTCGATCCGTCCGTCACCGGCTATGAGCATCTCACCGGGGCCGCTCTCGAGTTGGAAGCCGTTCGTGGCAGGTGACGGCATGAATGTGGGGGATGTTTGGTGAGCGGTCGATATCCCTCGACCGAGACGCTGCTCGATCAGGCGGTCCAGCAGGCAGGCCTAGATGACTTCGGGACGGGCGACTTTCGTGAAGGCCTGACCGTGCTCCTCGAGAGTCTGGCCAACGACGCCGGACTCAGCCCCTCTACGGATGAGGAGGTGGTTGGGGTGCTCCGAAGGAGGCTCGGCAATCGCCTCCAGATCGAGGCCTGGTACAAGGATCACCCCGAGGTCGACGACCTGCCCGTCTACGGCCCCATCGATGTCATCGGATTGCCCCGCACGGGCACCACTGCCCTTGGCGGCATGCTGTCGCTCGATCCGCAGTTCAGAAGTCTCCGGATGTGGGAACAGCGACAGCCCTGCCCGCCGCCGACTTTGGGAGGCGAGGCCGACGATCCCAGACGGGTCGCCTATGCCCGAGAGAATGATGCGCTGCCGGCGGAGGCAAAAGCCATGCATCTCTACGAACTCGACGCCACCGTCGAAGACAGCGACATTCTTGGCATGGGGTTCCACGGTCAGCAATACACAATGCCCGTGTACGGCTACCACGCATGGTGGCGCGACGCCGATTCCACCGATGCATTCGCCTATCACCGTCGGGCGGTGAAGCTGCTCCAGTCGCAAAGGCCTCCATATCTGTGGCTGTTCAAGGCCCCGCACCACAAGTTTCATTTGGAGGCACTGGTGTCGGCTTACCCCAACGCGCGCTTCATCATGACGCACCGCGATCCAGCGAAGTCGGTACCGTCCTACGCCAGCTTTGTCTCTTCCCTGTTCCCCGCACGTGTCGATGAGCTTGACCTCATGCGCCTCGGCCGAGAAGTGAGCGAGCACCTCCGGATCGGTATGGAGCATGCGATAGAGGCCCGAGGGCGAATGGGCGAAGATCGCTTTCTCGACGTACACCACGTCGACCTCATCGCTGACCCACTCGGTACCGTCCGGCGAATCTACGAGTTCCTCGGCTTGAACCTCGACCAGGGATCAGAACTACTGATGAAGGATTGGCAGGCGACCAACCGGTCGGGTGCCCATGGCGCCCACAACTATCTTCCAGCGGACTTCGGCCTGAGCGCCGAGCAAGTTCGCTCCGATTACGAGTTCTACATCGATCGCTTTGACGTTTCAATCGAGGGCCGGCGATAAGCCTTCCGACACGGGCGGATCAGATGAAGGCCCTGGAATCGGTCGGCGCGAACCTAATGGCTGGCCACCAGCTCTATTAGCTGATGGTTGCACGGTGCAAACTATTGGGGCTGCATCCCGACATCGCCGGGGGACAGCTCCTGCGCGGCGATACCCGACGCAACGATGGCTACGAGGAACGCACTCCCAATTGCCTGACGTGGGTTTCACGGATTCAACACTCGTGAAGTGAGTCCCAGGGCACGCCGCCACATCCGAGCCAGGACCTGTGCCCAAGGGGCCTGCATCCGTTATTCTCAGCCTCAGGCCAAGTGGCGATGTCGCTCACCGTGGCCGCAAGGGGGGATACCGTGCTGACCTACGAGCAGAACGAGCGGCTAACCAGGGTAGAGGGTGACGCCCCAATGGGGCGCCTGATGCGGAACTACTGGATACCAGCGGTCCTGTCCGCCCAACTGGTAGCCGACGGTGCCCCGTTGCGAGTCCGCCTTCTCGGCACTGATCACGTTGCCTTCCGCGCGACGGACGGCCGTGTCGGGTTTTTCGCCGAGGGCTGCCCGCACCGTGGCTGCTCGCTCGTGCTCGCACAGAATCAGGACTGCGGGCTTCGCTGCATTTTTCACGGGTGGAAGATCGACGTCGCCGGCTTCGTTGCCGAGGTCCCAACTCACACTCCAAACCCTGAGGCGTTCGCCGCAAAGGTCCCCGTCACGCATTTTCCGGTGCACGAGGGTGGCGGGATCGTGTGGGTGTGGCTGGGATCGAGGCCCGCCCCCATTTTCCCGGAGCTGCCGTTCACTCTGCTCGGAGAGCACCAGGTTTGGATGACCGTGACAAAGGCGTATTGCAACTGGCTGCAGGGTGTCGAGGCGTCGCTCGACAGCGCCCATGTGGGAACTCTGCACGAGTCCTACGTCGCTAAGTGGGCAGGCAACAGTGGGTCGCGGACGCTGTCCAATACGCTCGAGGCGTTGGCACCGCGTTATGACGTCGAGCGCACCGACTACGGCCTCGACGCAACTGCCCTCCGCCCGCTCCCTGACGGTAGGACCTATTTCCGCACCACCACCTGGATAGCGCCGTTCGTTTCCCTCGTGCCCGGGTCGTCCGGAGAGCCAAACGCCATCTTTATCGCATCACCCACCGATGACACCCATCACAACCTGTTCCACGGTGCCTTCGCGGACAAGGACATCCACGACGGTGTTCACCTGCCTGACTTCACGCGCCAGCTCGTAGGCGACCGGGGGTATGACCCATTCAACTACGGAGGGTTCTCGGGTTCGCGAGACGAGAACTACGGCCAGAACCGGGAGGCGATGCAGGACGGCCACTTCAGCGGATTCACCGGAAACTTGTTGCAGGAGGACATGGCCACCCAGGCGAGCATGGGTCCCATCGTTGATCGCACAAGCGAACATCTCTCCAGCAGCGATGTTGCGATCATCCACGCCCGTCGCCTACTGCTCGAAGCGATCGAAGATATGGACGCCGGCCGGCCTGTTGTGGGCACCGCCCCGGGAATCGATCACCGCGACGCTTTACCCGTCGATACCGTCCTCCCGTCACCGGACGTACCGAAACCCGCCGTGCGGGTCTGAGCCCGCGGCGGCCACGCGCCGTTGCTGGTCGATAGGCCTGCCGTCCAAGTGGGAATAGCGTGGCGTTCTCCAAGGCAGACAAAAGGCCTCAGCTCTACTGATGTCCGTGGGTCCAAGATCAATCGGTTGCCCCGCGCAGTGTCCTTGGAACGCTCACAGCGCCTGACTATGAGCAACCAGGGACGCTGTTTGCCACACGTCAGCAAAGGGCGTGCCCCTGTCAACGTGGTTCATCGAGCGACCACTCTGCCCGCAGGGCCAAGAGTTCGCCCTGCGTGATCATGACGCACCTTACGGACAATCGTCACGTTCGCAAAGAGTCCCCACCGCATGACCCGTCGCCCTCCATCTGGCCCGTCCGGGTCGAGCGATGCGATGCCAGCGGAGAGCCGATCCTGGCATGCAGCAATGAAGTCGCGCCCTCCGATGTCAAGCGCCTCGGCGACGAATCCGAGGCGTTTGAAGACGGCGCGGTTCCCGAGTCGCTCTCCGTATTCGACGAGGAGATCCGGATCGCTCTCATCGAGGTACACGGAGCTAACAGCCCCGACCGTGTGCAGGATTGCCATTTGCCAAAGCTGCAGTTGGAGCAGAGACCGCACAGGGGTCGGCCGACTGACTTTGGTCGAGCCCTACGACGAAACCCCGGAGGTGCTGAGTCAAGAACCCAGTGCCGCAGGCGATGTCGTGCGGCTCAATGGCACAGACCCGTCAGCTTCAGTGCCGAGCGTTTCGACTGGCGATGACAGCTGCGAACTCGGGACCACCCAGCGCTCCACGAAATTCTGACATCTCCTCGGCCATGCGACCGTGGATGGTCTGCTCTTCCGACCGCAGGAGTGCCTTTGAGGCACGGCAGGCGCGTGGAGGTTGGCTGGCCAGCTTTTCTGCAGCCGCCAGGGCGGACTCGAGAGCTGGACTTACGGCGGCATTTGCCAAGCCCCATTCAGCTGCCAAGGAGCCGGACAGGTGCCGGCCAGTGAGAATGAGGTCTGCGGCACGGCGTTCACCGACGACGCGTGGAAGGAGCAAACTCGACGCCGCCTCCGGTACCAGGCCCAGCCCGACAAACGGGGCTGATAGGTCTGCCGTGGGCTCGATGTAGACGAGATCGCAGTGGAGCAGAAGAGTCAGGCCGACGCCGACGCCTAGGCCATTCACCGCTGCGACCACCGGCACATGCACCGAGGCGATGGCATCCAAGAAGCGCAGAGTCTCGTCAAGGCTCCCCCCGGAGACGAAGTCAGCGAGGTCGTTCCCCGCGGTGAAGACGTCATTCACACCGGTGAGGACAACGGCGCCGATGCGCTGGTCGGAGTCGGCCTGGACCAGTGCATCGGCCATCGTTCCGTACATCGCCTGAGTAAGCGCATTTCGTTTTGAGGGGCGGTCAATCGTGATGAGGACGATGCGATCCCTGAGATTGACCTTGATGTCTCCGGTTTCGTGCTCGACGACCGGACTATCTCGAAAATCGCTCACTGTGCCTCGCAATATTTGGCTCTCTGCCGATTGCCAACAAGCTAACGCGGCTTGGCTCGGCCGTGTCATTTGCTGAAGCCCGATGCATCCGTAGGAGGCACGGTGAGGACGGACTACCAGACCCAGACGGCAGAGTGTCAGTGCCGTGTTCTGCAATTCGGCGGGGGAGAGGGTGGTCAAGGTCCGTGCCTGAGGCAGCCCATTCCTAAGTAATCGCTGCGGCCGCCGACAGTGGTTGCGATGCAGGGGGTTGAGCAGCCAGGTTGGTCATCACCTCCACAGGCTGATGACCGCACCCTGCAGACACGGCTGGGGAGGGGAGCAGCTCGGTTCTGTTTCCGCCTCAGCGCTAGCTCAGACCCCTTCAGAGATGGATCCATATGGCCAGACTCTGAGGAAAGGACAGGCTTTCCTCAGATCGTGGAGGTAAGGAGCGAGACCCAGAGTCGGGTACAGGCGGATACCCAAGACAACTCGCCCACCCAGACGACCAGCAAAGGCGGGTCCGTCAAAGTGGGTGATCGACAAGCTCAATGCACGCGCCGTCTGGATCACGCGCAACCGCAACGGTGCGAACTCCCACTTCGGTCCCGAAATTCCGTACTTCGGGCTGGCTGACCCTGAATCCGTGCTCCATCAGGTTGGATCGAACACCGGCCAGGTCATCAACCGCCACTCCCAGGCGAGCGATGCCAACATTATTCTGATTCGCGTAGGGCCTTCCTGTCGCTTTCGGCCTGGTCCATTGACAGAGATCAAGGCTGAATACCGGGGAATCATCGGGCGAGGGGTCGTCGACTCCCTCGAAGAAGGCAGCCTCAAACGTTGACGGTTCTTGGCCCCGACCGAAATGGTTTGTCACCGGTACGTCCGTCCGTGCCTCAAGGTAGCGGTGGAGGCCCAGGAGTTCGAAGAAGGCGCTCGAAGCAGTCAGATCGGAGCAGTGCAGGGCGGTATGAAAGAGCCTCCGAGCTCCAGGAAGGGTGACGTTTTGCAGGACGACGCCGTCAGGGTCAGGTACAGAGAATGCGGGGCGCCCAGTCACGTTTTCCCCCTCTGGCATCACGAGCTCGGTGAATGGCTCACCTCCGAGCTCCAATACCTCTCTGTACAGAGCTGCCATGTCGGTCGCCTGGAAGCAGATTCGGAAGAATCCGACATGCCAGAAACTGTCATAGGTCGATCCGATTGGTCTGGGCGATTGCCACTCCACGAGATGGACTGCTGGCCCTCCCACTCCAGTGGGGTCGCGTAGAAGCCACCCATCGAAACGGCCTTCAGGAATGTTCAACGACCGAAAGGGTTGTTGTGGGGCCGTCGTCCTGGCACTGCGGCGTAGAGGCGTCACCTTCGTGTAGAACGCCACTGAACGTTCGAGGTCCGATACATTCACGACGACGTGGGAAAACCGCGTCACAGCAGATCCGCTGACGTTTTTCCTGCTATCCGGCGAAGATCCGTCAGTATCACGCCGATTGGCTCTGATGCTGCTCCCATAGATGTCCTCAATCCGTCGTTCGCCTGGGATTCTGGACGATAGGTCGATTCACCCAACCGGTAAAGGGACGATCCCATGGACGATGGGTATTACGTCAGGGTCTCGACGCGGTCACCGATTTCGCTGAGCTTCTTCCCGTCAGCCCGGTCGGCTTTTCGACGGACTGGGAAGTCAACTGATCGCCCGTGCGAGCCATGCCAGGCGAGACTTGTTGCCCACCGGCCTACCCCCTCTGACCGGCCGTTACGAGGCGGTGGGGAGACACTCAGCTCCGTTAGCTGACTACCCGACCCATCGCTGTCGGCAAATGGGGCTTCGCCATCAACGAGCCGGCAGTTGCTTGCGCTATATCGACATCCCGGGGATCGATCCTTCGAAGGCGGCATCGCCGAAGCAGAAGATGCCTCCGTCGGCAGCGATCAGCCAGTACCCACCGCCATCAGGTGTCAGGGCCATCGCTGTGACCGGTTGGTTCAGGTGGATGGCTCCCGTCGATCCAAAGAACCTGGCGTCTCCGAACGAGAAGATGCCCCCGTCAGACGCCACCAGCCAGTAGCCCATGCCGTCTGAAGTAGACGCAGCGCTGACGATGGGTGCATTCACATGCATGTCTCCTGTGGAACCGTGAAAGGCCGCATCGCCATATGAGAACACGCCACCGTCGGCTGCGATCTCCCAGTATCCCAACCCGTCTGGGGTGGCAGCGATGGCAACCACCGGTCGGTTGAGATGCATGGCTCCCGTCGAACCATAGAAGACGGCATCGCCGAAGCTGAACACCCCGCCATCGGACGCCACGAGCCAATAGCCCTTGCCGTCTGGCGTCCGGGCCGATCCGACAATCGGCTGGTTCAGATTGGCTCCCGCCATCGATCCATAGAAGACGGCATCGCCGAACGGCTCGACGTCGCCGGTCGATGTGGTCTCGTAGTAGCCCTTTCCAGTGGCCGTCGGTAGTAGGGCGTCTGCCCTGCCGCTCACGCCAGAGGGGACCGTCTTCGCTGTGTTCCCGGCAATGGCCTGATCACCGATGCTGGCCAGGTGATTCTTGAGGCCAGATCCGTAGGCAGTCGGGTCACCGTTATCGTCGGTAATCAACGAAGGCCCACCCGAACACGTCCATCCGCTTCCGGCGTTGAAAGTCCAGCCCAGATACGAGACACCGTTGGCGTCGGCCCAAGTCATGTACGAGTTAACGAAACTCGTCCCGCAGTCGAACTCCCCGAACTCCCCAGTGATGAGTGGCACGCGTTGAGCAATGGGCAGCCACTGGTTCCACTGGGTGGGAGAGTTCTCGTACTTGTCGCTATATACGTGGACTGAGACCGCCAGTTGTCCCATGGGGTCAGAAGGAATGTCGGTCGGGTAGCCTCCCGGGCCGGTAAAAGTGCCGGAGGGGTCACCAGCCCAATCGAGCCCAGCGACCATCACGACGTTGGAGGCGCCGGCGGCTCGAACGGAACCGATTAACTGGTCGTAGCCGGCGTACTGCACGCCGCCACTCGTGCAGCCATTGACGATGCAAGGCCAGGTGAGGTCGTGCGGCTCGCTGAACAGGTCGAAGAGGACGCCGGGACTGTCCTTGAAGGTGCTGGCAACTGAGGACCAGAAAGCGGGGGAGTGGTCCTCGTCAGCCATGTCCGACTGGCTAGTGGCGGCTTGGCTTCCTGGAGCGCTCCACTGAAGGGTCAATATCACGGCCAGGCCGGCTGAGTTGAGATCCTGAACGTACTGCGTGATGGCCGCTCGGTAGTTCGCTCCGCCGTACTGCGGGACCGACATGTTGATGCCTAGCCAGCAGTCCTCATTCAGCGTGACCCTGACGGTATTGATGTTCCAGCTCTTCATGGCATCGATCATGGCTGGCGAGTCTGTATTGGAGGGATCGAAGAATCCCCTTCCCTGGATGCACTCGTACTCCGACCCGGAATGGTTGACGCCGAGCAAACGGATGGGTTCTCCGCTGCCATCGACGAGACGATTGCCCGAGACGCGCACGACCGGCGCCGATGAGCCGACGACGGCGATCAGATGTCCGGATGTGCGTGTTGGGGGAGTCGTACTCAGTCCCGATGTCGACAGAGCGAGAACGACGAACAGGGCGGCCAAGGCGGTTCCGACGGCGGCAAGGGTCCCGGAGTGACGGAGCCGGGCGTGGTGGGTCGAACGGATCCAAGGGGTCATAGCGTCTCGAGTGTCGCGATACCCACTAGATCGTCATGAATCGACGGTTAGTTGAGAAATTGTGCCCGCCGGGCGGTGAGACGGTGTCCATTGCGGCGTGGATCAGGCGACGGTTCGGGCCTCGCTTGCCCGCTGGTGAGGCGGGACTACGAGCTGGGAGCGCCGCTCAGAACCACGATTGACTGAGCGGTCAGCGAGACTTTCGTACCCACGGCCGTGGTCGTCTGCACGATCGGGATGGAAGCGGCTGCTGTTGAGGCGCTGTAGCTGGAGACGCTGACCGATCCTCCTTGTTTGAACCAACCAGGCATCACGGTGACCTCATTGGCGGACCCAGCATTGACCAGCAATACGCGACGCTGGCTATGAAGCGTCGACTCGAACCCGAGCAGCGACGAAGATCTCATGGCGAGCGAGGTGATTCGGCTTCCGGAGTCTGTGAGCAGGGATGCCAACTTCTCTCCGTAGTAGGGCGGAAGGGGCGTCCCGGCCTCTCCGGCTTCTGGGCTTCCCGAGGTGATCAGGCCGTAGTCGCCGCTCGTCGGAGTCCCGAAGTTGTTGAGATCCCACCAGTCGACACTCTCGGCACCCTGAGCCAGCCACTCGAGGGAGGTGGCGGCGGCGAACAGTGCCGACACCGGCTGAAAATCAAGCAGCGAAGGGCGCTCGGTGATGGATGTCTCGCCGATGACAAATGTTGCCTTCGACCCATACCGGTGGAGGTAGCCGCGGATGTTCGATGCAGCGGACGGGATGCGGTGGACTGATTGCAGGATCTGCTCGGCGGTCAGACCAGTTGTAGAGTCGAAGGGGTACCAGTGGCCATCGACGAATCCAATCTGGCTTCCGAGAGTCTGCAGTACAGAGGTGTTCCAGACCGACGCGTCAGTGACCCCGGCTCCTGCTGCCTCTCGACCGGTGAAGGCCCAGGGAACGCCAATCTGGGCGTTCGGAAGTGCAGCCTTCATGGCTTTTACGTAGGGCGCCGCATTGGCTACATAGGACCGGGCCATCACCTTGGTTTTTGGACAGACGGAGCCGTTTGGGGTGTAGCCCTTCACGTAGGTGGGGCTATCGGCCAGGTGCTGGTTGGTCTCGTAGCAGCTGTAGGTCTCGTTGCCCACTTCCCACAGGGTCACAGATCGGTCCTTGGCCGACTTGCTGTGAGTCATCCAAGCAGCAGCCGATGCAGGGGTTCCCGATCCGTAGTTGATAGTGACAAAGGTCGAGGCATGGGCGTCGGTGGCTTGGGTCGAAAAGGAATCGAAGCCGAGAGCGTCTGAGGCCGTACAGGAGGCCGACACACCGCTCGTGCATTTGGACGAATCGGTGTTTGTGGCCCAGTCGTATTCGTCAGCCCAGCTCCCTCCCGGGTACCTCAGGAGGGATAGCCCGGCCGACTTCAGGAGACTGTTGATGGCAGGTACTCCGGAGCCGGTGTAGACGCTGTCCCAAGCGGCGACGTTCACCCCCAGAGCAATGGGCCCGATTGCGGATCCCTGTGGGGCGGAGGAACGGGCCGTCGACTTTGCGGAGGTTCCGCACCCGGCAAGTGTGACGGAGGCGATAGTGACCACGACACCTGCGCCCCAGAAACCAAGGTGCTTGTGACGGCCATTGCCGTGGCGAACTGCTGCAAACGACCGGGCGATCAGGGTCCTCAGATCGGCTTGGTGATGACTTCGGAGACTTTCTGCTTCCCAAATCCCAAGAACCTGACAATGCCGAGGAGAACGCCAACCGTCTCGACGATGGTAATCAGATAGACGGCTGGGATAATGAAGATCGACAAGAGCAGATGGGACCTTGGCCGGTCAGATGCAGACAGGTTGATCTTCAAGCCCTCGATATAGAACCAGAAGATACCGGCGAGGCCAATACTCCAGAGGGGCAAGAAAAGCGGGCTGATAGGCGACGTGTTGTCGATGCCGAAGAGGTAGGAGACCATTAGGGCGAGGCCGACGAACTGAATCGGTGCCAACGCCCATGTGAAGATTGAGTACAACAATGGCAGCTTCGGGATCCACGGCAGCTTCCTGTTGAAGGCGAGCCGGAGGAGGCCCTCGATCCAACGGCGGCGCTGGCGAAGTAGGTCCGTTATGCCGGCGGGCGAGGCTCCATACGAGTATGAGTTGAGCGTCGTCGACCGCTTCGGGTACTTCATCGCGAACTGGATGGCGAAGTAGGCGTCCTCGATGACGGTGTCTGGGAAGTCCCATCCGATCTCGTCTTCGATATCAGCCCTGATCACGACGTGCTCACCATGGAGACCACCGAGAGGCGTCCCAAGAGCGCCGGTGAAGAAGGCGAACCTGGTCAGGTCATCAGCCGGTCGGATGGCATCGGCCAAACGACAGATCTTGGAAGGCGTCAGCTCAAAGGGAAAGGTCAAGATGCCCTGGGCTAGATAGAAGCGATCTCCGTCCAGTTCAATGAACTCGGCCAGTGAAGCGGCTGTGTCCTTTCCGATATGGGTGTCGTCGTCCAGGTGGTAGACGTAACACTCATCGGTATTCTCTCCGGCAGCCCTTCGAACTTCCATTGCGTACTGGTTGGCTCGGGTCTTGAAGCGGGCCCCATTTGGCGTCTCGTAGCCCTTCGGAACATTCACAATGCGAATCGGGCCCGAGATCTCCCTAACCTCTTCGAGCCAGTGCATTAGTGGTTCGTGGTTGACATCCCCCTCGGTGATGACATCCACGTGAAAGCGGTTGAAGTGCTGAGGCAAGTTAATTAAGAGGGACATCAGGACGCGCTGCATGGCAGGTAGGTTGCCCTCGGCCAACAAGGTCGGAACGGTGACCACGAGCAGGTGGTCACTGCGTCCGGCAAAGTCCGACCGAAGCGGCTTGTTCCGCTTTGAGCGTTCCTCGAGGCTGCTGGCTGATGTGAGGGGTGCTTTCGGGGAACTGTTCGGCTTGGGCTTGTTTCGGTGCTGCTGCCTATTCATGTACACCGCGCCGATGAGACCAATGACCATCAGTGGTGCATAGATAGACCAGACAACGGAGAGGACGTAGTTGAGCCATGTCTTTTCGTCCGTGGTGATCTTGGCAAAGACCAGGAACACAAGGCCAAAAAGTGTGACGAATAGTGCGAAGTTCAGTTGCGGCGATTTGCGTCGGATGGCCTGCCGCTTCAGCTGGATACTGTGCGATGCCACACTCCGGAGCGCCGGAGGCAACTGCAGGGAGGCGGGCGTCCAGGTGATCGTGCGAAGGGTGTCGAAGTCAATCGGGGGAGCGCTGAAGAGCGTCTCGACTGTGGAAGTGGAGGAAGTGTGGTAGCCCGTCGGCGTGCCATAGATAACGTCCTCGATTAGCTCGGGAACCGCCATCGGGGCAGGCAAAGGTGCGATGAGCTCGTTCTTCACGTGGCCCTTGCTGTCGGGGAAGGATGCAGAGTGCGGGTCGAGCAAGGTCACAGCGCCACCCCGATTCCACCAGGGCAGCGAGGGACTGTCATGGAGGCACGTACGCAATCGAACGCAACAATCGATTGAGGGGTTCCGGAGCGCGGAGGCTCCAGAACGCCCGTGAACCAGCCGCCGGTCCGCTCCTCCATCAGTCTCATCCCTCCACAGGACGCCTCGAATAGCGATCCGACTGCTGCCGACCGCTCCAGGCGTCGATTATCCATGACACTTGGTTGCCACACAAGATGAACCTTTTTGTAACCTTGGAGTTGCCGAAAAGTCCTGGCCAGGCTGGGGCACGCCCTCCAGCGGAAGGTGGGGATCCTCCGGGTGACTTGGCACATCAGAAAGGAGGTCGTCCGGAGCAGGGAGCCATCTTTCTCCTGCGGTTCCAGTCCCTGTGCCCTCGAGTCGCCGGAACAGTGGTCCGCAGCGGCCTCCGCTACTTGGCCGGTCGAGCTTTCACCCCGACAAATACTCCTTCACATGAGTGCATCAGCCCTGTTAGCTGATGATCCCCCCCGGAAAACACCGGGGAAGGGGAGTGGGGTCGACCGAGTCCCTCGAGGTGATGGCGGGCGCAGTCGTCTGTCAACCGCCGCAGTCGACGGCGATCTCCAGCGCTGCGCAGACTTCTCTCATTCTTACGTCCGCCAGTTGGCCGATGCGCTCGACTAGGACGGCGACGGCGACGCTCTCCACCGAATCGAGGTTGACGGCGGAATGGCGGGGAATTGGGTCCTCACTGGGGTCGAGAATGACTTCGCTCGGCAGACCCCGGATTGTCGTTGTGCAAGGCGCCACGAGGGCGCGATGCAAACGAGGAATCGCCGCGTTGCGTGACAGGACGACGACTGGCCTCCGGCCGATCTCGGCCATCTCACACCACCAGACGTCACCCCGTGCCGGCGATGGGCTCACGACGCCCCCGCAGCCTCACGGAAGCTTGCCAGATCACCCCACTCGTCTTGCTCGGCCAGAGGGTGCTCGTCGTAGGCCGCATAGGCAGCGTCAATCTGCGCTGAACGATGGCGTGCGAGCAGCGCGGCCAAAGCGTCGTCAATGACCACCGAATCAGGCTTGCCCTTAAGTTCGCGGCGAGCTTCTTCGAGTAACTGCTGGTCGACGGTGGTGCTGATGCGTACACGGGTCATGCCAGGATAATAGCATAGTCATGCTATTAATATGCCACACGTCTAAACTGGGGCTAGAAAACTACCGCTCCAGTTTGATATCGCCCTGACCAGGCGCTCGCGGCAGTCGGTCGGTGCGGTCGAATGTCTTAGCCGGCCTGGACGGGCAGAATCCCCATTAATCCAGTGTCTCCGACCACTTGAGATTCGTACGCAAAGGCGTGCTCAGCTCTGTTAGCTGGGAACGGCTCGATAACGGTGCCGGCTGGAGCGCCGAGCTACACCGACAGCCCGGGCTCGAGCCTTCGAAAGGAACGTCGGCGAAGCAGAGAATGCCTCTATCGAAGGCGTTTGGCCAGTACTCGTTGTCGTCAAGATCGGACACCATCGCAGTGATGCGCTGATTCAGGTAGCTTTGCAAGTCGATCCGAGAGACTTGCGGATTCCTGTCGTCATGGCGGAATCCAACAGCTGATCATTAGGGGCCCTCTGGATTCCGCAGCTGGAACAGCGACTGAGGATGTAAGGACTATCTGAGGTCGTGAAGCTCATTGGACAAGTCGATGAGAACTCAGGGACTGCTATCGAAGGTGCTTGGTCTTCAGGGCGCTGGAGACTGAGGGCCAGAAAGTGTGGGCGTTGTCCTCACCGGCCACGTCCACCTAGCTCTACGCCATCGAGAGTGACGGGGAAACTTGTCGCACTGAGGTCCTAGACATACCTCATATCGGCCGCTTGGTAGTCGGCTCCGCCGTACTCCGACCTAGGGTCTCGAGCCAGCGACGGCGACGCCTCAATCCACCGAATTGCCACAAATAGCGACAATCTGACTACCCATAGCGCGATCCTGACCAATTTACAACCCACGTTCACCAAGCATTAGTCACGGATTCACTTAAGTGTAATAATCACTCGATAGCGTAGACAGTATCAAACCCAGATTGGCGAAAGGCGGATGATGTGGCGTCGTTAGGCGATGACCGCCGCGTCCAAAGCGTGGAACGTTGTAATCAAAGTTTCAGGGTCAGCACAACATTGCAACTATCGGGCCAAAAACTTCTAAAAGTATCGAGGGGCGACAGATATGAAGTTGGAGAGCGTACAGTCAAGCGGCCGTCGAAGAGCAGGTCTGGCCAATAGCGAGCCGACCGTCAGTATCGTGATTCCGGCGAAGAATGAAGAGAAGAACCTTCCACACGTCCTGGACAAACTATTGAATTCGCCCTACGAGATCATACTCGTGGATGGTCATTCCAGCGATAATACGGTAATTGTGGCGAGGCATTTATTGCCAGGTATCACCATCATTGATCAGACTCGTCGCGGTAAAGGAAACGCTCTAGCATGTGGATTTGCAATAGCATCTGGAGATTTCATTGTGATGCTAGACGCGGACGGATCGACAGATCCATCCGAGATACCACTATTCATTTCGGCCCTGAAAGAAGGAGCAGATTTTGCGAAGGGCTCCCGCTTTATGCCTGGAGCCGGAAGTAGCGACATTAGCCGCATCAGGCAAATAGGTAACTATTGGCTCAACAAAATCGTTAACGTCATTTATGGTACGCGCTATACAGATCTTTGTTACGGTTACAACGCATTTCGGCGTGAGTGCATGGCTGTAATGAATCTGGACCCGGGGAATTTTGATGGGTCCGATACTGACGAAATGCAATGGGGAGATGGCTTTGAGGTCGAAACACTCATCAACGTTAGG
>PLSY01000030.1 GCA_003164275.1 Acidimicrobiaceae bacterium | reverse complement strand
CCTACACCCCGTTCAAATCCGAAGGGCCGAAATACTCAGGCCGGCTCACCTGGTGCAACCGATGGTCACCAGGATGCGTTCCAATCCGCTAACACGCTTAGGTGCGAACTCCTCTGGGCCTTAGAGGCTGGCCGTTGCCCCGCCGTCTACGGGAAGTGTTGCACCCGTGATGTAGCTCGCCCACTCCGAGCACAGCCACACAGCAGGATTAGCCTGTTCATCTGGGAGTGCGTAACGGTCCATCTGTCCGGGTTTCATTCCCCGTGGAGGGTCCCGATGCATTGGTGTTTCGGTGTGCCCTGGACACAAGGTGTTGACGCGAATGCCCGAACGAGCGTACTCAGCGGCGGCAGCCTTTGTTAGCCCGACGATCCCATGCTTTGCTGCCGTGTAAACGGACATCATTGGTCCTCCTAAGATGCCTGCTGCCGACGAGGTATTGACAATCGCCCCCTTCTCGTTGAGAAGCATTGCCTTAATCTCGTATTTCATGCACAACCAGACTCCCTTCAGATGAGTGTCTATGATCCGATCCCATTCCGCGACCGTGACTTCATGTAGATTGAAGGGTTCAGGCTTGGCTCCTGCGTTGTTGTGCGCGTAGTCGACACTGCCATAATGGCTGACGGCAATTTCTATAAGTCGTTCGACGTCATTTTCATTAGAGACATCGCATCTTACGAAGACCGCGTCGCTACCCGCAGCATGAATATGATGAACTGTTTCTTCGCCACCATCTGCGTCGATGTCAGCGACAACCACGCCTCGCGCCCCCTCGCGAGCGAAGGCTTGTGCCGAGGCCCGACCGATACCTGACGCTGCTCCGGTGACCAGCGCCACGCCACCATCGAGTATTCCCACGTCATCTCCCTACTCGTTGTCTTCTGCGAATCTGCCGATCACGTCAGGTCCACCAGACCCGAGATGCCTATTCGCCGGGCTTGACCGTGCTACGCCGCCTTCGGCTGGTTTCTCGATGGCTACCACCGTGGGCTCGACTCGACGATCCACTGCCGCCCATCTGCGGAGGAGTCGGCAGAATACCCAGTACCAGCCCATATTGGTCGGGAATGGGAGTACGAGCCGACCCGACTCAGATTTGTGGTAGTTCTTCGCCGTAGCTAACGCGCTCTTGGCCAGACGCCGTTGCAACCATCGGTTGTAGATGGCGAAATAGGACCGCCGGACATCGATCGAGGTCGCGCCGGTACGCTTCATGCGTTTCAGATTCCGAACGACGTAGTTCACGGAGGTCTCGAGTCCGAAGATGACGTTTCCCTGGTTGGTGTTCGGCCCATAGAGAATGGCGAAATTCGGAAAGTCGGGAACGGATATGCCCAGGAACGCCTCGGGTTCTCCATTCCACACTTCTCGAAGCGAAGTACCACTTCGACCTATGACCTCGAGGGAGTTGAGGTAGTCGGCGGCCTCGAATCCAGTGGCCATCACAAGAACGTCGACCTCATGGGTAACTCCTTCGGCGTCGACGATTCCCGTCTCGGCCACGCGCTCGACCGCATGGGGCACCAAGGTCACGTGATCCAGTAGCAGCGACTCGTAGAATCCCGTCGCCAGGACCTGACGCTTGCCGCCGTAGGGGTAGTCAGGAGTGACAGCCTTGGCCAGGTCCGGCCGATCCTTGAACACCTTCGCTATGTACCGCTCACATGCCGCTTGAGCTTTGGCGTTTTGGGATGTCCCTGGCTGAAGGTTCTTTCCTCCCCACCCCTTCGTTTGCTCGCGGTAGAAGTACTTGAATCGTTGCCATCGATACCCCAGACCTCTTGACAGGCGCCTCCGTTCTTCCTTCGTGAAGACATGCTCGCCTTTGCTGAACAGCCACCCGGGTTCGCGCTGGAAGACAGTGAGGTGGCCCACGACGGGGGCAAGCGCATTCACGATCTGAACTCCCGTGGAGCCGGTGCCCACTACCGCGACGCGCTTACCCGAGAGATCGTGCTGGTGCTCCCATCGGGCAGAATGAAACTTGATCCCCTGGAAACGGTCGAGGCCCTGCCACTCTGGAATGCGGGGCCTGTTGAACAGTCCCACCGCACTGATGACAAATTCGAACGGTTCTGTCGATCCGTCCGACAAGTGGACCCAGTACGACTGAGCGTCCTCGTCCCACTCGATTCGCGTAACGCCACAGCCGAATCGGAAGTGCTCGCGTACGCCGAACTTGTCGACCGTATCGTTCAGGTACTGCTTCAACTCCTGTTGGCCCGGATGAGTTCGGGACCAGTCGTAGGTTCTGAATGAGTAGGAATACCAGTGGGCGAAGTTGTCGACCTCCACACCTGGGTATGTGTTCTCATTCCACACTCCTCCGAGGTCATCCGACCGTTCGAAGACGGTGAAGGTTGAGATGCCTGCCTGCTGGAGCCTGACAGCAGCAGCGATCCCTCCGAAGCCCGCTCCGATGACCGCTACCCGCAGCGGGTTCCTCACATCATCGTCCGATTCACTAGCCATTCGATCGCCTCAGCGACGTGACCGCTCGATGGACGCTCGATGGACGTCCCACCGGATTCCCCAGATTCCACGTCATGGCACAATAGTATTCGCTTACTAGTCTCTCGTCCAGTCCTGCCTTGGGCCTGAAGAAAAGCCTGTTGAAGGTCCAGTCCCAGGCGCATGTCACAGGAGTGAGTGTATACTATTTCTATGCGACTACCGGACTATCGCCCCCAGTTCTAATGCGCGCCGTTCGTAGGACTGGGGCGGGCGTGGAGATTGTTGACGTCGAGAGACCTTCGGGTCAGGGGGTCCGAGTCCGAGTTGTGTCCTCTGGCATCTGCGGTACGGACGTGGCGAACTCGAAGCTGGGGCCGTTGCCGGTGACGCTCGGACACGAGTTCGCCGGGTACACCGATGATGGTCGGTTGGTGGCCGTCGAACCCATCGTCACTTGTGATCGCTGCAAGGAGTGTCTCGAGGGCTCGTACCACCTTTGCCAGGGAACAGCCCATGGTTGGATCGGTGGAACGGTCGATGGCGGTATGGCCGAAGAGGTGATTGTCCCCGAGCGGGCAGTTGTCGAACTGCCCACTGCAGTGGATCCCTTCGATGCCAGTCTGGTCGAACCCCTAGCCGGTGCCCTCCATGGGCTCCGGCTGGCGGGAAGTGTTCCCGGCAGTCGAGTGGCCGTCATTGGCGGCGGCAGCATGGGTCTGTGCGCAGTGGTCGCCGCACAGGGCTGGGCGAGCGAAGTGTCGCTGTCAGCTAGATACCCACATCAGACGAGCGCTGGTCAGTCACTTGGCGCCTCGGCGGTAACCGGCACGTACGATGTCGTTGTAGACGCAGCCGGCACCGAGGAGGCACTTCGGTCGGCCTCCGAACTGGTGATGCCTGGCGGTACCATCTGCGCGCTGGGCAAATACCAGACCCCTCACCTCCCGATCTCACCATCTGTCATGATGCACAAGGAGCTGAAAGTGGTGAGTCCGGTTGCCTATTGTCGGTCAGCACAAGGCCGGGAAATTGACGATGCTGCGGCCCTGTTGGGTCGTCGACCAGACCTCCCCCGAACACTGATCACGCACCGGTTCACCTTGGCCCAGGGCGCAAAGGCGTTCGCCGTGGCTGGGGACAAGGCCTCGGGATCGATCAAAGTGGTGATCCATCCGTGACTTCGCATCGGCTGACCACCGTCGATACCGAGACGGGAAGGCTGTGGAGCCGTGATACCGGCATCGAGTCCGTGCGGGGACGCCTCATGACCGTGTACCAACACCGACCGGTCGATCTCGTTTCTCTGTGGCGATCAGTACCCGAGCTTCCTTCGGGCCTTCCCGCACTCAGTCAATCCGGTGTACGTCTGGATCGCGAACTCACCGAGTCCGCTGTCCGCGAGTGCGGGCGCGCCCTCTCACGTCGCGGAATCGTTGCCGGGGACATGGTGGGCCTGTTCGCCGCCAACACATTGGCGTGGATGATCTCGTTTTGGGGGATGGTGGAGATTGGCGCAGTGCCCGTGTTGATGAATGGGTGGTGGAGCGAGCTCGAGGCTCGTCACGCCATCGATCTGGTCCGGATGCGCACAGTCGTCGCTGACGATCGACGAATCCCACTGGTGCCGCCAGGCGTTCAAGTCGTGCCCATCGATGACATTCCCGTGTTGCCGAACAGGGGGGGCTTGGGGCCAGCGGTCGTTCACCGGCAGGCAGACGAGGACGCCACCGGCGTAGTCCTGTTCACCTCCGGCACGACCGGACTTCCCAAGGCCGTGCTCCTCCCGCATCGGGCCATCATCAGCCGCCAGCACAGCGCCATGGACGTGGCCCGGCGGCTTCCCGTGGATCCGAGGCCTGACTACCAGCGCGTGCAGTTACTCTCAGCGCCGCTGTTCCACATCGGTCCGCTCCAACAGATGATCACCTCGTGGCTGACCGGCAGCAAGTTGGTGCTACTCGAAGGCAGATTCGATGCCGGTGAGGTCCTGCGATTGATCCAGAGCGAGGAGATCTCCACATGGTCGGCGGTGCCGACCATGGTGGTGAGGGTGCTCGCCCACCCGGACCGGGAGCGGACTGATNNCGCCAGATCGCCGAGCATCTCCCCGGGGTGGGCACCCATGTCGCCGTTGGATACGGATTGACCGAGGCAGCGGGCACGGTCTCGACGCCGAGATCGCCGACCTCGGCATCGGAGGGGTCGTGCGGGGAGCCACTTCCCAACGTGATGGTGCGCATCGCGGGCCCCGAGGAGGGACTTCCCGGCGAAGTGCTGGTGGGAGGACCCACCCTCATGCTGGGCTACGCCGGCCAAGCCGACCAACCGATCGACGGTGACGGTTGGCTCCACACCGGCGACATCGGAGAGTTCGACAGCATCGGACAGCTGCACATCACGGATCGGGCCAAGGACATCATCATCCGTGGGGGCGAGAACATCGCCGCCGCCAACGTCGAATCGGTGCTCGATCGACATCCGGCGGTG
>PLSY01000218.1 GCA_003164275.1 Acidimicrobiaceae bacterium | reverse complement strand
CCTCCAGTTGGGGCGAAATGGAGAACTCTAGGGACTCGGAGACGACCCCTGTGTGTCCGACGCTCCTAGCTGCCAGGGGATAGCCGTCCAACAGCACCTCCACCAACAGCGCGGCACCGTCTCGCGCCCTGTCTGGCCTGGTCCCGAGGTTTGCCTCAACTGTCACTTGGTAGTTGCCCGAACCCATCACGGCATTCGGCCCGTACGTGACCATTCCCCCGGCACCCTCCAGGAGCTTCACGACACCGGATTCGAGGCGCTCGCCGGCTGCACCCACGGCCAATCTTCCTAGCCAATCGGAACCGCTCCTCGTCCGACCTGTCGCATCGGCGAGCCTCGGTGGGACGGACTCATCTGCGGCCAAGTATGCATCGGTGAACCACGTGCGAAAGCTGTCTTCTCCCGAAGGATCGAATGGATCTGGAGGGGGGTAACCACGCCCCTTTTCGGCCTCGCGAAGTGCCGAGGTATAGATACGACGCAGACTGCCATAGACCGGCGCACCATTGGGCAAATAGTCGAAGGCGAACTCTGTGCCGTGTCGCTCGGAAAATCCCGCTCGAAAAAGTGCAGCCCCATACTCCTGACAGAGTTGCGACAGTTCGGCGTTGTCGGACGTCGACACCCTGGGGCTCTCCCAGTAATCCCTCACGCTCAGGACGCCGGGGACTCTCGGGTCGAACCCACTGAAGTGGAACGCCCGCAATGGCACATCACCAGCAAAGTACTGTTGGCCCCGCTTCGACAGACGACGCTCATGGATATTCCAGGGAGCGACGTCGACTCCCGGGTCACGAATGACAACGTGGTCGAACAAGGCGGGAACGAAGTCAAGCCACCGCTGTTCGTTCACTCGCATTCCGGCAATGTCGGTGTGACACTCTCGTCGAAGTCGCTCTTTCAGAAAGTCGATAAATCCCCGCCCATTTCGTCCCACTCCGAACATGCCGGCATTAAATGTTCCTACACCCAGAATCGTGGAGTAGTCAGGCAAGTAACCGTCCGCAGGTATGGGCTGCAGCACATGCGGGACGAGCGCCACACCGTGCCGCTCGGCGGCGCTGGCCATGCTGTCGAGCGGGGCGAAGACAGCAACATCACTATCGATGTAGATCACCGCGCCGTCCGATCTCAGGATCAGGTGCTCGAAGACCCATGGCTTGATGGCCGCAACCAATCGATTCCCGAAGAGCATTGCCATGCGATGGAGTTCACCTAGGTCGACATCGAGATCGTCCAGACGGAGGACGCGAAAGGGCTCCTCAGCCTCGATGATTTCGCGCTCAACGTCGTCGATCAGAAGAGCCCAGAACTGCCCGTCAGGATTATGGGTCAAAAATGACTCGCAGAGCACGCGAGCGTGAGGCACGTAGGCACGAGAAACGATCGTGTAGGCACGAACGCCCATTGGGCAGACACTCCTTCGCCGCTCGATGGACCGCCTCGTTAGCGGCGCGCCCGATGCGTCGCGTCGCGCTAAATGGTAGTGCCTCTCGTTCTTTGGCCCCGACTCGTCGATTGATGGACGTCAACTCCGACCGTGATGCATCCTCGATGCTCAGCCAAGGGGGCCATAGAGTAGGCGCTGATGAAGGCCTGTGAGAAGAACATCCGTTCTCGGCGAAGCGGCTCCCAGTGAAGGCAGTCATACTCGCAGGGGGCCGGGGAACTCGCCTTACCGAGGAGACGGTCACAAGGCCGAAGCCGATGGTCGAGGTGGGGGGTCGCCCCCTTCTCTGGCATATCTGTCAGTCCTACGCCGCTCACGGCGTTACCGACTTCGTAATCTGCTGTGGCTACAAGGGCTACGTGATCAAGGAGTTTTTCGCCAACTATTTCCTACACATGTCCGATGTCACCTTCGACCTCAGGGAAAATCGGATGGAGGTCCACCAGACCATGGCCGAACCCTGGCGCATTACCCTGGTCGACACCGGTCTCGACACCCAGACCGGCGGTCGCCTTAAGCGAATCGCCAACTACGTCGAGGGTGAGGACTTCTGTTGCACTTACGGTGACGGCGTGGCCGACGTGGACATATCTGCCCTGATCGAGTTCCATCGTGCACAGGGTCGGCTGGCGACGGTTACGGCCGTTCAGCCCCCAGGGCGCTTCGGTGCATTGGAGATTGAGAATGACCACGTCGTGGCATTTTTGGAAAAACCCCACGGGGACGGGAACTGGATCAACGGAGGGTTCTTCGTACTGTCACCGAAGGTGCTCGAGACAATCGAGGGTGACGACACGCTCTTCGAACAGGGTCCGCTGGGCGAGTTGGCCGCAACCAGGGAGTTGGCCGTCTTCCGTCACCGTGGCTTCTGGCAGCCTGTTGACACCTTGAGGGAACTCCATCTGTTGGAGGATCTCTGGGAACGGGGCGAAGCGCCCTGGCGCGTCACCGCCTGAGGCTCAGTGCATCAGGAACCGAGCAGTGTCTTCGATCTGAGTCTCCAAGCTCTTAAGGGCCAATCCATATACGTGGGCCAACGAACGCATCGTAGAACCGTCGCCGACATAGCGATCGGGATCCGACATGCTGACAGTTGGGCGCTCGATCGCCATATCCGGGTGACCGAGGACTGCGGCGATAATCGTTGCCAACTCCCCCACCTCCACTTCTCGGTCGCCGGCCATATCGAAGGGGGCCGAGGGAACCGTTCCGCTCCCAAGGAGTATGGCGAAACAGAGCTCGACCAGATCGGCAACGTGGACATACGATCGGGTCACCACCCTCGCCGACATGAGCCGGACCGGGCCGCCGCCCAAGACATCGTTGATAATCGAGCCAAGAACGAACCGGTCCGGTTTGTTCAGGAAAGGTCCGGCCAGGTTGAAGAGCCGCGGAATTACCAGTCGTTGCGAGTTGGACTGGGCGGAATCGCTAACGGCACGGCCGAAGACCACCTCGTCCCTGGCCTTCAGGACACCGTAGGGATTGATCTCCAGATCACTGCCCAGGTGGACAGCACCAGAGGACAAATAGATGATGCCTGCCGGCGCCGCACGCTGAAGGTGGGCCAAGACCAGGTCGGTGATCGCCTCATTGCGACGTATGTATTCGGAAAAACCGAGGGTGGACACGAACTCTCGGGTGGCGAATGCATAGTGAGCCAGAAGATGGGGTCCAATCCGCAACTTTAGGAGGTCGCCGAGCGGCTGTATTGGCACTTGGACCCCGCTTCGCAACGTGAGAGTTCCGGCCGTCGAGCCAAACGCGTGGACTCTGGCGGAGAGAGCAGGACCCAGCGTTGAGTTCAGCATTTCCAGCGTGGACCGCCCGATCCACCCGCTCGCACCGGTGATAACAATGTCCAGCCCCGACTCCAACAGTCTCGAACTGGAGTCCGGGGATAGAGTCAGGGGGCTCATGGCACAGCCGCCGGAATGACTGAAGGCTGCCGTCGCACAGCCGACCATCTGGCAGGCATTAGAGATTAATCAGCATCGACTCGAGTGCACAGAGGAAAGCGATGGGGCCATGACCACAACGTGGGACTCGGTTCACATTGTCATCGCTTCATCGACCGAGTCTAAGGCAGTTGGGTTGCCTCCACTCGAGTTGCCTATCGACGACTCGCTTGCAATCGAGCAGAACAAAGCAAGACCAAGGGTCCAGATCACGAGCAGTGGGCTCAGCAACTGAGTGAGTGGCGTCTGGTATCCCTGCACCCCGATCAGTTGAACGGCGCTTGGAGCCGAGGTCACTGCAAGCATCGCTAGTACGCTGTAGCGCAACAACTTGGCTCGTCGGTCCGACATCAAGGGGTCGGCGACCGGGACAAGGTTCCCGCAGGCAAACCAGATGCATCCCAGGAATGCCCAAATCGTCGCATAGGCGTAGCTCAACGTCACGACCACTTGCAGGGATGCCAGCGCCAACGGTCCCCAGCACCACTGAGGTACGCGCTGACGAGCGACGATGAACCAGACGACGACGAGGTATCCCACGCTGAACAACCACAAAATGTTCGAGTTGGGCGTCGTTAATCGGGGACTTATATCTGGCCCGGACACGAGCCCGACGAACTTTGGAACAAGCGAGTAGATATTCCACGAGAGCAACTGTGTGCCGGTGTGGAGACGCAGCGAGGTCAACGCAGGCACTACGTTTCGGAGGTTGCTGACATATCCACCGGGAAAGATGATGAGAACAGCGAGATTGGCCATAAGGGCCGATGCAGCGACGGTGACCGCAAACCGGTAGCGCCGTAGTCCCAACGGTACGATCAGTAACGCTGCGGGATAGCCCTTAAATGCAATGGCCAACGCCAGCGCAGCCCCACAGATCCAGAATCGCTCCATCTTCCAGCCGAGGCACGACAAAGCGATCAGGCCGAAGGTGATGCCGAGGTCGTTTCCCCTGTCCAATGTGGCGATTGAACCGAGTGAAAGGAGCCCTACGATGCTCAAGAACATCACTCGCCTAGTTGCGCGCCAAGGCCTGAGGAGAAACCACGTCGGAACCAGAATGCCTGCAATGGTGATCACGAAATAAACAAACGCCGCCCTGGTGAGCCGGACAAAGCTGAGCACTGAGAACAGGGCAGCCGACAATGGGCTTTGGTCGTCATGGATATAGGAACCGAGGTACGGGCTTAGTCCAGTGCGCAGTAGGTGTCCGTATCCATACTCGATTTGAAAATCACCGAAATAGTGGATGCCCAGGATCGTATGAGGGACCAGACCGCCGGGCATATACGGCGCATCCGATCCCCCATAGGAGAGCACCGCATTGGGTGCAGCTCCTTGATAGAACTGGCGGACCCAGAGGAAGATGATTGCCACCGCCAGCAGCGCGCTGGAGACGGCAAGAAGCCGCTCTGCCCATTGGTCCTCTGCTTCACCGTCGCTCGAAGTGAGCGGGGGCGACACTGACTCTTGGCGCCCCTCAGCCGGAGATGCCTCAGACCGCTTCTTTGACACCTGTTACCGCCTTTACCCGACTCACCGTCGTTGTTTCGCTGACGTGGTACTTCCGTGCTCGACGCTCCTGCGCTCCATCGACGATGACGACCAACGCCAACAGGGCCAGAAGCGGGAAGGTGAGATACACGCTCGAATCGATCATTCCAGTCACGTAGAAGTACGCCTTTGGCATTAAGAGGAGACCGAAGAGGACTGCGACCGTGGTGCTCCTACTATTCGCCTCGGCATGCCTAACAAACAGAAGCAGCGGCAGGAACAAGAAGATCAACTCGTAGTAGAAGGAGGGATCGATCACACCTAGGAACAAGATCGTGATCAGTGTGGTGGACCTCCAGGCCGACGTCTCTCGCCATCGTAGGTAGGCGGCTAGCAGAACGGTCGTCACCACCTCCACCGGGAGCACGGCACCTGACAGGACCGACTGCACATGCAGTCCTTCCTCCGTACCGCCAATAGCGACGCCGACGGCTTGGGCCCACCCGAAGAATGAGGAGTTGAAATAAGCCTCGCCCGATCCGGTATTCGAGGAGAGCGTGACGGATCGTAACGAATGGATCCAGGCCCTGAGATTCGAATCGAGACCTCCCCTAAATAGAGCGAGCGACACGGCAGTCAAGACGGCCGCCGCCGCCACACCGACAAGGACGTATCGCAGCTGCCCCTTTCGGATGAAGCGAAGGAGGTAGAGACCCGGATAGATCTTCATCGCCGCAGCGGCACCGAGCCAGGCCGCGGCGGAGATGTCGTGACGGCGCTCGAGCTCGGCGATGCCCATAGCTGCGAACACGAAGATCAGAAAATCTACGTTGGCTCGGTCGAATCCGAAGGTGACGGGAAGTGAGCACAAGGCAGCCAGAACAATCGCCGCTCGACCGGCAGCCGTGAATCCCGGCGTGAATGATCGGTAGAGCCACCAGACCAGGAATCCCAACATAATCACCAGAAACACATAGACGCCGACATAGTCATTGATGAAGGACAACGGAGCTACGGCCAAGTAGCCGAATGGCGGATAGCCGCCCCCAAAGGATCTGTAGGGATTAAGGCTCTTGGCGATCTCAGCGATTTGAAAGAAATCGCTGAACCGGGCGTAACCCCAAAAGAGCCAAGTGTTCCGCTGAAAGTGATTGACCGCATCAACTTGGAGATGAAGTTGGTCGAAGAGAAAGTTGACCGCGGTACCCACGCCGAGTACCCCGAAGACCACTTTGACAAGGTAGCGATCGACACGATCACCAGGCATCGCCCGAGCGAGAAGGCGCTGACAGAGAAGAACAAGTGCGCCCACGATGCACGCAAAGGCCAGTATCTGGGCAAGTCGAGTGAATAGATACGAGACTGTCTTGGGTGCATTCCACAGGGTCACCGCCATCGAAGCGTCGCGGATTCGCGCTCCATGCGCAGTGGCGATCTTGAATTGGCTGGGTGCGGGCAAGAATAGGGGCAGGTCCCAAGTGAACGCTGAGACCAGCTTTCCGTCCAAGGTCGTTGTGATCGAGCGACTACGGGTGATCTCCATGTTCACTGTGGTCCATCGCCCCGATGGAACCGCCAGGCTGTAGGTGGTCGGACCCCAAGCATTGACGATGCGAACCGCATTCGTCTCGCTCATCAGCGAGCTGCCAAAGAACCTAATGGTACTGCCGCTCGATGTTCCCTCAGTGGTGACCAGAATCGTCTGGCGCAACTTGCCGGCAGGCACCTTTGGAGTCCAGTAACTGAAAGTGAGGTCAACATCTAGTGCGCCGGCGACCTGGAAGACCGTGGGCGCGTCGGCCAACGAATAGGTGGCGTGTGAGTTGTCGACCTCGGAAGAATGGCGTACCACGAACGTTCCCGACTGGTCGAGGGGAACATTGTTTTGGGGTGTGGCAACAAGAAGCAGCGCTATGCCGAGGACCAGCAGTCCGAGACCGATGGGGACACCCCAATGCACCATTCGGACAGCCACCGGCCTCAGAGTCTGTCGAAGCACCGGCCCTCCGCGTCTTCCGTGACGAGCCCGTCGCGTCGTCGGGTTGCTATCCAGTCCGCCGATGGCCAGTCCACATAGTGCGGCAACGAGAGCGGCGAATGCTGCCAACCCACCGAGGAGATACGAGAGGTGCCGTGCCCGAGTATCTATGGTCTGACGGATCGCGTCTGCATGCACACTGAAGTTGTCGATATCGCCGGAGAAACTCTGAGCTCCATGCTGTGCGTCAAAGACAACGGACCCTGGAATCGGGGCGACGACACCGAACTGGCTGGCGAGGTGAAACTGCAGCTGATGATCAAGCTCTGCCGAGACTGTCGTGCCGCGGTCTACTGCGATCTGCGCTTCGTAAGTTCTTCCAGTCTCAACGTGGCTGACCAGATTCAATAAAAGGGGCTGGCCGTCTGTGGCGACGAACTCGACTGCGGCGTAGTAGTCCCCGGTCCCTGACCGATAGAGAGTGCACTGGATCCTGCTTCTCTTGTTACCCAACACGAACAAGGTCGCATTGTCCGAAAGGCGAGTCGCCCGAAAATCGAAGTCGATAGTCAGCGAGTCGACCGAGGCTCTCGGGGAGTCCCGGCCGATGGACGTCGGTGGAGTAGCAGGGTGGCTGTTTGACAGTGGGCCGATCGCCGAATGAGTCACCACGTCGCTTCGAGACAAGAAGAGAATCGAGGGAAGGACAAGAGCTGCGAGTGCACAACTGGAGAAGACCAGCGCGCATAGCAGCGCCCAGCTACGGCCCGACCACTTTCGGGGTTTAGGCCGAGATGGAAGCGGGGGCACCTGTAATGGACTGATCACACGTCGGCCAGAACTCGATGCAGAGCCGCTTCAAGAAGTGGCACTGATGCAGGTTCTAGCGGAAAGTCGATAAATCTGATCTGTCCGATGAGCTCAGGTACGACCAGCTTCAGTGTGCCACCCTCGACCTTCTTGTCGCGAAAAAGCACATCGAGTATCTGCTCGAGATCCACCTGATCCAACAAATGACGCACACCAGCTGAGATGAGCGGCCGGCCAGTCTCGATGAGGCGCCGCAGGTCGTCGTCGGAGAGCATCCCTCGCTGGTTGCTGATGTCGGCTTCCACGAGCACGCCGACAGCCACAGCGGTTCCATGGGGAATGGCATGTCCGGTCAGGGCTTCAAGCGCGTGGCCGATGCTATGTCCGAAGTTCATCGACCGGCGGAGGTCGAGTTCATACTCGTCCACCTCTACGACTGATCGCTTCACCGAGAGGGCCATGCTAATCAACCGATCCAACACCAGGTGATCGCCACCAATGGCATCCGGCAAGAGGTCCTCGAACTGATCGAGAAAGGTCGGGCCGCCGATAATGCTCAACCGAAATACCTCCCCCAGTCCAGAGAGCAGATCGTCGGCGGGCAACGAGCCCAGAAATCCAGTATGGATCACGATATGCCGCGGGGCCGAGAACACACCGACCAAGTTCTTGGCGCCCTTGAAATTAAGTCCGCTTTTCGCTCCAATGCAGCTATCTGCCTGGGCCAACATCGTCGTGGGTACGAAGGCCCAGGGAACTCCGCGCTTGTAGACGCACGCAGCAAAGGCCCCCACGTCCTGGATGATGCCTCCCCCGATCACCACCAAGAGCGAGCTGCGGCTCGTCCTCTGTGCATCCATAAACTCGACTACCGAAAAGGCCCCATCGACGCTCTTGAACTCTTCAGTCGCTTCCGCCAACATCGAAGGCGCGGCAGCTATCGCCGGGCTATCCGCCAGATGAGCCTCGTAGACGGTCCGGTCGGCCAGGACGACAGGATGGGCAGCCGCTTTGACCATCTCGTCGATCGTCGCGCCCAGCGGTTGCGAAGAGGCGAACTCGACCTGATATGGACGGGGCGTTGACCGTACCGCCATCCGTTCTCCGCCTTCCGGGTTGAGTACAGCCTCGAACTCAGTCTCTTGGATACGGAAGGTCGGCATGCGATCAGCTTCGGCCGCCGTCAATGGAGAATCCCCCATCGACCACCACGTCTTGTCCGGTGATGTACCGATTCGCTGACGAGCCGAGGAAGTAGACGACGTCGGCAATGTCATCCGGTTGACCAAGTCTCCCGAGCGGCACCGACTTTTCCAGGCGGTGAATCATGGCCTCATCATTGTTGGCGCTGGTCAGCCTGGTGTCGATATAGCCAGGGGACACCGCGTTGACCAAGACTCCATCAGCGGCGAGCTCGATTGCCAGTGTTTTCACCACCCCGATCAGAGCGTGCTTGGACATGGCATAGGGAAGGCGACCGGATCGTGACAGAAACCCGAAGATCGACGAGAGCACGACGATTCTGCCCTTTGCCGCAACCAGGTCCGCCGACGTGCGTCGGACTACTTGCAAGAATCCTTCGACATTGGCAGAGAAACACTCACGAATCTCGGCCGAACTCAGTTCGGCAAAGAGTTTGGGATTGTTGAGGCCAGCCGAATGCACCAGTACTCCGATTGGTTCGCTGCGGCCGTCGAACCAGGCATCGATGGCGGTGTCGTCAGTCAAGTCGAACTCGGCGCGCCCCGTCGGCATCACGTCGTGTCCGGCGGAGACGAATCGGTCGACGATGGCCGCCCCAATGTCTCCCCTCCCCCCAAGGACAAGTACAGACGGTAGCGAGGCTCCGTTCACTCCTCCACCATGGGGATCAACATACTTTCGGCCAACTCCTCGCGCGGCAGGAAGGGGGCCAGGTCCTCCAATGGGGACGAGACCATCTGCCCATTATCGAGCTGCCGGGAAGCTAGTTTAGGCGAGAAGCCCTGCTCGGGATCGAGCATGATCTCGAGCAACTGAGGGCCGTCACTCGACAAGGTGCGCCGAATGGCCTCCGACAGACCCTCGTGCGTGGAGCATCGCTGAGCCTGGAAGCCGAAGGCCGTACCAAGAGCGACGAAATCGGGAAAGGTGAGTCCCGACTCGGGCCCGCAGCCCACCACATTGTCGGGGAAGTAGCTCTGCTGGGTTTGACGAATCGAGCTGTATCCGTTGTTGTTGAGGACGAAGAGTTTGATCGGCAGTTTAGTGCCGGCAATGGTCTGCAACTCTTGCAGGTTCAGCATCACGCTGCCGTCCCCTGCAATGCAGATGACCCGTTGGTCCTTGGCTGCGTACTGAGCTCCAATTGCGGCGGGGAGGTCATATCCCATCGAAGCGCAGCCGGAGTTTGTGAAGAGGCGTTGGCCCGGCTTGAGGTAGGCCGCTTGGAACGTGACGACACACGCCGAGCCATCACCGGTGACAACTACGTCGCTTTCATCCAGCTCATTGAACAAAGCCTCAACAAACCGGTAGGGGTTCACCGGCTCATTCTCCTTGGAGTACTCAGGTAGTACTACCGGATACCTGGCGGACCGTTCTCTGCACCATGAAAGGTATTCGGCGTGAGCGGGCACCTGTTCGTATTTAAGGTCCTCAAACAAGGCGAGGGCCTCAGCCAGATCGGCGTGGACGGGAAGATCGATCGAGAGTGTCGGCTTGGCGAGTTCGGCCTTGTCAATGTCGATCATCACCACGTAGGCGGCGCGAGCGAACGCTTCCCAGTTGTAACTGACCTGGCGGATGTTCAGTCTGCTGCCAAGCACCAGGAGAAAGTCGGAGTTCTGAACTGCAAAGTTTCCGCCCCGATCCCCGATCGTGCCCGGCCGTCCCGCATAGAGGGGATGTGAGTTCCACAACGCGTCGTGGGCGTTCCATCCAGTCGTTACTGGAATGCCCAACTTGTCGATGACCCGGAGGAATCGGTCATGAGCCCCGCAGATGCGTACGCCGGCACCGGCCAGAATGACTGGACGCCGAGCGGATCGGAGTCTCTCGAGGGCTTCACCCAACAGAACCTCGAGTCCCAAACCCTCCTCTGCACCCTTCTCGGCCGGAAGTACCGCAGTCGGGCCGTCGACCACTGGGTCAAAGACCCGTTGGGACTGAGGATCGGTCTGAGCGGACTGGACGTCTATGGGGACGTCGATCCACACAGGCCCTGGGCGACCCGATCGGGCCAGCCAGAGTGCCCGCTCGACAACAAACCTCGTGTCGTCTGGGTTGGACAACAGAGTGGCTGACTTGCAGACCGGGGAGGCCATAGCAACGATGTCCACTTCCTGATCACCGAGTTGACGGAGAGGAAGGTCGTAGCTGGTGACAAGCGTCTCGCGCTTGACCTGGCCGGATACCACCACCATCGGGATCGAGTCGACATAGGCTCCATAGACTCCGTTGAGAGCGTTGATCCCACCAGGACCGGTCGTCACATTCACCGCGGCCGGCCGGCCGGCCAATCGACCGTAGCTTTCGGCCGCCATCGCGCAGGACTGCTCATGATGGGTGAAGACGGTCGTGAGCCCGGGGTGACGTCCGATGGCGTCATTGAGATGCATCGCCCCGCCGCCGGTCACCATGAACACCTGTTCGATCCCGTCGTCGACCAGGAGTTGGGAAATATAGTCAGCGACCCTCATGAAGGAGCAACAGGCCTCAGGCCCGATCTTCGGCCGAGAGAACGTGCCAGCGCTTCTCGAGCATTTCGATGCGCTTGGCATCCTCCCTTTCGATCGAGCTGTAGTACTCACGCTTGTTGATCAGCCAGAGGAGCTCGAAGTGCACGGCCTCGATTAGGCCCTTCTCAAGATCGTTCTCCTCGAGCGACCGTGCGTCGAAGATCACCTTTCGGGTTTCGAACCGGGAGAGATAGATCCCCCGGACCTGGCGAAGTGCGTTCAGGGCATCCATCGAGACGCCACCGCCTACGACATAGTCCTGGCCCGACTCAGCGAGCGTCTTGGCAGTCTGCAGGCAGTAGTCCGTAATGGCGTCGCTATTGATCTCGTCCCGGTCCCGACCCGTCGACAGGGTGAAATCCACCCGACCGAACACGACCCCATCGGCACCGTTCGGTGCACTAGCCATGGCGACTAGCTCGGGAAGGTGTCCGAACGCCGTCTCGGTCTCAAGGTTGAAGAGGAACCCCGTGTCCTGTTGCTCGTCTTCGGTGAACACGATGTTCTTTGCGTCGATGAACTTGGAAAGTGCGTATGGCGTCTCGATCATCGGAGCAATCACATATTCGACGCCGATCTGCTTCGCCTCCATGAGGTCGCGCATGGCTTCGCACCCGCCGATCTTCAACCCAAGACCCAGATCTGCCTTACGGGCTATTTCCATAAGACGCAATAGCTCGTCGGTCCGTGTGCCCTCCGCTTCAAACTCAGCCTTCACCGCCGTATAGCCGAACTCGTCCTTGCCCCGCCTCAGGATGTCCAGCATCTGCCGTTCCAAATGATTCATGGGCGGTCTTTCCTTTCAGGTCGTCGCAGGTCCTAAGGTAGTCCAACAATGCTCGGGAACAGGGATACACGAATCGAAACCGACGGTCGAGTGGGAACGGAGCCGCCCGCTTCAGGAACCGAATCTCCTGCTCAGGCATCCAACGAGTCAGCGGCGACCGCGCCACCCGCCGATAGTGCTGCTCAATCCGACATCGACGATGGCCCTGAGTCCAAGGGCGATGCTGAGCCATCCGTCGCTGCGCTGAGGGCAGAGATCCTCGACAAGGTCGCATCTTATGCCCGGCTTCGCTGGGCTCCACAGGCGTACGTTCCAGGAAAAACACCAACTCCCTACGCTGGGCGCGTCTTCGATGAGTCCGAAGTCGTGTCATTGGTCGACGCCAGCCTGGACTTCTGGCTTACGAGTGGGCGTTTCTGCCGTGAATTGGAGAAGGGTCTGGCTGAGTTCGTGGGTGTCTCGGAGTGCCGCTTGGTCAACTCTGGGTCATCGGCCAACCTCTTGGCCTTCTCGACCCTCACGTCTCCCCGCCTCGGGGATCGGAGGATCCGACCTGGCGACGAGGTCATCACGGTTGCCGCAGGCTTTCCGACCACGGTCGCACCGGCGATTCAGCACGGAGTAGTGCCGGTGTTCGTGGATGTCGATCCGACAACAGACAACATCGACGCAACGATGCTGTCTCAGGCGCTCAGTTCCCGGACCAAAGCCGTGATGGTCGCCCACACCCTGGGGAATCCGTTCGATATCGATGCTGTACTGGACTTTTGCGAGGCAAACGACCTGTGGCTCGTCGAGGACAACTGCGATGCAATGGGCTCGGAGTACACCACGCGGCGCGGGCCAGAGGCCGAGACACGAAGGACGGGTACCTTCGGACATTTGTCAACGAGCAGCTTCTACCCTGCCCACCAGATGACTACGGGCGAAGGAGGCGCCGTCTACACCAGCGATGAGGAGCTGGGAACTATCGCCGAATCGATTCGAGACTGGGGTCGCGATTGCTACTGCCAGCCCGGTCGTTCCAATACATGCGGCAAGCGGTTCGGTTGGTCGCTCGGGACGCTCCCTGAAGGTTACGACCACAAGTACACCTACTCCCACTTCGGCTACAACCTCAAAATGACGGACATGCAGGCCGCTGTGGGAGTCGCTCAACTGGCGAAGCTCCCCTCCTTCGTCGCTGACCGACGAAGGAATTTCAACTATTTCCACAAGAGGCTGGCGCGGTTTTCCGACGTACTTCGACTACCCGAACCTACCGAGCACGCACTGCCCAGCTGGTTTGGATTCCTCGTAGTCGTGAAACCCGGATCGACGGTGACCCGGGACAGTCTGGTCTCGGCACTCGAAGGAGCCCGCATCCAGACCCGGATGCTGTTCGCTGGGAATTTGGTGCGCCAACCGTGCTTCGACGAGATGCGTGAGTCGGGAACTGGGTTCCGCCAGATCGGAGAACTTCCGAACACGGACCGGCTTATGAACGACGCGTTCTGGTTCGGCGTCTACCCGGGGATGACTGAAGCCCATCTCGACCACATCGCCTCGACTGTGGAGAAGCACCTTTTCGAGCACGGTATTGCTTGAACCGAATCGCCAGCGTGTGCAGCGTCGGGCCGTAATTCAGCGCTTTAAGCGGATACGGTCCTCGAAATGGTGACGGACCCGTACGACCTCTTTCCGTCTCGGACCAGGTCCCTCCATGGCAGCTAAGCACCGCCGAGCACCCTCCGACTGGGTGACAATCCGGGCGGCTTCCGCAGCAGGAATGGCTGAGCCGATACCTACGCCATGGCCCAAGGCCTGGTTGGTCGTGTTGGCGGGTGCTGTCGGCGCGGTGGCACTCCTCGTGGCGCTCATTGTCCGTACGGAGCATTACAAGGTCTCGAATGCTGTCGAGAACGCCCTTGTCGTAGTGGGCAGCATGGCACTATTCGCCGGCTTCGCACTACTGCTCCTCAGACTCGCTACCAGCCGGAGGATGTCGGCATGGTGGGCTGGGGAGACGCCAAATCACTCCGCCGGCTCCTCGTCTCGAAGTTTCAAACGACGCGTAACCGGATGGCTCGGAACGATACTCGTCGCTGGCGGCATAGCGACCGTGGCCCTTGTGACGCCGATCGACAATGTCGTTGTCCAGCAGATCGGCCGTGCGCACGTCTCGGTGCCACTCGTCACCAGGGGACATTCGACCGAGGTGGATACAAACCAGATCCAGCGGCTTGTACGCCATTCATCGACTTACGATGTTGACCTCTCATTCGAATTCAGACTCGACTCGTCTCCGACCCCGACGAGCACCGGCATGTCGGAAGTGGTCTCGACGCTCACTGGGCCGAGCGGCATAAGCTTCGAGATTGTCGGATCAGGGCTCCAGCGATCGCTTTTCGCAACCACGGGTGCACTGGCGTCTCTCAAGACACCCTCTGTGCAGCCCCTCATCGCCAGCGTCCCCCTTCATCAGTGGATAAGGGTCAGTGCGTCGACCACTCGGAACCAGTCCTATGTCTACAAAGTGAATGGACGCCCAATCCAGGCGTTCACCTGGAATGTGCCAATTCTCGCCGTCAATCCATCCCACCTTCTGGTGAGTACTGCCTTCGGCGGCACCGTCCGAAGCACCGTTTTGGCAGTGACCCTCTATCGACCTCCGAGCGACACCCGGTATTTCACAACCCGTCTGGCACAAGGATTGGGCATGGTGGCGGTGGCTCTAGGAATCATTCTGATTGCGCAACGAGCCCTCTTTCGCCTTATTCCAATCGCCTCGGGGGTACGGCGCTCCCTCGTCCTCATCACGTTCGGCACAACAGGCTTCGGAATCTTGATCAACGCGGTGGTCGATCTCCTTCACTTCCAGCACAGTCCGCTGCCTTATTTCGAACACAACACATGGCTGGTAGCGCAGTATCCACGGTTCAGCGACTTCTTTCAGGCTTCGGAGATCTTGAAAACGTTCAATCCTTACGGGATTTTGACGGGGAACTACCCACCTGTCGGTTATTGGCTGACGGGTCCATTCTTATGGATGAACGAATACGCAGCACTCTTCGTGTTCCTCTCGGCCATTATTGGTTTCCTGCTTTGGTGGTTCACCCGCTCGTTCACTGTGGGCCTGTCTCGTGGAGAGCGAATTCTGGTCGTGGTCATCGCCCTCTTTTCACTACCGGTCACCTTCGCATTCGATCGGGCCAATGTGGATCTGCTCGTCTTCGTCATGGTGGTGGTCGGGATCGCCGCCCTTCAGCAACGGAGGAGCTCGCTCGCCGCCACCTGGCTCGGATTGGCGGCGGCGGCAAAGATCTTTCCCGCTCTCTACTTGCTGACATTCTTGCGGGGGGGGAGGCTGCGATACCTGGCCGTCGCCATAGGCGTCGCCCTCCTGGCCACGTTTCTAGGGTTTCTGGGGTTTGCTGGCACTATCAGCCACAACGTCCGCGCCCTGGTTAGCAACCAGGGCCTTGGTGCAGTCCAGAGCAGCGTGGCCGTCAGTACAACCTATTTCAATACATCGCTTGCCGGGTTCGCCCAGGCTGTGGGCTACGGGATCGACCGCGACGCAGGGGCCCTGGCGGTAATGCGCATCATCTCCCCACTCGTCTTCCCTTTAGAAGTAGTCGGTACGTTGATCCTGGCTTGGTATCTGCGCTTCAAAGAGCAGGTGCTTTGGCGGGCGACAACGCTCATCACCATCACGTTCCTGCTCTTGTCCGACCTGTCCAACTACTACGCGCTCATCTTCCTCTTCGTTCCTTTAGCCCTCTTCCTTAACGACGCCACCATCAGCCGGCGGAAGGTATCGATCTCCGTGCTCTTCGGGCTCGCACTGGCGCCCCACTCGTACTTCTACTTCGGGGACAACTTCGTGGACTTCAGTGTCCTCGTGACCGCCCCGATCCTCGTTGCCCTCGGTGTCTGCGTGGTCTACGACGGCATACGCGAGCGTTCCGGGGATCCGAGCTCTCCCCCAACGGCCGTGAGTGGATCCGGGAACCGGGCCGCAACTGCGCCTCGACGGGTGCACGCCACCTCTGGCCCGGTTGTCTCATGATCGACGAGCAGACGGCTTTTGACGGATTGGCCGCCGACCAAGAGAGAACGTCCAGCCTCGTGGTCCCACGAACCGATCCGGAACTCGCCAGGAACGGCGCCGCGGGCTACTGCCCCCACACCGGAAGAGATATAGTTCGGCTGCGAGCGGAGAGCCGGTCCTCCGGCGAGACTGTCGATTGTCCTGTGACGGAAAGCTGGGTATATGGCAGAGAAAGGCTCGATCAGGTCATCTTTCGGCGACAAGTTCGTTCGAGACGGGGACCTCCTGACTCCGGCCTCAAGTGGCGCTGGCCCTGTGTCCTCATTGATCGCACGGAATTGTCCTATGTGCGGGCAAACGCCGAGCCCAGAAGACGTCAAGGTCCGAGCTCCCGTACGAGCTGAGCCATTGGGCGATGACGAGCGAGCGGCCTACTGGCGAGGATTCCGGTCCCGCTCCTGCTTTTTCGACTTCGCTCAGTGCTCGAAGTGCGGCCTCGTCTTCTGCCCCACCTACCTCTCCGAGTCTGCCCTTGACGCCCTGTACTCATCCATGCCCGACAATACGGCAGGGGCGTCCCCCGAGGTTCTCCGTCACACCCAGATGGGCTATATCGAGTTCCTGGCTGCGCAGCGGCCCCTCCGGGGCACCTACCTCGAGATCGGCCCTGACATTGGACTAGCAACCGAAGCGGCGCGGGCGGTCGGTGAACTCGATCGCGTCGTGCTCATCGAGCCCAATGTCGACGTTCACGACGAACTGAAGAAGTCCGGGGGTGCGGTGCCGACCACGGTCGCCCCCAGCCTAGGAGCGCTTGGCGCCCCTGCCAATGCGGACAACGTCGTGCTCATCCACGTCCTCGACCACCTGATCGACCCTCTGCAATACCTAATCGAACTCAGGGAACAACTCGCACCCGACGCATATCTGCTCGCCGTCACGCACAACTACTCATCCTTCCTTCGGCGGACGCTGGGCGTCCGTTGGCCGCCATTCTGCCTCCAGCACCCGCAGCTCTTCACCCCAGAGACGCTCTCCGCGATGCTGACGAAAGCGGGTTTCCGGACCGTCGCCTCCGCTCCGACGAAGAACGTGCTCCCCTTGGAGCATCTGGTAGAAACGACCACCTCGCTCGTGGGCCTCAATGGCAAATGGACAAGACGCCTCCCAAATGTGAGTGTCAGTCTCCGTCTGGGCAACATCATGGCCGTGGCTAGCGCATGAGCGTCCGCCGCACCGCCCCCGAGCTCGTCCGCTCAGCATCACGGTTCGGGCTGAGATTTAAGTCCTTCAGCCTTGTGAGCGAAGGGACGTGGACCGACGAGGACGCAGACTGGAACTACAAGGACGTCCCCCATCTCAATCAGGTGCACTCGCAGGCCGACACAGTCCCCGCCACAATCGGTGACGACTTCATCGCAACCATCAATTTCCAGAAAATCGCCGGAATTCCGGTGCCGATCGCTTTGGCTAACTACGTGGCCTCCGACGGTACCCAGGTCTATTACACAACGCTCGCCTGCTTCGTGCTGATCGTCGAAACGGCAATCGGCGATTCGACTCAGAGCGGATCGATCCGCTCCAGGGTCGAGACCACCTACCACATCGGGGGTCCGAGCGGAGCTATCTGGCTCTACCCCATCCTGCGCCGGATCCTGACAGCGAACTACAAAGTCCTGATGAGCGAAGACCTCCCGATGCGCGCGCAGCGAGGCCGTCTACGCCTGGCCGGGTACAGCTTCGCTTCGGACGGTCGACCACGCACCTTCGCCGAGACGACCGATCTGACGGTCAAGAACGTGATTCCTCCGACCCCCACCAGTTCCCATCCCGTGACCGTCGACCTCCGTCGGCTCGAGCCCGAAGGCACGGTAATAGTGGGCGACTCGACTGCAGGATTCCGCCTGATCCGGACCGCCGACAAGGAAGTGGCAGTCTTCGATCGTGTGTGCGACCACGAAGGAGCGTGCTTGGACAGCGCAGCGGCAACTCGCAACTCGCTCGTCTGCCCGTGGCATGCCAAACGTGTAAAGCCCCTCGGTACCATCGAGCTCGGAGTTCCGGGTGTACAACAGCTCAATTTGCGCCCTGGCTGCGACCTCGTAGCCGAGGGCGATGTGCTGACGTTCACAGGGATGATCTGATCCACCGACGCCAGCGGCATAGCCGTCAGGCGGGAAATCGGGGCGTTGGACGCCCGTTTCTGCCCGTGAACAGCTCTTATGCTCCGGTCGCAGGAGCCCGAGCTGCAAAGCAGGACCAGGTCGCAGAAGGTGGTATCCCTGCATCAGCCCGAGTGGGCCTCTGGATCGACCCAGCGGTCACTGAAGCACTCTTGCGGTCCGTGTAAGCTTTATCCAATGGCGAAAACGAGGCAAAGGTTCTGCGCACCGCGTTTTACTACCGGCCTGAGGGCGTGCGTGGAACGACCCTCAGCTGCCGTTGCGTCGTGACAGTGCAGCGCAAGAGCATCGCCATCGTATCGCCCGCCTACAACGAGGGTGAGTGCATCGATGAGTTGGCTCGTCGGCTAGCCAAAGTCTTCGATCAGCTAACCGCATACGACTGCGAAGCGATCATCGTGGACAACGGATCCGAAGACGACACCTTCGAACGCCTGGAGGCCATTCGTTGTCGTGATAGCAGATTCAAGATCGTCCAACTGGCCCGCAACTTCCGAATGGACGGGGGGCTCACGGCCGGTCTGGCCAGCGTCGATGCGGATGCCGTAGTGCTCATGACCGCCGACCTCCAGGACCCCCCGGAGATGATCCCGAAGTTCGTGGAGCAGTGGGAAGCTGGCTACGAGAACGTGTACGGAATCGTCACGGCCCGACGCGGCACCGGCGTCGTCCGTACCATGAACTCGAAGGTCTTCTATTGGGGGATCGGGAAGCTGACAGGCCATTTAATCCCCGCAAATGCCAGCGACTTCCGCCTCCTGGACCGCCGGGTGTACGAGCAGGTGCGCGCCATGGATGAGCGCAACCGCTTCGTCCGGGGCCTCGTCGCATGGGTCGGCTTCAGGTCGGTCGGCGTGGAACACGAACGTGAAGAGCGTTTTGCAGGAACGTCCAAGGCTCACACGATCGGCGTGATGCAACTGGCGCTCAAGGCTGTGTTTGCCCACTCTCAAGTGCCCCTGGTCCTTATCCCCGTGGTTGGCATCACGCTCTTCCTGATCTCCTTGCTCACGTTGGCTGGATTGACCATCGACTGGATCGTTCGTGGTGTCCCGTTCCCTGGATTCGGAACCATCGTCGCTCTAATGGTGATGCTCTTCGGGATCCTCTTCTGCCTCCTCGGCATCGTGAGTATTTACATCGGTCTGATCTACGAAGAGGTCAAGGGTCGCCCCAACTTCGTCATTCGCCAGACGCTCGGGTTTCGCAGTCCGACCGAGAGAACTCGGACCGAAGATGCTCTTTTGGAGCCAGGACGAGGCTCGCTCCTCTCGACTGCTGCCGGCAACGGTGATTCGGAAGCCAGCCCAGATGCCCAGGGTCGGGTGCCACAGCCTGAGCCGGAGAAGAGAATCTCACTCCCTGGGAGCAGACCGGCCACGATCCCCGGTTCCTAGATGATCACTGGAGTTGTCTTCAGTCTTCTATCGGCCATCGTTATCAACGTTGGGAACGTAGTCCAGAAACATGCCGTCGGATCGCTTCCCGAGTTCTCGGCTCGGCGTAGCGGCCACTTGGTGAGGACACTGGCGACCTCCAAACTGTGGATGGGGGGGTTTGTCCTGTGTCTGCTCGGTCTGGCCCTTCAGATCATGGCCTTCGCGCTCGCGCCGATCCCGGTGGTGCAGTCCATTTTCAACGCCGGCATCGTCCTCCTCGTACTGTTCTCCCGCGTACGACTTGGAGAGAGACTCCATCGAGCAGAGTGGATCGGACTCGGCGTCGTCGTCGTGTCTCTCGTCGCCATATCCCTATCGCTGGAAGGGACCTCGAGCTCGGTTGGGCTCTCAGGTTCGGGAATCAAAGTCCTGATTGCTGCCGTTCCAACGATTGCCGTCGTGGCCTTGGTGCTCCGGGCGATTCAGAAGGGACACGGCAAACTCGGATTTCTGTATGGGGTCGCCGCCGGCCTTCTCTATGGAGGTGCGGCACTAGGCACGAAAGGCGCGTCGACGCTCGTTGTCCGGCACGGGCTCATTCGGAGCATTCCGGACATCATGGGATCGATCTACCCGTACGTCTTCATCGTGTTCTCAGTCTTTGGAATGATGATGTACCAGACCGGACTGCAACGTTTTCGAATTGCCCTGGTCGGATCGATGTCGGATGTTGTGTGCAGCACGTACCTTGTCGCCGTGGGAACAGTGGTCTTCAGCGAAGCACTCCCCAAGAATGACTGGATCCTAACGTTGCGGGCGTTGGGCTTTGTCGGTGTCCTGATCGGATCGGTTTTTGTCGCCCTCGGTAGCGGCAGTGAGAGTTCGTTGTCAGTGCCTTCCACCGAATCCGATATCGGCCTCGGTTCCGTATTGGTGGCCGAAGCAGAGTCCCTGACCGGTCATCTCATTGCCAATGGACCAGCCCCCTCAACCGATCGACCATAGAGAGTTCCACGCCCGGTGCCACAACACCTTCATCCATTTCGCGGCGCGTCCGTGCTCGTCACCGGACATACCGGATTCAAAGGGTCATGGTTGTCGCTCTGGCTCCACAAGCTCGGGGCGGAAGTGACCGGACTGGCACTGGATCCCCCCAGCGAACCGAGCCACTTCGAAACATCCCACGTGGCAGATCTCCTCGCCGCAGACGTCCGAGGCGACATCCGCGATCCCCAGGTCGTCCAAGACACGATCGCTCGCTGCCAGCCGGATGTAATCTTTCATCTGGCTGCACAGCCCATTGTTCGCACAAGCCTGATCGAACCTCGAGAGACATTCGACGTAAACGTAATGGGTACCGTGTCGGTGCTGGACGCGGTTCGGTTGACGAAGAGTTCCTGTGCGGTGGTGGCTATCACCAGCGACAAGTGCTATCGAAACGATGGCCAAGTGTGGGGGTTTCGTGAGAATGATCCATTAGGTGGTCACGACCCTTACAGCGCTAGTAAGGCTGGGTCTGAACTGGTGGTGGACGCCTATCGGGCGTCGTTCTTCGCTTCGCCGAATTTCAGCGAGCACGGTGTCAGGATTGCATCAGCGCGGGCTGGCAACGTGCTGGGCGGGGGGGACTGGGCGGAGGACCGCATCGTTCCCGACGCAGCACGTGCCTTGGCGTCGTCCGGTGATCTCGTCGTCCGCAATCCGAATTCAACTAGGCCGTGGCAGCATGTCCTCGAGCCACTGTCTGGCTACCTTTCGCTCGGAGCCGGTCTGTTGGACCATTCGCACGGCGGCGCCTTCGAAGGCGCGTGGAATTTTGGTCCCTCAATCGACAATGAGGCAACGGTTGCCAAGTTGGCCGACGCAGTGATCGCCGCCTGGGGTTCCGGACATTGGACGACACCGGTGAACGCCGCGTNNGCGTCGGACGTCGAGGCCAGGACCCTCAGGATCGCGATTGACAAGGCGGTCACGCAGCTGAGTTGGCGGCCCCGGTGGAGCTTCGAAGAGACGATCTCTCGTACGGTCGACTGGTATCGCGACTTTTACCGACATCCCCATGATTCAACTCTGGCCAGAAGTCTCGAGGACATCGAGGCCTACGAAAGTGCCGGCCCAGTGCTGAACTTCGCCTAGCCAGTGGTCGACCGAGGGCGTCTTTCGGTCTTTATCGTTCAGGCTTCGGCCGATGTCAACCGTGTTCTCGCCTCGCTAGACGGACTGTACGCCCCGAATGCTTCCCTTGACATTCACATCCTCGCCGCATCCGATGGCGACGCCAATGTGCTGCGCACGCGATCTGATCTGTCGGCAGACGCTCCATCCATTGTAGCGACTGTCCACCAGGATCGTTCGGCCTTTGAGTCAGCGCTCACCGCTGCACCATCGGAATTCATTTGCATCGCGCGTCCGGGGTGCTTCCCACTCCCAACCGCTATTGACCGCCACTTGGCATCGATGAAATCGGGCAATGAAGCCGTCCTGTCAATTTGCCCCGGGCCGTTAGCGTTGGCGACCGCACCGTGGCCCAGGTCCGAGCTGATCGACGGCCGGCAGGTGGCCATTGACCTCCTGGTTGACCGATGCCGATCACGAAGTTCTCCGCTACTGATTCGTTCGACTGCAATCGGGGCAAAGGACGCCACTGCGCTTTGGGACACGGCCACTTCGCCCACCATTCACGCTCGGCTCCCGCTCATGTTGGCCATGCTCGTCCGAGGACCAGCCTGGTGCGACCAAGTGACCGGGTGGGCCGACCCCTCCCCGGAAGACGAAGAACCCCTCGACACCACTCGGTGGCTGCCCCAAATCGTTCAGCACGCCACGGCACTCGGTCTGCTGGACGAGCCAATCCATGCCCGTCTTCTCGTCGACTGCACGCGGGAGTTGGCTTCCTCACTTCGGGCCTCTCCAGGGCAAGTCGGAGAAGACCAACTCCTCTGGATCCACGAGTTGCTCGCCGGCTGGCGATCACTAACGGACATCCGGCGAGCGCAGATCCCATCGCGACTCCACCTTGTGGTTCAGACTTCGGACGGCAGCGATGCCGTGGAGAGGGTCGTTGCCTCGAGCGACACAGCCGTCCGGGCCACAGTGGGTGACTTAGGAGGTATCGGCCTGACTGCGGGCCGTTATGAGACACCTGATTTCGCAGGACAAGGCGATCCGCTGGGGACAGAGGCCTTCAAGGACAACCTGCCTGTCCTCATCCTCAAGGACGATGAGCAGCTACAGATTCGGGACCACCGGCAGCTGGAGGGTATCCTGGCTGATGCCCGACCAGGGACGGCGGCCGTAATCGACACTCCCAACGGGCCTGATGTTCGCATACATTGGCCCGGTGCTGGTGATGACCGTCACATCGTCCGCGTCCATGCGGTCACCACCAAGTCGAGGTTGAAGAATGATCCGCGCGACTGGATGCCGCCAGTGCGCTCATCGCCTCGAGACCACGCCCTTCGCAAGTTCATCATCGCCGCACCTTCCTACACCGAGGGCCATGGCGGGGTGGTCGCACTCCATCGCCTCTGCGACCGGTTAAATGCTGCGGGCTACGAGGCCTACCTCCACCCAACGAGCGCAAACTTCGAGGTCCATTCCGGCTGGAGCACTCCCCTTCAGCGTGGCCGGTCGTTCAACGACGCCGTCATCATCTATCCCGAAGTGATTTCTGGGAATCCCTTCAACGCCAGTCGAGTGGTTCGGTGGCTCCTCAACCGGCCGGGATGGTTCACGGGAGAAGGGATCGAGTCAGCCAGTGATGATCTCCTCATCACCTTCAGTCGTCAGATTGATCCCTCTCTACCCGTCCTCTCGATGCCGCTCATAGACCCAACGACCTTCTTCCCCAAGGACCGACCCGGCACCGGAGCATTGTTATGGATCGGAAAAGGTCTCCTTCCTGATGACTTCGATCGCTCTCGAGTCACCCTCGTCACCCGGACTTGGCCCAGCACCAGACGTGCACTAGCAGCACAGCTACGTGCGGCCAACGTTCTCTACACCTGCGACTGGCTGACGTCGCTCATCGATGAGGCGCTCATGTGCGCCACTCCTGTCGTCCTGATCGGCGAGCAGTCCTGGAGTCAGTCAGAGATCGATTTCCGACCCGGCATGACACCGGACGACGGGCCGGGCCTCGACCGTGCACGATGGGACGTCAATCACTTTTACTCCTGGTACGAAGAGGGGCTCTCCACTACCGAGTCGATGGTCGAGGAGTTCGTGACCTTGGTCAACCGACACTTCGCACCCGATACGAGGTGATCGCCATGGTGGAACCTCACGCTCGCCTCTCATATCACTCGATCCCTTTCGTCGTCGCTTGCTCGATGCGCATGCGTTAGCGTCCCTCTCCATGAGCCGGGTCGACAGCAGCGAGGAGGGCGATGAAGCAAGTGGGGCCGAGAAGCTCACATCGTCGGCGGCTGTCGCCGAGCTTCTCGAGCTCCTCGCCGATGCCAGAGAAGAGGCCGGAGCCGCCAGTTCCTCTCTGGTTGAGGCTGTCGCCGAAGCCGAGCGCTCCAATGCTCGAGCCAACACATTGAACGACGAGCTCGGCCAGATGTCCGACGCCCTGGTGGAGCTTGACCGGCTGCTCGATACCGCTATTGTCCAGCTCGATTCGGCAAGACAGTGCCTAGTCCTACAAGGGGATCAGGTTGCCGGCCTGACGGCCGAGCTCACGCGGGTTCGAGGGTCCGAAGCGAGCCTGCGAGAGGAGCTCGAGACCATGCACCGGAGTAAGGCGTGGAAGGCCGTGCGGTCGCTGCAGCGTGCTTCCGGGCGAATAGGCTCGGCAACTAACGATCGGGGGTAGTCGGGTACCTCTGGTTAGGAGTTGCGGGACATTCGGTCGGCGACTTCTTCCACCACGAGCTCCTCCGATTCCGCAGCGATTCCTGAACTGTCGATCGGCTGCACCAGTCCCCCCACCAAGGCCAGCCACTCCTCGTCCTCACCAGGAGGGCGCAGGGGGCACCACGGCTCCAGCCGACCAAGATTCTTGTTGTAGAAGGGGTCCTCTTGGCGCAAGAGACCCGTCCAGCGCAGAAGGAACTCTTGATAGTCCCGGTAGAAGCCTGAAAGCCCCCGACTGACCGACTCGTAGTGGATCAGTTCGGCATGTGGCGTATAGAGAATCCGATAGCCGGCCTGCCCGAGGCGGATGCAGAAATCCACGTCGTTGAACCCGACGGCGAATGCCTCATCGAATCCATCAATCTCCTCGAAGACCTCTCGACGCACCAACATGCATGCTGCGGTCACCGCGCTGTACTCACGGACGACGAGATCCCAGGAGAAGTACCCGGGAACGCCGTTCGGCTTGCCGACGAAGATGTGACTGGCGATCCCACAAAGGCCGAGGACGACCCCGGCGTGCTGCAGCTTGCCGTCTGGAAAGATGAGGCGTGCTCCAACTGCCCCAACATCCTGGCGTTGCCCGAGCTCGACAAGCGCACTCAGCCAACCCTCCGAGGTGGCCTCGATGTCATTGTTCAAGAACAACAGCATGTCCGAGGTGCAGGTAGAAGCGGCCGCATTATTGATGGCGGCCCAGTTGAATTGACCCGGATAGTCGATAATCCTGATGTTGGGTCGGTGCTCCAGTCGCTTCCGCAGCGCTTTCGTCTCGGGCTCGACACTGCCGTTGTCAACGAGGACGATCTCTGTGATGTCGTGACCGGCCGACGTCTCAAGCGAGTCGAGGCATGACATGGTCAGACCGGCCTGGTCCCGGAACGGGATGATCACGCTGACGGTGGGCGAGCCCTTGACGGCCCGGCGAACGTGATACGCACCGGGGAACGGACCCTGCTCGACTACGGCATCCATACCTCGGCGCACGACCGTGTCCTCGACGACCCGCCGGCTGGCCAGGTGGGCCCACGGTTTTGCCTCCGAATCACCGGCCGCCGAGCCGGCAACAACGCGCCAGTGGTACAGCACCTTTGGGATATGGCTGATGCGGCGCGCTAGTTCGGTCGAACGAAGCATGACGTCGTAGTCCTGGCTCCCGTCGAACTCCGGACGGAATCCACCAATTCTGACTAACAGTTCACGCCGTACGACTGTGA
>PLSY01000392.1 GCA_003164275.1 Acidimicrobiaceae bacterium | reverse complement strand
GCTAGCCGACCGGCCGGAAGTAGGGGAGGGCCATGTCTTCGCTGCTCGGATGGAACTCGACGGCCAAGGCCATGCCCTCGATGAGATCTTCGGGCTCGCACCCCACGATGGAGCTGACCACAGCCACGCCCTCTTCGAGATCGATGAGGGCGACGGCGTAGGGGACGCGGAACTCCGGTGTCTGGGGGCGCCACACGATGGTCCAGCTGTAGAGCGTGCCCCGACCGGCACTGGTCTCCCAGGCTAGATCCCAGCTGTGGCAGCGCCAGCACACCCGGGGGGCGTCGGCGATGGCCTGATGGCAGTTCCGGCACCGGACGAAGCGAAGCTCGCCGACCGCGCACCCCTCCCAGTAGGGGGCGGAGAACAGGGACGGGGTCGGGGCCGGAGTCCCGGGCGACTGTGGCTGGAGGGTGGTCATGGGCGCTCCGACCCGACCAGCATGACGTCATTGAACAGCGCACCTGATCCCCCGTTGGAGCACAGGGCCACCTTGGCCCCCTGCACCTGGGCCGACGCACACGTGCCCCGCACCTGCTCGACGCCCCGGATGACCCGCTGCAGCATCTGGGTCGAGTTGCCGGGGTGGGCAAAAGACATCGTACCGCCGTCGGTGGTGACCGGGAAGGCGCCGTCCGGGCCGATCGAGCCGGCCTCCACGAAGGCCCCCCCTTCGCCCTCGGCGCAGAAGCCGAAGGCCTCGAGCTGTCGGATGATCTCGAAGCTGAACGGGTCGTAGAGCTCGAGGGCATCGACGTCGGCCGGGGCCAGGCCGGCGGTGGAGAAGGCAGAAGCCGCCGCCCTCCGGCCCACGTAGCCGGCCGGCAGCTCATCGCCCCTGTGCCCCGTGAAGTCCCAGATCGGGCCGTGCTGGTAGGACGGACCGAAGGCATCGCTTCCGCCGCCGAGGATGAACGCCGGCCTCGAGGCCAGGTCGGCGGCCCGCTCGGCGCTCGTGAGGACCAGGCCGCAGCCGCCCTCAGACGTCGTCGAGCAATCGAGGAGGTGGAACGGCTCGGCGATGGGCCGAGAAGCCAGGATGTCGTCGGGGGTGAACGGCCCCCGGTCGAAGTAGACCGCCCCCGGGTTGATGTGGCCGTTGTTGCGGATGGTCGCGGCCACCACAGCCATCTGCTCAGGGGTAGTGCCGAAGGTGAGCATGTGGCGCTTGGCCATCAAGGCGAACTCGACGGCAGTGAACATGCCGTAGCCGACGACGAACTCGTTGGTGGGCCTCGTCCACGGGGCCGTCGAGGCCCGGTCCGTGTAGACCCCGGCACTGCCGCCGACGACGAGGACGACCTGGCACTGGCCGGTGGCGATGAGGGCGGCGGCCTCGAGGACGGCCGGGATCCCGAGGCCGTTCAAGGACCGACGGCACGGGCCGAGGCGGAGCTCGTAGGTCAGCTCGCCCGAGCGCTCGCCGATGACCCCGTCGACGTCCGCCGCGGTGAGCCCGGCGTCATCAAGGGCGCCGAGGGCCCCTTCGATGGCGATGGACAGCGAGTCGTGGCCGGGGAGGCTGCGAGCCTGTGCAGTGTTGAAGACGCCGGCGATGGCCACGTCCGAGAAGGGATGGGCCACGGTCAGACCGGTTGCGACTCGGGTGGCTCAACGGCCTCGGTCTCGAGCACCTGTCGGAGCAGCGAGGCCACGTCGTTGAGGGCCTGGGCGGCCGGCGGGAGGATGGACGCCATGTTGATGAACCCGTGGAACATCCCGCCGTAGCGGGTGTTCGTCGAGGTCACCCCGGCCTCTCGCAGGGCGTTGGCGTAGGCCTCCCCCTCGTCGCGTAAGGGGTCGTGCTCGGCCGTGATGATGTGCGACGGAGGCAGGCCCGACAGGTCGGTCGCGGCCAAGGGGGCGGCATAGGGATTGCTCCGGTCGCCCTCGTCGGGCACATAGAGGTCCCAGAAGTACTCCATGGTGGCCCTGGTCAAGAAGTACCCGGTGCCGTTGTCGACGTAGGACTGCCTGTCGAGGTCGGCCGAGGTCACCGGGTACAGGCCGACCTGGACGGCGATGGCCGGCCCGCCACTGTCGCGGGCCATGAGCGAGACCACGGCGGCCAGGTTCCCCCCGGCGCTGTCCCCCATCACGGCGAGGCGCCCGGGGTCCACGTCGAGCTCGTCGCTGTGCTCGGCCACCCACTTGGTGGCGGCCAGGCTGTCGTCGGCCGCCGCCGGGAAGATGTGCTCGGGGGCGAGGCGGTAGTCGACTGCTACGACCACCGCGCCGGTGGCGTTGGCGAGGGACCGGCACAGGGCGTCGTGGCTCTCCAAGTTCCCGATGGCCCAGCCGCCACCGTGGAAGAAGACGATGACCGCCCGGGTCCCGGGGCCGGGCCGGTACACGCGCAAGGGGATCTCGCCTCCGGGTCCATCGATCCTCCGGTCGACCACCTGGTAGACGGGATCGCCGGGCAGCCCGGGGAGGGCCTCCATGTTGGCCCTGGCCGCCACCGCGCCACTCACCTCGAACGGCGGGAACGCCCCCTCCATGCCCCGAACGATTGCCTCTGCCAACGGGTCGAGTGCTATGTCGATTCGCCCCCCCTCTTCACGATCCCGAGGGTCGCACCCCCGTCGATGATCACTTCAGTGCCCGTAATGTAGCCCGAGGCGTCCGAGGCCAGGAAGGCGACGAGGGCGGCGATCTCTTCGGACTCGCCGACCCGACCGAGGGGCAGGTGGTCGAAGGCCCCGTCGTCCGGCTTCGGGCCGCCCGACCAGGCCATGGGGGAGTCGATGGTGCCGGGCACGACCACGTTGACCCGGATCCCGTCGGGCCCGAGCTCGGCCGCCGCCGTCTTGGTCAGGCCGCGGATGGCCCACTTGGACGAGCCATAGGCGCCGTGCATCTGGAAGCCACGCACACCGGCGATGGAGGCGATGTTCACGATGGAGCCGCCGCCGGTCGCCCGCATCGGAGCGATGGCGGACTTGATGCCGAGGAAGGTGCCCCGCAGGTTGATCCCGATCAGACGGTCGAAGCTCTCGACGCTCTCGTCCTCGATGGTGGCCGTCCAGTAGACGGCCGCATTGTTGACGAGGACATCGAGACGCCCGTGATCGGCCATGACCTGCTTCATGAGCGCGTCCCAGTCCGAGGCCTGTGAGATGTCGACGTGGCGGTAGGTGGCGCCGATCTCGTCGGCCAGGGCCTGGCCCTCGGCGTCGGAGACGTCGGCCATGATCACCTTCGCCCCGAGGTCGGCGAAGTGGCGGGCCTCGACTGCCCCTTGACCCTGGGAGGAGCCGGTGATGATGACCACCCGGTCGGCCAGGTCGATGGTCGGGACGGTGCCCATCACGCCACCGAAGCGGTCGTGGACGCAGCCGCCTCTTTGGCCCGGAAGTGGGGGATGATGGTGTCGCCCCAGCGCTGGATGGTCTCCATGCAGATCTCCTGGGGGACGGTTCCCATCTGGATCATGCACATGATCTCGGTGGCCCCGGCCGCTTCCAGGAGCTCCACGTACTCGATGGCCCCCTGGGCGTCGCCGTAGGCATGGCTGACGTTGTAGGTGGCGACCGTGTTCGGGTTGACCGGGATCTTGGCCTCGTGCAGGCGAGCCACGACCGCCTCGGCGTCGGCCTTGATGGCCTGGACGTTGTCGTCGTCGAGGGTGTCTTGGACGGGCGGTGGGCCGGCTCCGTACCAGTGGGTGATGGACTCGGCGAAGAAGCGCTGCCCCCTGGCCCCGATCCGCAGGGCCTCCTCTGGGTCGTCCAACACGATGGTCGGGCACAGGACGCCGAAGTGGTCGTTCACCTCGGTGGAGACGAAGCGGCTGCCGTCCCGGCCGGCGATGGCGTTCTGGTACACCTCGTGGAGGTGGGCCACCTCGTCCACGCCGGCGAACCCGAAGACGAGCGGCCCCACCCCGTACTCGGCGGCCAGCTCCAGGCTGTTCTGCTTCGTCGAGGCCATGAACAGCGGAGGATGCGGGTTCTGGACGGGATGGGGAAGCACCGGATGGGGGTCGATGTCCAAGAGGCCATGCCATTCGAACAGGTCCTCACGCCAGACGTTGGCGATGATCCTGAGGGACTCCTCGACCTCGGCGTAGGTGCGCTCGGGGTCGACCCCGAACAGGGACATCTCCTGGGCGGTCGCCCCACGCCCGGCCCCGAGGTCGAGCCGGCCTCCCGACAGGATGTCGAGCATGGCCGCCCGCTCGGCCACCCGGATGGGGTGGTTGTACTTGAACGGCATGCAGACAACCCCGTGGCCGATACGGATGCGCTCGGTCTTGGCGGCCACGTAGGTCAAGAAGATCTCCGGCGCGCTCATGTGGGCGTACCAACGAAGGGAGTGGTGCTCGACCGCCCAGACGCGGTCGAAGCCCACCTGCTCGCCGAGCACCGCCTGATCCACGCAGTCGAGGATGTTCTGGCGCTCCCGCTCGGGCGTCGGGTAGTTCAGCTGCGCCTCGAAGATCATGGAGAATTTCACGGTGGCGACCCCCTATGCTTGTATGACTATTTGGACTATAGATAACAGGCATAAGGGGGAGCGTCAACCGATGGGCGGGCGGTGGGAAGGAGCAGCTGTGGACGAACCGGGCGTATCGGCGTCGACCGATCGGACCATCCCCGGGCGCGAGGCGGCGCCGACCTCAGCGGAGAGGCAGCCGCCCAACGCGGCCACGGCCAACGCCGTCCTCGGCCTTCTCTCCTTCGGCCAGGAGCTCTCCGGCTACGACCTGAAGAAGTGGGCCGACCACAGCCTGAGCTTCTTCTTCTGGAGCCCGGCCATGAGCCAGATCTACGGCGAGCTCCGGCGTCTCGAGTCGCTCGGCTACGTGACCTCGCGCATCGAGGCGAAGGACGACACGAGGGCCCGGCGCCTCTACCGGATCACCGGGGCCGGGCGGGCCTGGCTCATCGAGTGGCTGGCCGCCGAGCCGGCTGACGTGCCCATCTTGAAGAACCCGACGGTGCTGCGGGTGTGGCTCGGCCACCTCATGGAGCCGGAGTCCCTGCGGGGCGTGATCGCCGACCACCGGCACTGGCTCGAGGGCAGGCTCGCCGAGGTGCGAGAGGACCGGGCCCGGGTGCGGCCCGACGATGAGGCGATGGCCTACGCCGACGTGGTCATCCGCTGGGCCGAGCGCTACTACGGCGCCGAGCTGGACAACACCGACCGGCTGCTCGCCGACCTGGCCGACCTCGACGCCCGGAGAGTCGACGGCTGAGGCCGCGTCGCACGGCCCCGAACGGATCGACGGGCCGGTCAGAGGTTGGCGATGACGCCTACGCCGAAGCGGCCGATGAAAGCGGTGGCCTGGTCGACGGTCTCGCCCACGCCGTTGACGGCGAGCCACGTCACCCCGACTTCGGCCAGTCGTCCGACCATGTCGACGGTGGCCTGGTCGGCGGCTTGTGCGGCCTCGGCCGGCAGCACGCACATGACGTCGATGGGATCGGTGCGCCCGATGGAGGAGGCATGGTCCTGCAGGTAGCCGAGCAGGCCGACCAGGTCGTCCAGGTTCTCCAACGGCGTGCCCGGCGCCCCCCTCGGCGACGGCATGGGCATCCACCCGTCGGCCACCTCGGCCACCCGTCGACGGGTCAGCTTGCTGTTGCCGCCCAGCCAGATCGGTGGCCCGGGCTGCTGGGCGGCCGGAGGCTGGGCGGTGTTCCCCTTGGCCGTCACGAACTCGCCCTGGAAGTCGACGGGCTGACCGGTCCAGGCCAGCTTCAGGACTTGGAGGTACTCGTCGACGCGGGCGTTGCGGGTCTCGAAGTCGACGCCGAGGGCGGCGAACTCGGACTTCATGTACCCGACCCCGGCACCGAGGATGAGGCGCCCGCCCGACAGGACGTCGACCGTGGCCGAGGCCTTGGCCAACAAGAAGGGGTTGCGGTAGGGGATGACGGTCAAGTTGGTGAGGAGCCGCAAGGTCGAGGTCCCATACGACATGACCGACAGGGCCACGAACGGGTCGAGGGCGTCATGCCCCCCGCTCTCCCGCCACCGTTGGCTCGGGGCCGGGTGCTCGGTGACATAGGCCGCCCCGAAGCCGGCCTCCTCGGCTGACCTGGCCAGGGAGGTGAGGGCACCGGTGGTGGCGAGGGCTGGGTTGAGCGGGCCCGACAGTGGGACCCCGTAGGCGAACTGCACGGCGCTCACCCCTGCTCCGCGCCCGGCCCGTGGGCGCCGACGGCGGCACCGACGAACTGGACCATGGCGGCGAAGGCGTCGGCCGACTCGGGGAGGTCAGGGAACAAGGTGGGCCAGACGTGCTGCATGCCGGCCGGGAAATGCCCCGTCACCGAGACGCCTGCCTCGGCCAGGCGGGTGGTGAAGGCCAGGCCGTCGCCGAGGAGGGTTTCGAACCCACCGGCGAAGACCAGCGACGGAGGGAAGCCGGCCAGCTCGGCGAACAGGGGTGAGACGAACGGGTCCTTGGCGTCTGCTCCCTGCAGGTAGGCCTCGGCCGCCTCGTCGGCCGAGGCACGGGGGAAGAGCTGGTCGGACTCGGCTCGAGAGGCGTAGGTCTCGTTGGTGACGGTGAGGTCAATCCATGGAGAGATGACGACCAGGGCGTCGGGTACGGCGATGTCTGAGGTCAAGCAGGCGACGAGCAGGGAGGCGGCGAGGCCACCCCCGGCCGAGTCGCCCATCACGATGATGGGGCCGCCGTCGCCCCGCACGGCATCGAAGACGGCGGTGGCGTCGTGCAGGGCAGCGGGGAAGGGGTGCTCGGGAGCCAGTCGATAGTCGGCCACGACCACCTTGGCGTTGGCCGCCACGGCCAGCCGCGAGGCGAACGAGACCCAAGACAACGGGGTGCCCAGGCGGTAGCCGCCACCGTGGAGATAGAGGATGGTCGAGGTGGGAGCGTCCGGCTGGATGACGAGGCAATCCACCCCGCCGACGGTGGCATCGGTCGCCGTCGCCCCTTCGGCCACCGGTTGGTTGGCCTGCATCGAGGCCGCACCCTCACGCCGGGCCACGAGCGACTCGGGGGCCGGATAGCCGACGTCTCGTTGGTTTGGGATGCTCCAGGTCATCGCTCGTACCTGGCGGCCAGCTCACGGCGCAGGACCTTGCCGACCTCACTGCGGGGCAGGGTGTCGACCCGCACGAAGTCGACGGGGATCTTGTAGGGGGTGAGATGGGCCCGACACAGCGCCGTCAGCGCTTCGGGATCCAGCTCGTCACTCGACACCACGAATGCCACCGGCACCTCCCCCAGTCGTTCGTCCGCTGCCCCGACGACCGCGGCCTCGGAAACCGACGGAGCGAGGCAGATTACCTCTTCGACCTCATCGGGGAAGACCTTGTTGCCTCCCCGGTTGATGAGGTCGCTCGAGCGTCCCTCGATCCACACGAAGCCCTCTTCGTCTATCCGGCCGAGGTCGCCGGTGGCCAGGTACCCGTCTGCATCGATGCGGTCGGCCAGTTCGGCTCCCGAGGCGTAGCCGCTCGCCATGTTGGGGGGCCGGACTCTGAGCTCGCCGGTCTGCCCGGTGGCCACCTCGTTTCCGTCATCGCCGACGATTCTGAGGCCCACCCCTTTGTGGGGCCGTCCGACCGCCCCGACCTTTTCGGGGTAGGTCTTGGCGTCGCTCGCCGTCCAGCCGATGACCTCACCAACCTCGGCCTGGCCATAGCTGTTGAGCACGAAGACGCCGAACATCTCGGTGAACCTTTTGGCCTGGAGCGGCGAGAGCGGGGCCGTGATGCTGCGAACGTACTTGAGGGGGGCGAGATCGGTGATGGTGGGATCGTCGTTCAACATGGCGATGGCGGCGGGAGGAAGGACGGTCGAGCGGATCTCGAAGCGCCGGACCAGCTCGGCGAACGAGGTGGTCTGGAATCTGTCCATGATGACCAGGGGAGCACCGGCCCGGAGCCCGAACAAGACGTTGTAGATGCCGGCGTTGAGGGCGAGCGAAACGGGGATGAGGTTGGGGGAGGGCCGCTTCGCCGGGGCTGTCGAACCCGATCGCAGGGGTTTGAGGACCCGGTCGAGGAGTTCGCCATAGCCACGGTGGGTGTGGAGGATGGGCTTCGGCTGCCCTGTCGTCCCCGAGGTCCAAAGGATGAAGGCGGTTCCGGCGTCGTAGGCGCGTGGCTCGGGAAGAATGTGTACCCCGTCCCGGTCGATCACCGCCGCCGGTGCGCTCGGCCCCACCACGGTGTCGATCTCAGCGTCGGGCAGACGGGGGTTGATGGGCACGAACACCGCACCGGCCAACCAGATGCCTGCCATGGCCACCACGACATCGGGGCCGTTCGGGAGCTTGACGCCGACCGCCTGGCCGGGCTGCACGCCGAGGGAGGCGAGCTCATCGGCGAGAGCGCGTGCACCACTGCGGGCCTCGCCCGCCGTCATGGTCCGGTCGACGGTGAAGATCAGATCCTCGCTGTCGGCGAAGGGGTGATCCATCAACACGGTGGCCAGATTGTCGATGTGCTCGTCGGTCGCGTCGGGAGCCGTGCTCACTGCCCCCCCTCCTTGTCGCCGGTTTCCGGTCTTGGTCTGCTCATGCTCGGGCGGCGGGCCGGGCACGACCGGTGCTGCACTGATGCCGGGCATGAGGATAAGGGATCCGCCTCCTGGGACGCCAATGTCACGGGATAGGGGGTGTCGCCACGTCGACGAGGTCGCTTGGGAAGACCCATACGGCGAGCTAGGCTCAGGAAAAGGTCTCTGACGCAGCGTCAGATAAGGGAGATGGGACGGGCCGGCTATGCCAGAAATTCCGAAGATCATCAGTGTTGACGACCATGTCGTTGAGCCCCCGCACGTGTGGGAGAAGTGGCTGCCGAAGCGCTTCGTCGACCGTGCACCCCACATCGAGCGCAAAGGGATCGGCCCGATGGTCCATACCGGTGGTGGTAACTACCAGGTGAGTTTCGACCCCGACGGGCCCGAAGCAGACGTTTGGTTCTTCGAGGACCTCGTCTACGTGCACAAGCGTCACGTCGCCGCCGCTGGGTTCGACCGTGACGACATGACGATGAGCCCGATCACCTACGACGGGATGAGGCCCGGGTGCTACGAGCCCAAGGCCCGTATCGAGGACATGGAGCTGAACCACGTCGAAGCATCACTGTGTTTCCCGACCTTCCCTCGCTTCTGCGGCCAGACCTTCACGGAGGCCACCACCGACCGCGACCTCGGGATGGCCTGCGTCCAGGCCTACAACGACTGGATGGTCGAGGAATGGTGCTTCGACAGCGGGGGCCGGCTCATCCCCCTCTGCCTGATCCCCCTGTGGGACGCAGAGCTGGCCGCTACCGAGGTCCGCCGGAACGCCGCCCGTGGCGTGCGGGCCGTCTGCTTCAGCGAGATCCCGCCGCACCTCGGACTGCCGAGCATCCACTCGGGCAAGTGGGATCCGTTCTTCACCGCCTGCGCGGAGACCGGGACCGTCGTGTGCATGCACATCGGCTCGTCGTCCAAGATGCCGGCCACCTCCGCTGACGCCCCTGACTCGGTGGCTGCCACGCTGTCGTTCGGCAACGCCATGGCCTCGCTGGCCGACTTCCTCTTCTCGGGTGTCCTCGTCAGGTACCCGACCTTGAAGCTGGCCTACTCGGAGGGCCAGATCGGTTGGCTGCCCTACATTCTCGAGCGGGCCGACGATGTCTGGGAGGACCACCGGGCGTGGACCCACTCCCATGATCTGACGCCCGAGCCCCCCTCCACCTACTACTACCGCCAGGTCTTCGGCTGCTTCTTCAAGGACCAGCACGGTCTGGAGTCGATCGACCGTGTGGGCATCGACAACATCACCTTCGAGACCGACTACCCGCACACCGACTCGACCTGGCCGGACACGAAGAAGGTGGCCGAAAAAATGATGTCCGACCTGACCGACGAGCAGATCTACAAGATCGTCCGGGGCAACGCCATCCGGATGCTCGACCTCGACCTCGACCGGGGGTAGTCCCCCAGATGCTCGGGACGGCGAGGTTTCAACTCGGCTTTCGGGGGGCTCGCCCTCCGGTTTGATGAAGGCTGACCGAGGCGCGAGCCTTACGGTCCTCGCCACCGGACAGAGCCGGGGGCACCGATCGAATAGGGGTCACCGTGGGTCTGCTTCAGGACAGGGTGTGTGTGATAACCGGTGCGGGCTCGGGAGTCGGCCGGGCGACAGCTCAGCTCTTCTGTGCCGAGGGGGCAAAGGTGATTGCCGCCGATGTGAACGACGAGTGGGCGGAGACGACCGTCTCCCTGGTCGCCGAGGCCGGAGGGACCATCTCGGCCGTGCACTGCGACGTGTCGAGGGAGGCTGAGGTCGAAGCAGCCGTCAGCGCCGCCGTCAACCGGTTCGGCCGGCTCGACGTCATGTGCAACAACGCCGGGGTCGGGACGAAGAAGTTCGGGCTGCGACTGACGGAGCACACGGCAGAGGACTGGGACCGGCTCATCAACATCAATTTGATGGGGACCGTCTACGGCTGCAAGCACGCCATCTTGCAGTTCGAGCGCCAGGACAGCGGCGGGGCCATCGTCAACACCGGATCAGTGGGCGGGATCGTGGCCTTCGGCGGCGTCCCCTACGGCGTGACCAAGGCCGGGGGCCTCCAGCTGACCAGGAGCCTGGCCGTCGAGGTGGCGGCCCAAGGGATCAGGGTCAATGCCTTCGCCCCGGCCAGCATCCTGACCAACTTCAGCCGGGGCGCCGACGACGCCTTCAAGCCCTGGACCCAAGAAGAGATCGACATGTACGGGTCGTTCGTGCCGACCGGCAAGCCCAGCACGGCCGAGGACTGCGCCAATGCCGCCTTGTTCCTGGCCTCGGACATGTCGGGAAACGTGACCGGCACGGTGCTCCCGGTCGATGGAGGCTTCCTCGCCCGGTGACGCCGGTGAGCGTCAGGAAACGGGCCCGGTGCCGTCCGGTTCGGGCACGTGCCCGTCGCCGGCCAGGGGGTCGAGGGCCTTCGCCACCAGATCCACCAGCTCGGCCTGGGGGATGGACCTGAGGGAGTCGAACCAGCCGAGTGAGCGCCCGAGGCTGATCCCGAGGAGTGCGGCCACGGTCGCCTCGGCCCGGACCTCGGGCCGATCGGCCCCCTCACGCTCCATGCCGGCGACCAGTGGCGCCACCAGCCGCCTGGCCATGTGGGCGCGGGCGGCGTCTTTGATCTCCGCTGTGGTGTCCGACCGGATGAGGGCCTGCATGACCGGCCCGGGACCGTGCTCGTCGGTCCGGCTGAACAAGGTGTCGGCGATCTGCTCCACTGTCTCGTACGCCTCGGGCAGCCCGGCCTCTCGGCCCTCGGCGACGACGGCGGCAATGTAGAGCTCGGCCTTGTTGCCGAAGTACCGGGCGATGAGGGCGGCGTCGATCCCCGCCTTCTCGCCGATCTCCCGGGTCGTCGTGCGGTCGAACCCCTTTTGGCCGAAGAGCTCCCGGGCCGCTTCGACGAGGGCCTCCTTGCTCGCCGCCGCGTCCCTCACCCGCGTGGCTCTGGGGGCCTGCCCCTCGTCAGTGTCGAGCGTGGTCACTCCGTCACCTCCGCCGGTCTGTAGGAAGGGCGGTCGGCGGAGAGCATCACGCCGCCCCCGGCCAGCTCGGCCTCCTCCTCCATGAACTCGTCGACATCGCCTTGGTCCTGGGCCGAGCGGGTGGGTGTCTTGCCCGGCAGCACATAGCTGAGCACCGCAGTGAGGAGGCAGAGGGCCGAAGAAATGTAGAGGGCGATGCCGAAGCCCTGCTCGGTCGGCAAGCTGTGCCCGGCGTGGGTGTACGCGGTGAGCACGGCGGCCGAGAAGGCACTTCCGACGGACAGCCCGATGCTGCGCAGCACTTGGTAGAAGCCCATGGCACTTCCGGTCTCGCTCGGCGGTACGGCTCGCACGATGAACCCCGGCATGGCGGCAAAGGTGAACCCGACGCCGAGCCCGGCGAAGCCCATGGCGACGAAGGCCTCCCACAGGGCCCGGTGCTCCACGGCGAAGAAGCCGGCGGCCAGGGCGAAGATGATGGCGCCGAAGGGGATCATGCTCCGCACCCCGAACCGGCGGTCGTACAGGGTCAGACAGCGGGAGGCGAGGAACGACCCGGCGGACAGGGGTACGAGCACCAGGCTGGAGATGACGATGGAGGCGGTGAAGCCGTACCCTGCCGATGCCGGAATCTGCACGAACTCGACGGTGACGGGCAAGAACAGATACATGGCCACCGACATGATGAAGCCGGATACGTCGGCGGTCAGGACCGAGCGGTTCCTCACCTGGCGGACGTCTATGAGCGGATCGGCGGTGGACAGCTCATGGCGGACCCAGATGGCCAGCACGATGATGCAGGCGACGATGGTGCCGAGCGCCAGGGGAGAGGTCCATCCCCAACCGCCCCCTTCGCTGAGCAGGACAGAGACCCCGATGACCACGGCACTGAGGGCATAAGAGCCGAGGGTGTCGAACGAGCGCGACGGCGCATCCGTGTTCCGGGGGAGGACGGCCACCACGACGATGAGGGCGGCACCGACCATGATGGCCCCGAACCAGAACGCAGCATGGAAGTTGAACACCTGGGTGATCACACCGGTCAGGGGATAGCCGAGACCGACTCCAACTGCGGCGGTGACCGACAGGGTGGCGATGGCCCGCCCAGATCGCTCATTCGGAAGGTGCCCCCGGGCGATGGCCATGGTGACGGGCAGAAGACCGAGGCCGACTCCTTGGAGTCCCCGGCCGATCACGATGATGGTGAAGCTGTCGGCCACCGCGGCCAGCACGCAGCCGGCCAGGACAGCCGTCAGGGCGAAGATGACCACTTGCCGTTGTCGCGGCCCATCGGCCAGTCGGCCCATGATCGGGGTGGCAACGGCTCCCGTGAGGAGAGCGGCGGTGAGCAGCCATTGGGCCGTGCTCAAGGAGATGTGGTCGGCCCTGGCGATGGTCGGAATGAGTGGCGCCCCGAGGCTGCTCACAATGGCGACCAGCGCCGCCACCATGATGAGGGTGGGCAGCAGGCCCCGCTGGCGCCACGACTGGATGTCAGCCGTCGTCGCCTCGGCTCCCATCATCTGTCCACTCTTCCTATGTCATCATGTGATGTCATCACTTGAAGACATTGTAGCGCACCGGCCCTTAGGGTCTATCGTTCGCCATTTAGAACAGTTGGTCGGCATCTTGACAGCATGAGTGGGCGGCCACTAAGCAGACGAGAGGTTCGGATTAGAGGTAGGGGAGGTGGCGGTGTCGACGGATAGCCCGCACAAGTCGTTCGATGGGTGGATGATCTCGGTCGACGACCATGTCGTCGAACCTCCTGACCTCTGGTCGAGTCGCCTTCCGTCCAAGTGGCGAAATGCCGGTCCCCGCGTCGATCTCGTGGGCGGCCAGCAGACCTGGGTCTACGGGAACAAGTCCAAACCCATTGCCGAACAGGGCGCCCGTCTGTTCTCGAAGCCGGGCCTGCGGGACCTCCTCGACATTCCAAGCTCATTCGAGGACCTGAGGCCCGGATGCTTCGACCCCATCGAGCGGGTGAAGGACATGGACACCGCCCAGGTCAGCGCCTCACTGTGCTTTCCATCCTTCCCCCGGTTCGCGGGCCAGGAGTTCTTGGAGGCCGACGACAAGCACCTCGCCCTCGAGTGCGTCCGCATCTACAACGACTGGATGATCGACGAGTGGTGCGCCGCCGCCCCCGGTCGGCTGATTCCCCTCGTCATCCTGCCGTTGTGGGACGAGGGGCTGGCCAGCGCCGAGCTCGAGCGATCGGCCGCCAAAGGGGCAAAGGCCTTCACATTTCCGGAGAATCCCTACAAGCTCGGCCTGCCCTCCATCTACGACAAGGACAGGTACTGGGAGCCGCTGCTGCGCAGGGCCGGCGAGCTCGGCCTGCCGGCCTGTACCCACATCGGCTCGTCCTCGGCGCTCCCTCAGAGCTCGCCCGACGCCTCGATCGAGGCCGCCCTCACGTTGCTACCGGTCAACTTGATGACCACCATGATCGACTGGATCTTCAGCGGCATTTTCACGCGGGCGCCAGAGCTGAAGCTCTGCCTCTCGGAGGGGGGAATCGGCTGGATACCGTATGCACTCGAGCGCTGTGACCACTCGTTCTCTCAGCGCGAGAGCGCATTCATCCGAGCGAGGAACAACGGCCTGGAGCATCTGGTCGACTACCACGACCTGGACACGCTCCCCTCGGAGGTCTTCGCCGAGCACGTGTTCGCCTGTCTGCTCGACGAGCCCTTCGGCAGCTCAGTGCTCGACAAGATGCCCTTGGACAACGTGATGGTCGAGGTGGACTATCCCCATGCGGACACCTCATGGCCGACAAGCCCTTCGCTCATCGGCGGCCAGCTCGCCGGCCTCAGTCCCGGTCGTCGTGACGATGTGCTCCAAGGCAACGCCCGGAGGGTCTTCGACTTCACCCCGTCGTAGCTGATCCTCACGTGTGCTGTCGGCATCGTCGTCCGCGGACTGGCGGCGTGGAACCTGAGGTGGGTCGCCCCCTGTCGGCCTGACAGCCGACAGGGCAGACAGCTGGGGCCGAAGATCCAGCGCCTTACGGTGTGGTCTGTTCCATCGAGTGGGCGGCGCCCTTCGGTGCCACCGTGTCGGCGGTCACCCCATCGGGGTACCTCGACTCGAAGACCAACCTCATGCCGGTTCTCCAGTCGGTGCGGCACGGCCCGGTGATGGCCAGCCGCTTCGAGACGTCGATGGCCACACCGCGGTGCGTCCCGTCGACGACATCGAGCCGGAACTGGGGAGTGCGACCGGCCAGCTCGCCGAAGTATGCCGTCCACTCCTGGATGCTGACGGCCTCGTCACCGGCGAAGTTGATGATGGTGGCCGGAGTCGTCGCTGCGCCCAACAAGGGCTCGATCTGCCAGTTCACGTCGTCTTGGAAGATGGGGCTGTAGGGCGATGGATCCCAGCGCACTGGAACCGGTCGGCCGTCGACCACCGAGTCCAGGTGGTAGACGGCCATCCCGCCGTTCCGCCCATAGGCCACGTTCATCCTGACAATGGAGACGGGCAGCTCGAACATCAGCGAACAGCTGCGGGCCACCGCCTCCTCGGCGATCTTCGAGATCGAATAGGTGGGGATGATGGGGAGGTGGCCGTCTCCGAGGGGGTCGGTCTCTCGGTAAAGGTGCCACGGGTCGGGATTCGGGTCGTAGACCGAGCCGGTGGTCATCACGAGGGCAGCCGTCGCCCGTCGGCAGTGATGCAACACCAGCCCCGTGCCGTCGGCATTGGTGCGGAGTGCGGCCTCATAGTCTTTGCCTGGCGACAGGTAGGCAGCGAGATGCAGCACGTAGTCGAAGTCATCGGGGATGTCGGTGAAGTCCGGCTTGTCCAGGTCGAGGAAGCGGGCCGTCACCCCGGCCGCCTCCAGTCTGGCCCGACTGGCCGGATCGCTGAACCGTGCGACACCCCAGACGTCGTTCTCAGGTGCGAGGTACTCGCAGATCGGGAATGCGATCTGCCCGTTGGCCCCGGTGACCAGAATCTTTTTGCCTCGTAGCACCGTACGATCCCCCCGCAGTTCCTTTGTTGTCGTGTGGCTTCACACGGCCCACTACGCCGACACCGTAGCCCGGGCTCCCCAGATGTTGCCTCGAATCACGGCGTCCTTGCCGGCATTCATAGCGGCTGTTTGAAGCAACGAGAGGATTGCCTCTCCGTCACCAGGGCGTTACCCGAACGTCGGGCGACCGCCCTGTCGTCGCGCTATGACCGCAGGAGGGTGCCGGCCCGCTTGTTGAAGCCTTCTGGGTCGGCGCTACCGTCGATCCGGATGGGCACGCCGTTGACCAGGGTGTGGGTCATCCCCACCGGTGCGTCGGCGGTGAGGCGCTCGCCATTGGCAGGAAAGTCCACCACTCGGCGCAACGGGCCGGGGGCAACCGTCTCCGGGTCGAAGACGACCACGTCGGCTGCCCGGCCGACCTCGAGGACCCCACGGTCGGAAAGGTCATAGACGGCGGCGGGCTCGCCGGTGAGTTTGTGGACCGCCTTTTCGATGGGCATGACTTCGCGCTCGCGTACCCAGTTGCCCAAGAGGTCAGTGGCAAAGCAGGCATCGCACAGCTGGCTGACGTGAGCCCCGGAATCGGCCAGGCCGAGGAGGACGTCGTCCCGCTGCAACAAAAAGGCAATGCCCTCGGGGTCACTGTTGGCGACCACCGACGAGAAGCGGGTCATCAGGTCATCTGAAAGAGCCACATCCAGCATCACGTCCAAGGGGGTGATGGACTGTTCCTCGGCGAGTTCAGCGATGGACCGACCGATGAGGTCGGGCCGTTTGGCGGATTCGGCCACGGCCATCGAGGACCAGTTGAGCATCTGGCTCAGCCCACCTTGGAACTGGTCCCAGGTCGAGTCCCGCCAGCTCTGATCGCGGTAGGCGGCGATCCTCTCGTCGATGGGCCGGTCCATGAGGGCGGCGAAGTTGGGCCAAGGATTGAAGGTGAACGGCTCGAGCATGGTCAACTGGAAGATCAGAGGACGGCACGAGACCTGGGGCCAGACGTCGACTCCTGTTGCTCGGGCTTCGGCGTGCTCGGCCATCACGTCCTTGTGGCGGTCGGAGCCGGCCATCGTGAGCAGGGCGGTCCAGGTGAATGGTCGGCCTATGTGGCGCTGGAGATCGAACATCGCGTCATTGGCCATCGCCCCACCCGGCAAGAGGGCGACGACACCCTTGTTCCGTGTGCGCAGGGGCTCCATGAGGGCCGCCACCTCGGCGAAGTCGGCGACTCGAGAGGGCACCGGGCGCCCCTTGTCACCTCGGTGGGTGGGGGCCCAGCTACTGGCGAACCCGAGGGCGCCGGCCGCCATGGCTCCGTCCACCAGGCCGGCCATGTTGTCGAGCTCGGTGGGCGTGGCCGGTCGCTCGTAGGCCTCGTCCCCCATGGCATAGAGCCTGATCGCGGTATGGCCCACATAGCAGCCGAAGTTGAGGGACATGCCGTGGCGTTCGACGGCGTCGAGGTACTGCGGGAAGGTCTCGAACTCGTCCCACGGCACACCGGCGGCCAAGGTGTCGAAGCTCATGTCCTCGACGTGTTGCAGGGTATGGGCCAGAAGATCCACACCGTCAGCATGGACCGGGGCGATGGAGAATCCGCAGTTGCCGGCCACCACCGACGTGACACCGTGGGCCGAGGAGGGACTGAGGGCCGGGTCCCAGAAGACCTGGGCATCGTAGTGGGTGTGGATGTCGATGAACCCCGGGCACACGATCTGTCCTGAGGCGTCCAGCTCACGGATCCCCGACAGCCCCTTCCCGATGGCCGAGATCCGGCCGTCCTTCACCGCCACGTCCGCCTCGAAGCCGACGGCTCCGGTGCCATCGACGACCATGCCGCCTCGAAGAACGATGTCGTTGTCCATTGGTGTCCCTTCGCGTCGTCCGCCGGGAGAGATCGACGGACTACTTTCCGGTCTTCATGTTGTAGGGCCGACCGGCTGAGATGTTTACTGACCCCTGGCATTGATAGGGCGTGAGTTGCTTGTAGCCCGTGCCCACCACCCTGAGGGTAGTGCTGCAGCCCGTGGGGATGAACTCGGCGGCCGGGAAGTACATCGTCCCCATTCCGCCGGGGATGGGGCCGACATAGCTGAAGTTGCCACTGTTGACGGTGGACTCGATGGTGGCGCCGGTCACCTTGTTCGGGTCACCGCCCACCTTGGCCAACGTCGCCTTCAACATCTGTTCCAGTACGATGGCGGACCAGTAGCCGACCGATGCGCCGGAGACGAGGTACGGCTTTTGTCCTACCGAGGCGAAGTCCTTCTGTGCCTGCTTGGTGGCAGGGGTCAGGTTCTCGTCGGCGGGGAACTCATCTTGGACCAGCACCCCGTTGATGGCCGAGGCCTCGTTCGGTTGGCTGGCTAGCTGTCCCGGAAAGTAGGTCACCCCGTTGACGATGGTTCCCTTGAAGCCGGCGGACTTCAAGGCGGCAGCCAGCCCCACCGAATCGGCGGAGTCCAGCACCTCGTACGCCACATTGGCGCCCGACGCGATGAGGGCTTGAGCGTAAGGCGCATAGCTGGTCGTGCCGATGACGGCGATCGGAGCTTCCTTGTAGACGACTTTGGCCCCCCCGTACTCGAAGGCGCCTTGGAGGGCGTTATTGCCTTGGATGCCTCCGCTGATGTTCTCAGCGATCAGCGCCACCTTCATCTTGGACGGGGTCTTGGTATTGCCGGTGATCTTGAGCAGCTGTTTCACACCGACGATCCCTTGGGCATTGGGATTGTTCTGCTGGCCGTTGACGCCCCAGCCCCACGCCGGTTGAGTGGTGAACGCCGAGTTGACCGCCCACCCTATGAATGGAACTTTGCTGGACTTCAAGAAGGTTGCTGTTGCCGCCGTTCCGACCTCGCTCAGGAACGGGGCCACAACGGTCACGTGCTGGTTCTGCACCAGCTGCTGGGCGTTGGTCAGGTTGGTCTGGGCGCTGAAGCCGTCATCGAGGAAGCCGGTGAACACGATCTTGCGTCCGTCGAGGCCACCTGCCTTGTTGAACCGGTAGATGCCGGCCTCGAAGCCCTGGCCGACTCCGGTGGAGACGTCGAGGTCCCCATCGCCTCCGACGATGATTGGCGTGGTGCTCGAAGTCGCCGCTCCAGCCGGTAGCGAAGCTCCCAATGAGGCAAGTAGCCCCGAGAGCGTCAGGCCGGCCAGACCAACGGCAGCAATGGACTTTCTCCGCACGGACTCCCCCTAGGTGTCGCCGGTCGGGTCCCAGATCCCCCTGGGCCGTGGAACTGCATCGGCAGTTCCGTCGGCGACTGCGACTATAGGGGTGCGGCACAACAGCCACAAGGGAGAGCCGCAGGCTCGGCGTCCCCTGGCGTTGGCCTTGACCGAATGCCCGAAGGGCTGAGGGCTTACGTCGGAGAAGAAAGGTGGGTCGTGAAGAAGTCCTGGGCGGCCACGGCTGCCCGATCTAACGCCTCTCCGTCGTAGGGAGTGAAGTGGTGCCCGTCGATGGTAAGCAGCTCCTTCGGGCCGGGCAGGTGGTCGAAGGCTACGAGGGCCTTGGCCGTGGCCGCCACGTCGTCATGGGAGGCGACCACCATGAGCACGGGCGAATGCAGTCGTGGCACCGCCAAGGCCGGATCGAGCGGCTCACTCGGAACGCTGGCCATCCAGACCCGGTTGTGCCATCCCGAGCCGTCACGACGGCCCACATCGAGGAACCAGTCGGCCGCCTCGGGCTGGGGCAAAATGACCGGCCACTCCACTCCGGGCTCGTTCACCACGGCGAACGGCCCGCTCGGAGCCCCGGTCGTGTCGGCCAGCACGCCCTCGGGGTCGGCACTGAGCAACGACTCCATGCGCTCGAATCGGTCGATGTCATCGATTGGCGCCACTCCGACGAAGGGGACATTGGCGACAACGGCACGTACCCGTCGGTCGACGGCCCCGACCACCAGCACATGGCCGCCGCTGAAGCTTGATCCCCAGATGCCAAGTCGCCCAGGGTCGACACCCGGCTGCGATGCCAGCCAATCGAGAGCGACGATGTAGTCGCGAGCCTGCCGCCAAGGATCGACGAGCTGGCGGGGCTCTCCGTCACTCGTCCCGAAGTTCCTGTGGTCATAGAGGAGCACGGCGATGCCACCGGCACAGATGATCTCGGCGTAGCGCTCGAGGGCCATCGCCTTGGTGGCAGAGAAGCCATGGGCCATCACCACGGCCGGCGCGTCCCGCCGGTCTGGCCCATCGGGTCGGTAGAGCCAGCCCCGTAGGGCAGTACCCCCCGTGCCGGTGAACTCGACGTCGATCCTCACCATGGTGGTGGCGACACTAACCCCCCGCCCCTTGGGCCGGGGGGTTAGTGGGACTACTTGCCCGTCTTTTGGTTGTAGATCGACTGCTTGGAGATGTTCACTGCGCTCTGGCACTGGTAGGGCTGGAGCTGCTTGAAGCCCGTGCCCACCGTCTTGAGGGTGGTGATGCATCCAGTCGGAATGCTCTCGGCAGCCGGGAAGTACATCGGTCCGATGCCGCCGGCGATGGGGTCGCTGTAGCTGTAGGTGCCACTGTTGACCGTCGATTGGATGGTGGCGCCGGTCACCTTGTTCGGATCGCCGCCGACTTTGGCCAGCGTGGCCTTCAACATCTGCTCCAAGACGATGGCCGACCAGTAGCCGACCGAGACGCCCGAGGTCAGGTAGGGGGGCTGGCCTATGGACTTCAGGTCCTTTTGGGCCTGAATGGTGGCTGGGGTGTTGTTTTCATCGGCTGGGAACTCATCTTGGACGTAGACGCCGTTTAGGGCTGACGCCTCGTTGGGCTGGCTGGCCAACTGGCCGGGAAAGTAGGTCACGCCATTGAAGATGCTGCCCTTGAAGCCACCCGACTTGAGGGCTGCGGCCAATCCCACGGAGTCGGCCGAGTTGAGCACCTCGTAGACGATGTTGGCACCGGAGGCGATGATGGCCTGCGCATAGGGGGCGTAGCTCGTGGTCCCGAGCACGGCGATCGGAGCCTCTTTGTAGACGACCGTGGTCTTGGCGTATTTGAACGCTCCGGCCAGGGCGTTCGACGATTGGATGCCACCGGCGATGTTCTCGGCGATGAGAGCCATCTTCGCCTTCTTCGGTGTACTCGAGAAGCCGGTCACCTTCAGCACCTGCTGGGTGCCGGCGTACCCCTGGGCGTTGGGGTTCTCCTGATTCCCATTGATGCCCCAGCCCCAAGCCGGCGCAGTGGTGAAGGCCGAGTTGACTGCCCACCCGATGAAGGGCGTCTTGTTGTTCTGAAGGAAGGTCTCGGTGGCCGCTGTCCCGACCTCACTGAGGAACGGCGCCACCATGGTGACGTGCTGGTTCTGCACCAGCTGCTGGGCGTTGGTCAGGTTGGTCTGGGCGCTGAAGCCGTCGTCCAGGAACCCGGTGAACTTGATCTTGCGCCCGTCGAGGCCACCGGCCTTGTTGAATCGGTAGATGCCGGCCTCGAAGCCCTGGGCCACGCCGGCGGCAATGGTGGTGTCGCCGTCCCCGCCGACGACGATCGGGGTGGTCGAGGTGGTGGCGGCGCCCGCTGCCCCGGCCCCGACGGAGGCCGCCAGGCCGGTCATGGCCAGCACTCCCATACCAACTGCTACGAACGGTCGACGACGCAAGGGATCTCCCTAGGTGAACACGCCTGCACGATCCGTGAAACTGCAGTGCAATTTCGAGGGCGACTATACGTGTCGGAAACGCCGTTTACAAGACAGCCTTAACAGGAATGAAACAAAAGCTCGGCGAAGATTTGTCCAGATGATCCCGGGGGTGCTCCGGCAAGGAGAACATGTAGCGCGGGATCCTTTCCGCCGGAGGATCAGCAGACAGATCGGTCACCCGCAGCTCCGAACTCCATCCTCCAGCGGGGATTGCCCAGACAAGCGTGCTCAAGCGCCTTTGGCCGTTCTCGCCTCTACGAGGGGCTGTCCACAACAGGAATGAAACATGTTCTTACCGCCTCAAATCCTCGGCGATCGAGTTAGTCCAGCTTCGTCGACTGCGCCTTCATCCGCTCGAGGAGACCTTCTCGCTGGTCGGCTGCCGTCTTGGTGTGGGCGGCCAGCGCCTGCAGCTCGGTTCCCGCCCGGATGGCGGCCCGGGCACCCCAGACATCGAACGCCCGGTGGACGCTTCGCTTGTTGATCTGGGTGAGGTCACTCGGTATCCCGGCGATGCGACCGGCAACTCCGAGGACCGACTCTTCGAGGTCGTCCGGGGCGAACGACTTATTGGCGAATCCGATGGCCGCAGCCTCGACGCCTGAGATGGGGTCGCCGGTGAGCATGAGCTCCATCGCTCGGCGCATGCCCAAGAGCACGGTGTGGTACTGCCAGTCGGGTGGGCTGAGGAGGCGGACGACCGGATAGCTGATGGCCGCGTCGTCAGCCACGTAGACGAGATCACAGGCCGAGGCCAGCTCCGTGGCCCCGGCGATGGCGTACCCGTGAATCTGGGCGATGACGGGTTTCGCCAGATCCCAGATGCTGAACCAGGTGTCATTGGCCTGGCGGGCCCACTGCCCGTCGCCCGGGGCGGAGTAGAACGGAGCACCCTCCATCATGGGCCCGCCGGTCAGGTCGTAGCCGGCCGAGAAGCACTTGCCAGCGCCACGGATGATGGTGACTCGAACTTCGGGGTCGTGGTCGTGGGTCCTCAGGGCATCCAGCAGTTCCACCCGCATCGGTGTGGAAATGGCGTTGCGTTTCTCGGGCCGGTTGAGGGTGATGCGGGCGACGTATTCGGCCGGCCTGTCGACAAGGATGGTGTCGTAGGTCATGAGCCCTCCTTCAGGTCCGCCATGAGGCGGAGTTCGTCTATGCCTGGGACATCGAGGATGAGCCCGGTGGCCAGGCCCGGAAGGGACCGCTCGGCCCACTTCCTCCGGATGCGCTGCTCGTCCCCGACGAACAGCGCCTGCTCCAGGTACTCGTCGGGAACGGCGGCAACGGCCTCCTCCTTCCGCCCGGCCAGCCACAGCTCCTGGATTCGTCGTGCTTCGTCTGGGAAGCCCCGTCTGGCCATGGCATCCCGGTGGTAGTTGTGGGTCTCGGTGCCCATCCCACCCACGTACATGGCAGTGAGCGGTCGACGGCTGTCGAGGGCTCCGGCCACGTCGTCGGTTATCTCGACTGATGCACCGGTGAAGATCTGGAAATCGTCGGGCCTACCGCCCCGCTTGTTCCAGCCACGCTCGAGCGGTTCGAGCGTCTCTCCGGGGCCGAGTCCCATGGGCAGCCAGCCATCGGCCACCTCGGCACACAGCTCGGTGTTGCGGGGACCCCCTGAGGCCAGCCACAGGGGAATGGGCGCCTCTGGGTGCAGGATCGACCGGAGGGCCTTGCCCTGTCCTGTCGACCCCGGCCCCCGGTATGGGAGTGACAGCTCAGCTCCGTCGTAGCTCACCGGCTCGGAGCGGTCGAGGACCTTGCGCATGATGGCCACGTAGTCCCTCAACCGGTCGGTTGGCCTACCCCAGGGCTGGCCGTACCAGCCTTCGACGATCTGAGGACCCGATACGCCGATGCCGATGATGACCCGGCCTCCGCCGGCCAGGGCGTCGACAGTCATGGCATGCATGGCGAGGGTCGTCGGCGGACGGGCAGCAAGCTGGGCGATCGAGGTACCGAGCTTGATCTGTCGGGTCAGTCCGGCCAGATACGCGAGCGGGGAGAGGGCGTCGCTGCCGTAGGCCTCGGCTGTCCACACCGAGTGGTAGCCGAGGTCGTCGGCGGCTTGGACTAACTCGAGGGGGATGTGCAACCTTGCCGCTCGATAGAGGTTCAGCCGCAGGCCGAAGTGCATTGGATCTCTCTTTCTGGAGCGACCGGCGGCCCGCTCGGCCACCACGGCGCGTCGCTTGGCGCTGGGCGTAATGTAGCCAGCGGCGGTGCTCCGTGACGATGTGGTGGTCGCTGAGCGAGGGTGGGCTCCGACTCGCGGGGGCCGGCGACACACGCGAGGGTCGCCGAGCACCTGAAACGGTACAGTCGGGCGACCAGGCCCAGGGGCCGACCGACAGCTACCCAGTAGCCCGACGAACCAGGATGGTTGACGTCCATGAATTTTGACGACTCTCCCGAAGATGCACAGTTCCGCAGCGAAGTGCGGGCCTGGCTGTCCGAGAACGCTCCTCTTCGGGGCGGCACCGACGACTGGTCACAGAACCATGAGCTGGACGACTACGCCGAGCGCTGCCGCAAGTGGCAGCACCAGCTCTACGAGGGCGGTTGGGGTGCGATCACCTGGCCGGTCGAGTACGGGGGCAGGGCCGACACCGCCTGGCACCAGGCCATCTTCAATCAGGAGGCGGCCAAGTACGACGTGTCGACCGGAGTGTTCGCCGTCGGCATCGGCATGTGCGGGCCGACCCTGATCGCCCATGGGACCGAGGAACAAAAGCAGCGCTACCTCGGGGGCATGCTGCGTGGTGAAGAGGTGTGGTGCCAGTTGTTCTCCGAGCCGGACGCCGGATCCGACCTCGCCGGGCTGAAGACCCGCGCCGAGCGTGACGGGGATGAGTTCGTAGTGAACGGCCAGAAGGTCTGGACCTCTGGTGCCCAGCACAGCGATTGGGGCATTCTCATCGCCCGCACCGATCCGGACCTCCCGAAGCACAAAGGGATCACCTACTTCTTGGTGGACATGCGCACTCCCGGGGTCGAGGTCCGGCCCCTCCGCCAGATCACCGGCCATGCCCACTTCAATGAGGTATTCCTCTCCGACGTGCGGGTGCCGGCGGAGAACGTGGTTGGCGCGGTCAACGGAGGATGGGCTGTCGCCCACACCACCATGGCGAACGAGCGCACCCTGATCGGCGGCAGCGGCGGCGGCGTCACCCCCGAACAGGTATTCGAGCTGGCCAGGCGTACCGGGGCGGCCAGCGATCCGGTCATCCGCCAGGACCTGGCGTCGTTCTACATGAGGACCCAGCTTCTCCGATACATGAACTATCGGGTGCAGACCGCCCTCTCCCACGGGCGCCAACCGGGCCCCGAAGCGGCGACGACCAAGCTGTTTGTCTCCCAGCACATGAGCGCCACCGGCGATCTGTTCATGGAGATCGAAGGCGCGGCCGGAATGCTGTCGGGAGAGAGTGCCATCGACGGAGGCCTGTGGCAGACCCTGTTCCTCAATCAGTGGATGTCGAAGCTCGGCGGGGGGACCGACAATATCCAGCGCAACTCGCTGGGTGAGATGGTGCTCGGCCTTCCGAGGGAGCCGAGGACCGACAAGGACGTGCCCTTCAGCTCGCTCGGGGCCCGCTCCTAACCACCCGGACGCAGAACCAGCAGCCCAGTGGTCGGTCGTCTACTCGTCTGAGCTGGCTAAAGGTGGATGACCGGCTTGTCGATACTGAACTGTGGACAAGCGACGGGCGGCGGGCGGCGAGGTCGGCTCGACGCCGGACCGGCACGTGTCCAACAGGCCTCCATCTCGATCAACAACGCCAGACTCGTCGACCAGATCCGCTATCAGGCGCTTCACGACCCGCTGACCGGACTGCCCAACCGGGCATTGATCCTCGACCGGGCCGAGCAGATGCTGGCTCGGTCCCGGAGGGGATACGCCCCGGTCGCGGCCCTGTTCATCGACCTCGACGGCTTCAAGGATGTGAACGACACCTTCGGTCATGGGTCTGGGGACGAGCTTCTGTGTGCCGTTGCCGAGCGCTTTTGCGCCACCATGCGTGAAAGCGACAGCATCGGCCGGCTGGGCGGCGACGAGTTCATCGTTTTGGTGGACGGGTCCAGTGTCGAGTCGAACCCCGAGCTCGTGGCCGGCCGCCTGCTCGGTTCCCTCCGGGAGCCCTTTTTGTTGGAGGGGCAACGGTCCGAACCGCTGAAGGTGACGGCCAGCATCGGCATTGCCGCCGGGACGCGGCCGTCAGCCGCCGAGCTCCTCAGAGACGCTGACATCGCACTCCATCAGGCCAAGGCCGGCGGAAAGAACTGCTCCACCATCTTCCGTCCCGAGATGCACGCGGCCATCCAGGACCACCATCTCTTGGAGACAGATCTCCGTGGTGCCCTGGTCAAGGGCCAGTACTTTCTCGTGTACCAACCGATCTTCAACCTCGAAACCGGCCAGACCAAAGGGGTCGAAGCCTTGCTGCGGTGGCGCCACCCGGTTCGGGGTGTCGTACAGCCCGACGCGTTCATTCCCATGCTCGAAGACTCGGGCATGATCATCGACGTCGGACGTTGGGTCATTGCCGAGGCCTGTCGGCGAGGCAACTACTGGAAGGCGCTCGGCCACCGGCTGGATATCTCGGTGAACGTCTCAGCCCGGCAACTGGACACTGACCAGTCCATCGTCGATCTCCAAGAGACACTGGACGATTCAAGATTCGATCCCGGATCGCTCGTCATCGAGATAACCGAGACGGCCATCATGGGAGACGTCGACTCCGCCATTCCCCGACTGCACAGGCTAAAGGAGATGGGCGTGCGCATCGCCATCGACGACTTCGGCACCGGGTACTCGTCGCTTGCCTACTTGCGCCAGTTCCCAGTGGACACGCTCAAGATCGATCGGTCCTTTGTCTCTTCCATGTCCGACTCGGGTGCGTCCGAGGCGCTGATCCACACGCTGGTCCAGCTGGGCAAGTCCTTAGGCCTCGAGACCCTGGCCGAGGGCATCGAGACCACCGGTCAGTACTGTCAGCTCGAGCGTGAGCAGTGCGACCTCGGCCAGGGCTACCTGTTCGCCCGCCCCCTGGCGGCCGAGGCGGTCGTCCCTTTCTTGGAGGGCTCCATTGAAGCCAGAAGCCTGCCTGCCATCGCCCGGGGGGCCGGGAACCTCTGATCAGCGGGGAAGGGCGCACTCAGTCGACGCCCCCGTAACCGACTTCCCGAGCAGCCGGCTTTCAGGGTGGGTGGCCCTAAAGCGAGGATCCTGCGAGCTCGTCCAACAAGTCGAGGCTGATGTAGACCTTGCCAGTTCGCTCGGCCTCGCACGTGCACAGAGCCAGCACTGCTTCCACCATGGTCTCCATCGGCTCGACCTGATCGGCCTGGAGGAGGTTGCCGACCAGGACGTCGGCACCTTCGCTCAGTACTGCGGCCCTGGGCATGACGGCATTGACCCGAACGCCGCTCCCGTAGACGGATGCTCCCATGGCATTGGTCAGGCGGTTGAGGGCGGCCTTGGTCGCACCGTAGAGGCCGATCTCGACCTGGACGGCAAACGGCGGTCCGGGAGTGTGGTTCGCCGCCCCGCTGGTCAGGTTGACGATCCACCCCTCGCCGGCAGCGGCGAGGTGGGGGATGACGGCCTGCATGAGGTCGGCCGGTGCTTGGTAGTTGACTTCCATGGACAGCCGCCGGTGTTTGAGGGAGTACGTCTCGGGTGGCTGGTAGATTGCCGCCGCCGCGTTGTTCACCAGGATGTCGAGGCCTCCCAGTCCCTCCAGGGCCTCGGGGACGATGCGTGCTCGGTCCTCCCCGTCGCTCAGGTCGGCGCCGATGACGATGCATCGGGACCCGAGCCCGCGTATCTGCTCAGCCGTCTCGTTGAGACTGCCGGCGATCTTGGTGTGGGGCTCGACGCTTCGGGCGACGATGGCGATGTCGGCGCCCTCGGCCGCCAACTGCACAGCCACCGCCGCTCCGATGCCCCGGCTCGCCCCGGTGACGAGCGCCCTACTTCCGGCAAAGCGCTTTGTCATGGCCTCAAGGTGAAGGTTTGACGATGGTCGGGGATGACTTCTCGTTCCGCCAGAGTCGGGCCGGGGTGGGGTGTCATTGGCCAGACGATACAGCTCGGCGACGAGCGCCGGTCTGGGTAGTCACGGCGCCTGGAGTCGACCCGGGGTCTTCGATCAGTCCTCGTAGACCATGACGCCGCGGATGTTCTTGCCGTCCCGCAGGTCCTGGTAGCCCTGGTTGATGTCTCCCAGCTTGTAGGTGTTGGTGACCATGCCGTCGAGGTCGAGCTGACCTTGGCGGTAGAGCTCGAGCAGCTTCGGAATGTCGTAGCGGAAGTTGGCCGTCCCGAACAGGGAGCCGACGATCTGCTTCTCCATCAAGGTCAGGTCGCACAGGTTGAGGCTGACCGACATCTCGCCGATCGGGTGGATGTTGGTGATCACCACCCGGCCCCGCTTGGCGGCGATGCCCATGACCGAGGAGATCATCTGCCCGTCGCCGACGCCGATCGAGTAGATGACCTTGTCGCACATCTTGCCCCAGGTGATCTCGCGGATGAGCTCCGTGGCCTCCTCCACGCTGTTGGCGACGTGCGTGGCCCCGAAGGTCAGGGCCTTCTCCCTCTTGAAGGCCACCGGATCGATGGCGAAGATCCGCTCGGCCCCGGCCAGGCGGGCCCCTTGGATGGCTGCAGAGCCGATGCCTCCCGCTCCGATGACGGCCACGTTGTCGCCGGGAGCGATGCCGGCCGCGTACACGGACGACCCCCATCCGGTCGTGACCCCGCAGCCCACCAGGCACGCCAGTTCGAGTGGGATGTCGTCGGCGATCTTCACGCACGAGGCCTGGTTGACAACGGTGTGCCGGGCGAACGTGCCGAGACAGGTCATGGTGAACAGGTCCTGGCCCTGGGCGTGATGGCGGGCGGTCCCGTCCATTTGGCGCCCCCGCATGAGCGTGGCCCCGACTTCGCACAGGTTGGAGTGGCCTCGCACGCACGGCCCGCACTTCCCGCACGCCGGGACGAATCCGAACACCACGTGGTCCCCGGGCTGGAAGTCCGAGACCCCAGGGCCCACCTCTTCGACGATGCCTGCCCCTTCGTGGCCACCGACGCAGGGAAGTGACCCGGGCAGGTCGCCAGTAACCAGGTGCTCGTCTGAGTGGCACATCCCAGAGGCGGCCAGCTTGACCAGCACCTCACCGGCTTGAGGCGGATCGAGTTCGATTGGCTCCACGCTCCACTTGGCACCGGTCTCCCACAACACTGCGGCCTCGGTCTGCACTTGGCGTATCCCCCTTGGATCGTTTCACCTGGTGGAGGCGAGCCTACCGGTCATCGAGCCGTCCGGCACCTGTTCCATCGGCCTGATCGAGGTGATCGGAGAGGAACGATCCGGCTGCCGCGAAGGCCTGCTTGGACTCCGGGACGTCGGGCCCGAACACGATCCACATGTGGATGACACCCGGGAGCTCGAGGTAGCTGACCATGGCCCCGGCTGCAGTGGCCCGCTCGACGAATCGCCTGGCGTCATTGAGGAGCGATTCACGGTCACCGACCTGGATCTGGAGGGGTGGAAGACCGTGGAGATCGGCATACAGCGGGGAAGCCAGCGGGTCTGTCGGATCGGCACCGTCCAGGTAGGCGGCGGCCATCATCCGGAGGGCCGCCCGGCCCACCACCGGATCGTCGGCCGTGTCGGCTGAGGCACCGGTGACGGCGAGGTCGGTCCAGGGGGAAAAGCAGACGGCTGCGGCGGGCATGGCTGTTCCCCGGTCGCGTAGGGCGACCAGGGTGGCGAGTACCAGGCCGCCACCGGCCGAGTCTCCGGCCACGGCGATCGTCTTGGGATGGCGGCCGCCGTCCAGGAGCCACTGATAGGCGGAGATGGCATCGTTGACGGCGGCTGGGAACGGATGCTCGGGGGCGCGCCGGTAGTCGATGCCAATGCACACGGCCCTTGCTTCGACGGCGAGTGCGGCCATGACTGCCAGGTGGCTCCTTGCCGTCATGAACAGATAGCCGCCGCCGTGGAGGTAGAGGATGGTCGAACTCGGGACGGGTCCATCGGGCGTCACCACCCAGCCGGGCACGCCACCGGCGTCGACTGGGGCGACCGAGCATCCTGAGGTGACCGGAGGAGGCGTCGACGCCTCCGCCTGACGAATGGCGACCAAGACATCGTCCGGTGGCAGTTCATCAGGCGTGCGCATGCCGGACTCGATGACCTCTGCAACCATCTGTTCGTGCTCGGGACTCGGCACCTTCCCCCCTCGGATGGCGGACGTGGCATCCCCCCGCCCTGCTCGCAGCAATTGTCTGTACATTATGGGCACAACCTTGAAGGGGAGTACCGGTGACCAATTTCGATATCGAGCCTGAGTTCGCGGCTCAGCTGGAGTGGATCAGGACCTTCGTGGCCGAGAAGGTGGAGCCTCTCGACCTCGCCTTCGCCGGGGAGGAGGTGATGTATGACAAGTCCAACCCGGTCCATGCAGCCATCATCCGCCCCTTGCAGGACGAGGTGCGCAAACAAGGTCTCTGGTCGTGCCACCTCACCCACGATCTGGGCGGCCAGGGCTACGGCCAGGTCCGGCTGGCCTACATGAACGAGATCCTCGGGCGGTCCTCGTTCGCCCCGAGTGTCTTCGGCTGCCAGGCTCCCGACTCGGGCAATGCGGAGATCGTGGCCCACTACGGCACCCCGGAACAGAAAGAGCGCTTTCTTCAGCCACTCCTCGAAGGCCGGATCTCCTCCTGTTACGCCATGACAGAGCCCCAGGGCGGCGCCGATCCGTCGCTGTTCACCACCCGGGCCGTCAGGGACGGTGACGAGTGGGTCATCGACGGTGAGAAGTGGTTCTCCTCCAGCTTCGAGCACGCCGCCTTCATCGTCGTGATGGCCATCACCGATCCGGACGTGCCGGTGTACCAGGGGACGTCGATGTTCCTCGTTCCGGCCGAGACTCCCGGCATGGAGATCATCAGGCGGACCGGGCTCGGTTGGGATGCCGAGGGGACGGGCAACCATCCCTATGTGCGGTACTCAGGGGTCAGGGTGCCGGCGGAGAATCTCCTCGGCGGCGAGGGGCAGGCCTTCGCTATCGCCCAGACCAGGCTCGGGGGTGGGCGCCTCCACCACGCCATGCGCACGGTCGGGATGGTCGGGCGCTGCCTCGACATGCTGTGTGAGCGGGCACTCAGTCGCACCACGCAAGGTGAGCTCCTGGCCCGCAAGCAGCTCACCCAGGAAAAGGTGGCCGACGCCTGGATCGAGCTGACCCAGTTCCGCCTCCAGGTCCTCCACGCCTCATGGGCCTTCGACACCAAAGGGGCGAGGGGGGCCAGGCGGGAGATCGCCGGAGTGAAGGTGGCCACACCGAAGGTGTTCCACGAGGCGGTGATGCGGACCATCCACCTCCACGGGGCCCTCGGGGTGTCGAACGAGATGCCGCTGGCCAAGATGCTGCTGGGCTCCATGTCCCTCGGGATCGCCGATGGGCCGACCGAGGTCCACAAGATGACCATCGCCCGGTCCGTGCTGAAAGAGCACCAGGCCGCGCCCGGCCCCTGGCCGAGTGAGCACCTACCCGGGCGCCGGGCTGCGGCGATGGCCCAGTTCGCCCCGATGCTGGAGGTCTGACCATGTACCCGGGGCTCCATGCGGAATCTACCCCCGACAAGCCGGCCGTCGTGATGGGAAGGTCGGGCCAGGTGATCACCTACCGCCAGCTCGACGACGCCTCGGCCCGACTGGCCCAGCTTCTCTACGCTCGGGGTCTCCGTCCCGGGGACAAGATCGCCCTGCTGGCCGAGAATCATCCTCGCTACTTCGAGGTCTACTGGGGCGCCCTGCGTTCGGGCTTCTATTTGACCGCGGTGAACCGCTACCTGTCGCCCGAGGAGGCCGCGTACCTGATCAACGACTCAGGGGCCACCGCGCTGATCTCGACGGCAGCCCTGGCCAAGACAGCGGTCGAACTGCTTCCTCTCGTACCGGACTGCACCATCCGACTCATGATGGACGGGGCCGAACCGGGGTTCGAGTCCTACGAGGAGGCGGTCGCCGACTATCCGGCAGAACCGTTGGCCGATCAGCCGCGGGGCGACGTGATGCTCTACTCGTCGGGTACGACCGGCCGCCCGAAGGGCATTCGCCGTCCGCTCAAGACCAACCAGATCGACGACCCTTCGAACTTGGGTGTCTCGTCCCTCGAGCGGATGATGCTGGGCATGAGCGAGGCATCGGTCTATCTGTGCCCCGCTCCCCTCTATCATGCAGCCGGGCTGCAGTGGTCGGCCGGTGTCCACGAGATGGGTGGGACGTTGGTGGTGATGGAGAAATTCGATGCGGAGGAGTTCCTCGCCCTCATCGAACGTGAGCACGTGACCCACAGCCAGGTGGTCCCGACCATGCTCGTGCGGGTGCTCAAGCTTCCCGACGAGGTCCGCCTGAAGTATGACCTCTCCAGCCTTGAGTGCATCGTCCATGCCGCCGCACCGTGTCCGGTCGACGTCAAGCGACAGATGATCGAATGGCTCGGGCCCATCATCACCGAGTACTACGCGGCCACCGAGGGAACGGGCATGACCTTCATCTCAGCCGTCGAATGGCTCGAACACCCCGGATCGGTGGGCAAGCCACTCATGGGCATCCCGCACATCTGCGACGACGACGGTAACGAGTTGCCCGCAGGCCAGTCAGGCCTCATCTACTTCGAGCAAGATCAGATCCCCTTCGAGTACCACGGGGATCCGAAGAAGACCTCCGAGAGCCGCCACCCTGACCACCCGATGTGGTCGGCACTCGGGGACGTCGGGTATCTCGACGAAGATGGCTATCTGTTCCTCACCGACCGCAAGACGTTCATGATCATCTCGGGAGGCGTCAACATCTACCCCGCTGAGATCGAGTCGTGCCTAATCATGGACCCGAAGGTGGCCGACGTGGCCGTCTTCGGGCTCCCCGACCCCGACATGGGGGAGTACGTGCACGCCGTGGTGCAGCTCGCCGAGGGCGTAAAAGGAACCCCAGAGCTGTCCGAAGAGCTCCGGTCCTATGTGCGGTCTCACCTCGCTCCCTACAAGGTGCCCCGGGTGATCGACTTCCGCGATGAGCTCCCGAGGCTCCCGACGGGCAAGCTCCACAAGGCCGGCCTGCGTGACGAGTACCGGGCGGCCGTGGCATGACCAACCCCTCATTTCGCGTCGACGGAAAAGTAGCCATCGTCACCGGAGGAAGCAAGGGCCTCGGACGGGCCATGGCCTTGGGCCTGGCCGAAGCCGGCGCCGACGTGGTCGTCTCGAGTCGCAAGGCGGAAGCGTGCGAAGAGGTGGCAACGGCCATCCGCGCCCTCGGCCGTCGTGCCCTCGCCGTCAGCTGCCATGTTGGGGACTGGGAGGGGTGCGAGCACCTGGTCAACCGGACGATCGAGGAGTTTGGCTCCCTGGACATCCTGGTTAACAATGCCGGCATCGCGCCGGTTCCGCCGTCACTGGCGGGGATCACCGAGGACCTGTTCGACAAGACGGTGGCGGTGAACTTGAAAGGCCCACTCCGCCTGTGCGGGCTGGCCGCCGGGCACATGGCTCGTGGAGGCTCCATCATCAATGTGAGCTCGAAGGCGTCACTGCGCCCGTCCCCCCACACCGTTGTCTACGCGGCGGCCAAGGCGGGGCTCAACGTGCTCACCCAGGCCGCCTCCCAGGAGCTCGGCCCGAAGGGGATACGGGTCAATGCCATCGTGTGCGGCCCCTTCCACACCGACAGCTTCGACAAGGCCATCCCGACGCCGGAGATCGAACAGATGTTGGCCGCCCGTATCTCGTTGCAGAGGATCGCCACGGCCGACGAAGTCGTCGGCACCGCCTTGTTCTTGGCCTCGGAGGCTTCGTCGTACATGACCGGCGCCCTGCTCTCACTCGATGGGGGCGGGGCGTGACCATTGCTGCTGTCTGCACCGAGCTGAGCGGCGAAGGGAGCCTCGAGCTCCGGGAGCGACCGTCCCCTCCGATCGGACCGGGGTCGGTTCGTATCAAAGTACGGGCTGCCTCGGTCAATTACCCGGACGTGCTCATGGTCCGTGGTCTCTATCAGTCATCCCTTCTGCCCCCTTTCGTGGCCGGCACCGAGTGCGCCGGCGAGATCGAAGAGATCGGGCCGGAGGTCTCGGGTCTGTCGCTCGGGGACCGGGTTCTCGCCGTGGTCGGCTCCGGAGGGTTCGCCACCGAGGCTGTGGCCACGCCGCCCAACCATCAGGTCCACCGCATTCCAGACGACATGCCGTTCGACGAGGCTGCCGGCTTCAACATCACCTACGGCACCGCCATCCACGGCCTGTTGACCAGGGGGTCCCTGACGGCCGGTGAGTGGGTCCTCGTGCTCGGGGCGAGCGGCGGATGTGGCTCGGCCGCCGTCCAGGTGGCGAAGGCGGCGGGGGCGAAGGTGGTGGCTGTCGCCGGCGGCGAGGAGAAGTGTGAGCTGGCCCGCTCCCTCGGCGCGGACGTGATGCTCGACCATCAGCGCTTCGACTCCCTGTCGGCGGCCGTGAAGGAGAACACGGGCGGTCGGGGAGTCGACGTGGTCTTCGACACCGTCGGCGGACCCGACGCCAGGGAGCAGATGAGATGCCTGGCCTGGAACGGCCGGTACCTGGTGATCGGTTTCGCCTCTGGGGACATCCCGGTGGTGAAGGTCAACCAGACCATCTTGAAGGGGATCTCGCTGGTCGGGGTGGCCTATGGGCTCTCGGCCATCGCCGACCCGGCGGCCAACGCCAGGGACTTCCGCCAGCTGTTCGAATGGTACGGACAGGGCCTGGTGACTCCGGCCATCGGTCACCGGTTCCCTCTGGCCGAGACCGCCGATGCCATGAGGGTGGTATTCGAGCGGCGGGCCCTCGGCAAGGTCATTGTGGAGATGCCGGCATGAGCCGGGTGGCCATCGTCACGGGCGGCCACTCCGGCATGGGCCGGGCCACTGTCGAGCTGCTGGAGGCACAAGGCGTAAAGGTGGCCAGCTTCGACATCCACGGGGAGCGGCCCGTGGATGTCAGCGACGCCGCCTCCATCGAGGCCGGAATGGCCGACGTCCACCAGAGCCTCGGGGCCGTCGACATCCTGGTCAACGCAGCGGGCATGCCTGCAGGCAGCCCGATCGGGGGCGAGGATTTCGTGTCAGTCTGGGACAGGACGCTGGCCGTCAACCTGTCGGGCGCCATGCTCATGGTGCGGGCATGCCTCGACGACCTGGTCGCCTCCGGCCACGGCCGTATCGTCAACGTGGCCTCGACGGAGGCACTGGTGGCATCACCCAACATCAGCCCGTACTCGGTGTCCAAGCACGGTCTCGTCGGGTTCACCCGGTCCCTGGCCGGTGAGCTCGGTGGGAAGGGGGTCACCGCCAACTGCGTGTGTCCGGGGGCGACCCTGACCGGCATGACCGAGCTCATCCCCGAAGAGCACCGCGCGAAGTACGCCAAGCGCCACATCCCGGTCGGACGGTACGGAACACCTGAGGAGATCGCCCACATGATCGTGGCCTTGACCGCCCTCGAGGCATCGTTCGTCAACGGGGCCGTCATCGCTGTTGACGGCGGCATGACCGCTCGGGGCAACTGACGTGGAACTCGTCGACCTCGACCGGCTGGCCGCCTTCCTCGATGATGCCGGCCTCGAAACGGGGAAGCCCCTCTCGGTTGCGCCGTTGGGCGGCGGAGCCTCCAACGCCATGTTCCTGGTCGACCGAGGGGAGGGGCACTGGGTCCTGCGTCGCCCGTCGAGGGTGGCCTTGGAACGAGCAAACGAAGGAATGCGCCGGGAGTACCGGCTACTCGCAGGCCTCGGTGGGACCGATGTCCCCCATCCGGCCGTCGTCGCCTTGTGCGATGACCACGAGGTGCTCGGCTGCACCTTCTATCTGATGGAGCGGGTGAATGGGGTGAACCCACTGCCCGTCCCCGAGGCGCTCGATGACGAGGAGCACCGGAGCCAGGTCGCCTTCGCCATGGTCGACGCGCTGGGCCGGCTCCACGAGGTCGACTGGGAGTCGGCGGGGCTCGGCGACCTCGGCCACCCCGAGCACTTCCACGAGCGCCAAGTGGCCCGGTGGAGCCGCCAACTGGCCTCCTACGAAGGGCGCCAGATGCCAGGGATCGAACAGGTGACAGCCTGGCTCGAGGCGAACCTTCCCGACCACTTCGAGCCCACCATCATGCATGGTGACTTCCACATGCTGAACGCCCTCATCGCCCCCGACCCACCGGGGCGGGTCGTTGCCATCCTCGACTGGGAGACGGCCACGATCGGCGATCCACTGCTCGACCTGGCCGGATTCTGCGAGGTGTGGATTCCGGCCACCGGAGAGGGTTGGCCGTCGACCGAGGAGCTGGTGGAGCGGTACCGGGTCGCCCGGGGTCTCGAGGAGATCGGCGACCTCACCTACTACCGGGTCCTGTACAACTTCCGCCTGGCCGTCCTGTTGGAAGGGATCCACCAGCGATCGCTGAAAGACCCGACCCGGGAGCAGTCCCACGACATCGGGGGTCATGCCATGGTCGTCCTCGGCCGGGCGGTCGACCTCGTGACTCTGGACGAAGCCGGTGGGTGATGGCCATGCGATCAAACACGAGACAGCGGTCTCGGGGCCGTGGCCGTGAGCATTCCGCACCACCGGCAACTGGCCGACGCCCTCATGGTGCAGATCGCTGAGGGCACGTTCCGGGTCGGTGACCGGCTCCCCACCGAAGGAGAGCTGTGCTCCACCCACGGACTGGCCCGAGGCACCGTGCGCCGGGCGCTCGGCAGCCTCGAGCAGTTCGGCATGATCAGCAGGCGCCCGGGGGTCGGGACGACGGTCATAGCCCCGATCCCGGCGGCCGGCTATCAACCTGTCGCCCAGTCGGCAGCCGACATCGCCACCCTGGCCGCTGAGACCCGACTGTCCTCGCCGTGGACGGGTGAAGTGGTGGCGAATGCCGAGCTGGCCCGCCGCATGGGGGTGAGACGAGGCACCAAGTGGTCGGTGATCGAGGGCAAGAGGGTACGCCGGCGCGGTGACGACACCCCGTTGTGCTGGAGTGAGCACTACCTGCGGGGCGACCTTCCGGCCGACACGCTCCTGCGCGACCACCTGACCATCGACATGCTGGCCAACCAACGAGTTGAACAGACCATCTCCGCGTCACTGCTTCAGGCCCGCATCGCCGAGGCGCTGGGTACCGAGGTCGGGGGCGCCGCGCTCGTCATCACCCGACGCCACCGGGACCAGGGCGGACGCCTCATCAGCGTCGGGATTCACACCCATCCAGCCGATCGCTACAGCATCACCACCAACCTCTGACCGTTACGGCGTGTCAACGCTTGCCCGGCGGAACGGCCACAATGGTGGCAACGAGCTGGTCGGAGGGAGCACAGAGCTGATGGGGGACGAGCTGCACGGTTGGGGGCCCGCCCTCGAAGAGATCGAGCGTCGGAAGGCCGAGGCGCTGGGCATGGGCGGCGAGGCCCGCCTCATCCGCCAAGGCGAGCGAGGACGGCTGAACGCCAGGGAACGGCTCGCCGCCCTCTTCGACCGGGGTACCTTCTTCGAGATCGGCAATCTGGTGGGGACGACGGATGACCCTCCCACCCCCGCCGACGCCTTGGTCGCCGGTTCGGGGAGGATCGGCGGTCGACCGGCCGTAGCCGGGGCCGAGGACGTCACCGTGCTCGGCGGCTCGATCGGCAGTGGCGCATCCGACAAGCGCTACCGGTTGTGCCAACTGGCCACACAGGAGCGGGTGCCCCTTGTCATGATGCTGGAGGGCGCCGGCCATCGGGTGACCAGCTCGTCGTCGGGCAGGCGCCCGGGCGACCTCCAGGGCCTGGCCGAGCTGTCCGGCTCTGTCCCCATGGTCTGCCTGGTGCTCGGCGCCTCGGCCGGCCACGGTGCGCTGACCGCCCCCCTCTCGGACTTCGTGGTGATGACCGAGTCGGCGTCGATCTTCGCCGCCGGCCCCCCGTTGGTGAAGTCGGGCACTGGAGAAGACGTGACCAAAGAGGCCCTCGGCGGCCCGCACGTGGCGGCGACCACCTCCGGGGTGGTCCACAACGTGGTGTCGGACGACGTCGAGGCAATCCAACTGGCCCGACGGTACCTCGCCCACTTCCCCCTGAACGGGTGGGAGCCCCCACCCTTCCTCGACGGCCCAGACGTCGGCCCCCGCCGGCTCGACTCACTGCTCGAGATCATCCCACCCGACCCGAGGCGCCCCTATCCGATCCATCCCGTCTTGGAGGAGCTGGTCGACGGGGGCGAACTCATCGAGATCCAACCGGAGTTCGGCCGATCGATGGTCACGGCCCTCGCCTTCCTCGGAGGCCACAGCGTGGCCATCGTGGCCAACAACCCGAGCGTCATGGCCGGCAGCATCGACAGCGATGCCGCCGACAAGGCCGCCCACTTCCTCGACGTGGCCGGCGCCTTCGGGCTGCCGTGCATCTTTCTGGCCGACAACCCCGGCGTCCTCGCCGGCACCCTGGCCGAACAGCAGGGGATCCTGCGCCACGCCGCCAAGATGTTCGCCGTCCAACACCTCCTCGATGTGCCGAAGCTCCACGTCACCTTGCGCAAGGCCTTCGGCTTCGGCTCGTCGATCATGGCCATGAACCCCTTCGACGGACAGACCATCACCTTGGCCTTCCCCTCGATCACCCTCGGAGCGCTCCCTGCCTCCTCGGAGGCCAGCAACATCGCCGACCCCGAGGAGCGGGCCCGGGTGGCCGCTGAGCAGGCCAAGGCCTCGGTCAGCGCCGGGAGCAAGCTGTCCTACGACGACGTCATCGACCCCCGCGATCTCCGCAATGCCCTCCTCGCCGGCCTGGAGCTAAGCGAGGGGCGCCACACGGCCCTACGAGCACCCCGAGGACAAGGGATCATGCCATGAGCGATTTCAATCTTGCCGATATTTGGGAGGCCGTTGCCGACCAGGTCCCCGAGCGGGTGGCCCTTCGCTGTGGGGGCGGTCAACGGACCTACGCCGAGTTGGAGGAGCGCTCCAACAGGCTGGCCCGCTGGTTCGTCGACCAGGGGGTTGAGCCCGGCCAGCACATCGGCCTCTACCTCCAGAACTGCTTCGAGTACATCGAAGGGACGCTGGCCGCCTACAAGGTGCGGGCCGTGCCCATCAATGTCAACTTCCGATACGTGACCACCGAGCTCCGGCACCTGTTCAACGACGCCGAAATGGTCGGGGTCATCTACCAGCCCGAGTTTGAAGACCGGGTGGCCGAGGTGGCAGGCGACGTCCCGACCCTTGGCTGGCGGCTGATGACCGGGGGCCCCTATGAGGAGGCGTTGGACTCGTCGTCTGCGTCGCGGGACTTCGGGCCCCGGTCGGGGGACGACCATTATGTGCTCTACACCGGGGGCACCACGGGCATGCCGAAGGGGGTTGTCTGGCGACAAGAGGACGCCTTTTTCGCCTGCATGGGTGGAGGCGACCCCAGTCGGCCGGAGGTCACCTCGGTGAAGGAACTGCTCGAGCGCATTGGCGACCAGCAGTCCACCTTCTTGTCCCTCGCCCCATTGATGCATGCCGCCGGCGGCTGGACGGTCATGATGTACCTGTTCGGTGGGAACAGGGCCGTCCTGTGGCCCGGGCCCCTCGACGCCGCGGAGGTATGGCGGACCGTCGAGGCCGAGCAGGTGAACGCCACGAGCGCGGTGGGCGATGCCGTCATGCGTCCGCTGCTCGATGCCTGGGACGAGTTGGACCCGAAGCCCGACATTGGCTCGCTGCGCACCTTCAGCTCGGGAGGGGCGCCCCTCTCGCCAGCCGTCCGGGAGCGCTTCCTCGACACCTTCCCATCGGTCCCACTGGCTGACGGCTACGGCTCATCGGAGACGGGAATCCAGGCCAGCCGGGTGTTCATCGGTCCCTCGGGGGACAAGCCCGAACCGAAGTTCGCCGCCCGCCAGGCTGTGGTCATGGACGAGGACACTCACCAGCCCGTCCCGCCCGGCTCCGAGCGCGTCGGCCGGATTGCCCGCACCGGGCGCATCCCCCTCGCCTACTACAACGATCCCGAGAAGTCGGCGTCCACCTTCGTACATTGGAATGACAGGCGTTGGTCGCTCACCGGCGACATGGGGACGGTCGGGGCCGACGGCTCCATTACGTTGCTGGGCCGAGGATCGATCTGCATCAATACCGGCGGCGAAAAGGTCTACCCCGAAGAGGTGGAGGCCGTCCTCCGACAGAGCGACGATGTCTACGACGTCGTGGTGGTCGGAGCGCCCGACGAGCGGTGGGGCCATCGAGTCGTCGCCGTGGTCGAGTCGACTCCTGGAGCGGCGGCCGACGAAGGGGCCCTACGGGACCTTGCCCGCCAATCACTTGCCGGCTACAAAGTTCCCAAACAGGTGGTCTTCGTGGCCAAGGTGGTTCGGTCCCCGAGCGGGAAGGCCGACTACCGCTGGGCGGCCGAGGTGGCAGCCTCAGCCTGAGGCCTGAGAGTCGGCCACGTACCTCGACAACGTGGGTCTATGCCAAGGGGTCAGCAGGGCAGGTAACTACTGGCCGAAGCTGGTGGCCACGCGGCCAGCGCAAATCGAATGGCCGCATCCGGTGCCGGCCCAGTGATCTGGAGCGCCCGAGAGCTAGCGGCAGCCCGGAAGTGCCGTAGGCAGCGCCAAAGGCCTACGGCACTTCCCAGAAGGCCGACCAGGTGGGGAACGCCCCGGGCAGCGCGGCCTCGGTCGGCCCCGTTCCACTCCCCGGAGCAGGTCCGGTGGTGAACGGCTCGGTGGCGAACCACCGCCGAACGCGTCGCCTGACAAAGAGCCACTCGCCCTCGACCAGCCGGTACCGGTCCCAGTACTGGATCATCCCGGCTCGCCACGTGCCGGTCGTCAGGTCCTCGATCTCCTCGCGGCAGTAGACGACCCCGTCCGCCTCCGTTTCGTTGGCGACATCCACCGTGTGATTGCCGACGAAATGGACGGTCGCCCCGACCGTTCGAAGGGCCTCGGTGTACCACTCTTTCAGGGCCTCCCGTCCGGCGGCACCCTTTCCGATCTTGACGTCTGCGACAAAAAGCCGGACGAGCGAATCCATGTCCCGCGAGTCGACGGCCAAGGCGTAGCGGTAGCACAGTTGTTGGATCTCGACGACAGTTCTGAGCCACTCGCTATCGCGAACCACGCTGTCCGGCACTGGGCGATCTTCGCACATGGCCGACGTTGAGCGGCGCTCTCCACGTCCGTGATCGGAGTTGCCGATCGTCACTCGATTGCGGCTGGGGGGAGTTGCCCGGAGTTGCTCCGCCCCGACATGAGCGAGGAGGGGGGAGTCGGGGCACGGACTACGGGCCCGAGCGAAGCCGACCACTGCTCATCTCCCCACTGAGCCCTTGGGTCGCAGGCAGGGTCCGAGTATCCAGGTGGTCGACCGGATGTCCACAGTGGGGAGGTTCAGGAAAGGGTAACCATGACGGCGAGGATGTGGACGGGCTCGTCGTTGTAGTTGTGCCACGCGTGATTGGTGGCACGTTGGACGACGCAATCCCCTGGATGGAGCTGCGCCTCGCCATCCTCCAGCTTCAAGGTGAGGTCGCCGTCGAGGACATAGACGTAGTCCACGGTGTCGGTCTTGTGGAATCCTTCGGCGTCCGCCACTCCTCTGACCGTCTCGTCGACCACCCGGGCTGCGCCCATCGAGGCCTTGGGAGGAACGGCAACCAACCGCCAGTTTGTGCCGCCTCGCTCCGGCTCGAGGGCAAGCATCTGGCCGTCGGCTTGGTGACCGAGCGGCTCGTTGGCTGAGGTCAGCCAGAGCTCGTCCCAATACTTCGATGAAGGAACGACTCCGTCCGAGACGACGACAGAGCGGCCGTCGATCTCGCCGGTCACAACTCTTCTCATTGAATGATCCCACCCTCTCTCACTCGTCAGCCACGAGCGTAGGACAAGCGAGAGGTCCGGTGACGGTCGATGGCTGGCCACTTCGTCGACGGGGTCGCGTCCCTCCGAGCCGGCCCCTCCGATCGGCCCGGCGTGATCGGGTCCTGCCCGTTACCATGCGGGCATGGAGTTGAGGGACGTCATGAGGACGACACCGGCCACGCGGGAGTTCACCGACGAGGAGGTGTCCGATCAGGAGGTCATGGGCCTGTTGGACGTGGCCCGTTTCGCCCCGAGTGGTGGCAACCGGCAGGGCTGGCACGTGATCGTCGTGAAGGACCGAACGATACGCCGCCGGATACGGGAACTGTACGTGTTGAGCTGGCGGGAGTACATGGCCCATGTCTACGCCGGGCTGGTGGCCTTCGCCCCTCTGGACGACGGGAAGTGGACCGGTCCGGCCATTGATTTGGAGGAGGCCAGGGCGACGCCTACCCCAATGCCATTCTCCGATCACCTAGATGAGGTGCCGGTCCTGCTCGTGCTGGTTGTCGAGCTGGCCCAGCTGGCCGTTATGGATAACGGGCTCGACCGTCAGAGCATTGCGGGAGGGGCTTCGGTCTATCCATTCGCTCACAACATCCTGCTCGCCGCCCGCGACGTCGGTTTGGCCGGGGTCATGACGACAGCTCTTGCCCGCCAGGAACCGGCGGTCAAAGACGTGCTTGGCATACCCACCGGATTCGCCCTGGCCGGCATGTTGGCACTGGGACACCCTGTGAAGGTGATCACCAAGCTGAAGAGGGCCGAAGTCTCCGAGTTCACCACCGTCGATCGTTTCGACGGAGCCCAGTTCAGCCCGTTGGCCTGAACGGCAACCAGAACATCGTTGGCGGCACCGAGATGACGGAAGTCTCGGGGCGAGACGCCACTGGCATCGATGCGGCGCGCTGACGTTCAACAAGCATCGGGGTCGATGGCCACTCCCGACAGTGACGAGATGGCGAAGGCCACTTCTGTGGATGGAACCGGCAGGGTGACGTTCCGCTGTACTGCGCCGAGGAGGTAGTAGTGGATCGATCTCGCCCGTATGGCCGGGTCGGAGACCCCGTGGCGTTCGAGCACCTCCTCGAAGAGCTGGGACACCATGGAAAAACAGGCCAGGATCTCTTCGTCCGCCCCCCGCTTCCACGCATGGGTGGTGTACGAGGACCATAGGCTCGGGTCCTTCAAGGTGACGGTCTGCGGTCCCCGGCCGAGGAACATGCGAACAAGGGAGCTCAGTGCCTGGCCGCCGTCGACCTCGTCCTCGATGATCGATCGCCATTGGGCGACGAGCTGCCCGATGAAAGACTGCACGGCCAGGTCGACCAGCTCGTTGGTGTCGACCACCAGATAGTGCACGGTGCTCTTCGGCAGTCCGGCCTCCATGGCCACAGCCCGAACGGTGCAGCCTGCCAGCCCTTCTCGGGCGACCACTCGTGCCGCGGCGTCTCGGATAGAGGTCCGTGATGCCAACTGGCTAGACGACCAACGGGTCTTCGGGACCTCAGTCACCGATCGGCCGCCCGGCTGTCGCCTCGATGGGGTGAGCGCCAAGCCTGATGTGCACGAAGTCAACAGTACTGGACGGATGTCCAAGCAGGTGGAAGCATGCATGTATGCGGCTCGACTTCGATGCTCAACCCGTGGTCGAAGATGACCACACCATCAACCGCCGGTTGGATGGTGTCCCGGTGCCCCAGCTGCTCGTTGCCGCGGCCCACCTCACGGGTGAGGTTGGTCTCCTGGCCGATGAGTTTCGACCGGACCCGTCGAGCGTGCAGATGACGGGGGAGGACGGGCTCTCGCCCGAACAGGCCGATCGGGCCAGGGATCTTGTAGCCCGGGCCCTGATCCGTTTCCGGGACGCCGGGTGCAAACCGGCTCCGCCCCTCACTGGCGAGCAGCTGAGGTCCTCGATCGAGTTCCTGTGCGGCCCGGTGGACGACGACCACTTCCAGCTGTTCGAAGAAGAACTGGCCCTCGGGGGCGCAGATCTGCGCAAGCCGGCCTGGCGGGCTTCGGAGATCACTCCCGACCGACCCATGACGGTGGCGATCATCGGGGCGGGCATGTCGGGGATCGTGACCGCGCTGCGTCTCCGCCAGGCCGGCTGCAGCGTCCGTGTCTATGAGAAGAACGCCGACGTGGGCGGCACCTGGCTCGAGAACACCTATCCGGGATGCCGGGTCGACGTGCCCAATCATCTCTACAGTTACTCCTTTGCCCAGAGTCCCCACTGGCCCCAGTTCAACTCGACCCAACCGGTGCTGCTCGACTACTTCCGCACCTGTGTAGAAGAGCTCCACCTGGCTGACGCCATCTCCTACTGCCACGAGGTCGATGAGGCGGTGTGGAACGATGACGCGTCGTCGTGGACCGTGACGGTCCGCGATGCCGAGGGGCGGCGCTCCGCCCACCAGTTCGACGCCCTGGTCAGCGCGGTCGGCCAGCTCAATCGACCGTCGTTCCCGGACATAGAGGGGATCGACTCGTTCGAGGGCCGGTCGTTCCACTCGGCCCGGTGGGAGGACGACGTCGAGGTCGACGGTGCCCGAGTCGGGGTCATCGGCTCAGGAGCGAGTGCCGTCCAGTTCATCCCGTGGCTGGCCGAGCGCGCCGCTCAGCTGACCATCTATCAGCGCACTCCACCGTGGCTCGTGCCGATGCCCAACTATCACGACGACCTGCCGGAGAACCTCCGGTGGGTCCTGGACCACATCCCCGAGTACGCCCGCTGGGACCGGCTCTCGGTGTTCTCCAGGCTCCAAGAGGGGCTGCTCCCCCGGACCGTCGTCGACCCGGACTGGGACATCGCCTCTGGGTCGGTGAGCGCCGAGAACGACGCCATACGCCAAGGGCTGACGGCCTACTACGAGTTCGTCTTCCCCGACCCGGACCTCCGGGCCAAGATGCTGCCGGCCTATCCGTTCGGGGCGAAGCGCATGGTGGTCGACAGCGGCGTCTACTCGACTGCGTTGCAGCGGGAGAACGTCACCGTGGAGACCGAGCCGATCGCCGCCATCACGCCGTCGGGGGTAGCACTGGAGGACGGGCGCATCATCGACCACGACGTCATCATCTATGGGACGGGCTTTCGGGCATCGCAGTTCCTCACGCCCATGCGCATCGTCGGAAGGGGAGGAGCGGACCTGCATGAGGCGTGGGGTGGAGACGCCCGTGCCCACCTCGGGCTCACCATTCCGGGGTTCCCCAACCTGTTCCTCATGTACGGGCCTAACACCAACATCGTGGTCAACGGCAGCATCGTCTACTTCTCGGAATGCCAGGCCCACTACATCGCCGAGAGTCTCCGCCTGCTGCTGGAGCGGGGCGCGAAGTCCATGGACTGTCGACGGGAGGCCCACGATGCCTACAACGAACGAATCGATGCGGCCACCCTGGAGCGAGCCTGGGGAGCGTCGGACGTGTCGAGCTGGTACAAGAACGAGTTCGGTCGCGTGGCCCAGAACTGGCCGTTCAACCTGTTCGACTACTGGAATCAGACGCGTGAGGTCAATGAGGACGACTATCTGTTCTCGTAGCCATGGCAGGCCTCCCTCGCCCAGATCCTGCAACAATGACATCGGAACATCGAGTGTGAAACGAGGGGATCTCGCATGAGTGATGCGTCAACGGCCCAGACCATGACCATCGGCGGACGGCCCGAGGTCGGGGGCTCCTCCTTCGGCGTCATCAACCCGGCCACCGGCGCCGTGTTCGCCGAAGCGCCCGAATGCACGGCCGCCCAGCTGGAGGCAGCCATGGGGTCTGCCGCCGAGGCCTTCCTGGCCTGGAGGAGTGACGAAGGGTTTCGTCGGGACTGCCTTCGCCGGGCAGCCGACGTCATGGCGGCGGCCTCGGATCGAATCGGCCCGCTCCTGACCGCCGAGCAGGGAAAGCCACTGCGCATTGCCGGCGGCGAGGCCCAAGTGGCTGCCATGTGGTTCCGCTACTACGCCGAGCTGCCCAATCCCCGCCAGGTCATCCGGGACGACGAGAAGGCGTTGGTGGAAGCCCTGCGCCGGCCGCTCGGGGTGGTGGCGGCCATCGCTCCGTGGAACGCGCCGGTCGTGGTGGCCGCCTTCAAGATCGCCCCGGCCATGTTGGCCGGCAACACCGTGGTTCTGAAGCCATCCCCTTTCACGCCACTGGCCACCTTGTTGATGGGCGAGCTCTTGCGTGACGTCTTCCCGCCTGGGGTGCTGAACGTGGTGAGCGGCGGAGACGCGCTCGGTCGCATGATGACCGAGCATCCAGTGCCCAACAAGATCAGCTTCACCGGATCGGTGGCGACAGGCAAAGCCATCTCCTCGTCGTCGGCGCCGGATCTGAAGCATCTGACCCTGGAGCTCGGTGGCAACGACGCGGCGATCGTCCTCGACGACGCCGACCCGACGGAAGTGGGCGAGAAGCTGTTCTGGAAGGCCTTCCAGAACACAGGTCAGATCTGTGCCGCCGTCAAGCGCATCTACGTCCACGAGAGCCTGGCCGCTGGCGTGGTCGAGACGCTGACCGAACTGGCCCGAACCGTGGTGGTGGGGGACGGCATGGACGAGAGCACACAGCTCGGCCCGATCAACAACCTCCCCCAGTTCAACCGAGTGACCGAGTTGGTCGAGGATGCGCTGCATGCCGGAGGCCACGCCACCGTGGGTGGCAAGGCACTCGACGGGCCGGGCTACTTTTTCGCACCGACCGTGCTGGTCGACGTAGACGACGGCGTGCGGATCGTGGACGAGGAGCAGTTCGGACCGGCCGTCCCGGTTATGACCTACCGAGATGTCGACGATGCCGTGGCCCGGGCCAACGCCACCACCTTCGGGCTCTCGGGCTCGGTGTGGACGGGCGACCCCGAGCGGGGGGCAGCGGTGGCCGAGCGTCTCGACTGCGGCACCTCGCTCGTTAACGCCCACTCCGAGCTCGGCCCGGACCAGCCATTGGTGGGGGCCAAGTGGAGCGGAATCGGTGCCGAGAACGGCCAATGGGGCCTGGATGGCATGACTCAACTGCAGGTCAGGTACACGGCAAAGGGCTAGGCCGACAAGAGGGCCGAGGGCCCGACAACCAACAAGGGGGAACCGATGGGTCGTCTCGACGGCAAGGTGGCATTCATCACGGGCGCGGCCCGGGGGCAGGGTCGGGCCCATGCCGTGCGGCTGGCCGCAGAGGGGGCGGACATCATCGCCATCGACCTGTGCGCGGGATTCGACACGGTCAACTATCCCCCGGCCACGCCCGAGGACCTCGAGGAGACGGTCGCCCTGGTGGAGAAGGAGGGGCGCCGGATCGTCGCTCGTCGGGCCGACGTCCGGGACATGGAGGAGCTGCAGAGCGCCCTCGACCAAGGGGTGGCCGAGCTCGGTCGGGTCGACATCGTCGTCGCCAACGCCGGGATCCTCAACATCGGGAACTCCTGGGAGATGACCGACGAGCAGTGGCGGGAGGTCATCGATGTCAACCTGACCGGTGTCTGGCACACGGCCAAGGCGGCCATCCCGACCATGATCAGCCAAGGTGACGGCGGTTCGATCATCCTCACGAGTTCGGTGGCCGGCCTCTACGGCCAACCCTTCACCGTCGGCTACACGGCGGCCAAACACGGGGTAGTGGGCATCGCCAGATGCCTGGCCAACGAGCTTGCCGAGTACAGCATCCGGGTGAACTCCATCCATCCGACCGGCGTAGAGACCGATATGGCCCATGAGCCCGACCTCGGGGCCATGGTGGCCTTGAAGGCAGAGACCCTTGGCCCGGTGTTCATGAACGGCCTGCCGGTGCGCCTCATGGAACCCGAAGACGTCTCGAGCGTCGTCGCCTTCCTTGCCTCCGACGATGCCAAGACCATGACAGGGGGACAGGTGCGCGTCGACCTCGGCAAGCTCAATCGTTGAAGATCACCCGGTTCCTTTCGGACTCTGGCCGATCCCGCACTTACTCTACGAGGGGGGCCTCACCTCCCCAGGAGGTTGGCAAGGGTAGTGGCGCGAGCTTCGTGCCATTCTGCGGCGGTCGCCTCGATGACGTCTTTGGCCGGGACTTCGGCCGTGACCCCGGACACGGTGTGGCCGGCGCTGCCCACCGACGCCAGAAGGCTGGCCGAGATGCCGAACGGGGACACCCCGAGGTCGATGTCGTCGAGCGAGGACTCGACGACGGCCGACTTCCACTCGGGTGAAGCGCCGCTCTCGGGTGTGGCGATGAACTTGGTGCCCATGTAGCCGAGGTCGTAGCCGAGGGTGATAGCCGACCACAACGACGTCCCGTCGCTGATGCCCCCGGCCAGTACGAGCGGACCATCGTAGAAGCGCCGGACAGCTCGGGCGAAGGCGAAGGGGTTGGCCCAGCCGGTGTTCCCCCCGGCTCCGGCGCTCAGTAGGACAAGGCCGTCGACGCCGCCGGCCAGCGCCTTTTCCGCATGGGCCAACGAAGCCACATCGGCCAGCACGCGGCAACCGGCCGCATGGAGGTCAGCCAAGACGGGCAGGGGGTTGCCGACACTGGTGATGGCGATGTCCACCCCGTGGGCACCGATGCATGCCAGGTCGTCAGCGAGCCTCTGGTTGCTCCGGTGGACGATCAGATTGGCGGCCACCGGGCCTGGTCGGACTGAGGTCGAGCGGGACGCGGTCTCGGCTGCGATGCGCTCCAGCCACTCATCCAGTTCGGACGCCGACCTCGGGTTGGACGTCGGGAACGCTCCGACCACCCCGGCGGCGCAGGCTGCGCCGACCAGCTCGGGGGTGGACACCGACGTCATGGGGGCGGCAATCACCGGGAGGGTGAGCCGGCTGAATTCGAGGGGAGCGATCGCCATCAGACACCGGCACCGAGCGCGCCGGTGGGTTCGCGCCGGGATGACAACTCGGTGGTCTCCTCGGTCCTGGTGAAGGATGGCCCTCGATCCGGGGGCTCGCCGGACGTCATCGTGGGGAGGCAGTCGCTGGTGACACGGTGGGCGCTCCATTTCTGTCCAGCCGTCGTGCGACTCGGCCGGTCGTCCACTAATATTAGATTCTAGTTTTAGTTCTACCACCGGACAGGGGAAGGGTCGTCGTGAACCGCACAGCCATGCACGGCGCAGTCGGCAGGACCGTCGCCCCGGGAGCTCGTTTGCCCATGGACCGACCAACGGGCCGATGGCGACGGGGGTGAATGTCGCCTCCCCTGCGTGCGGGGACGGTCAGGCGACCTGTCTGAGCGCCAACCAAGCGGCCCGTCGACAGCGGATCGTGGATGCCGCCTTGGCCCTCCTCGACCGGCGCGACTACGAACGTATTCACATGCGCGAGGTGGCCGAGGAGTCGTCAGTGGCGCTCGGGACCGTCTACCACTACTTCGCCTCCAAAGAGCACCTGTTCGCCGAAGTGCTCGTCCAGCGGGCAGCGACCCTCCGATCCTCAATCACCCGAAGTCCGCTGGTCGGGGAGTCGCCGGCCGATCGCCTGTTGGACGCCCTCCGACGAACCTTGGGGGCGTTCGAGAAGCGACCGCAGATCGGCAAGTTGGTCACCCGGCTGGCCGCCTCGGACGATCCCGGAGCGGCGGCAGTCCTCAACCGGATCGACGAGGCCACCTCCGAGGTCTTTCTCGGAGTGCTCGAAGGGATGGAACCGGCCATCGCCGCCCGTATCGTTCGGGTGGTGGAAGCTGTCCTCGACTCCGGTCTGCGGGCCTGGTCGGGGGGCCGTCTGCTCATCTCCGACGTCTACCGGATGCTGGAGGACGCAGTCGAGCTGCTACTCGTTCCACCGGACGGCCCGACCCAGACATCGACAGAAACACAGACAGCGACATCGAGATGAGGACAATGAGAGAGCTGAACGAGGGCGAGCTGCGTGCTGGCGCCAGAGGGCGTCGTCGATCAAAGGCCACGAGGCCTTGACCGTCTCGACCAGCCGCCACGGTCGGACCCTGGTCGTCACCATGGACCGGGAGGCCAAGCGGAACGCCCTGAACGCGGACATCACCGCAGGGATCGACGCGGCCATGAACGAGTTGGAGGATGACCCCGAGCTTTGGTGTGGTGTGCTCACCGGAGGAGAGAGGGTCTTCTCCGCCGGTGCCGACTTGGCCGGCGGCCCCGGGGAGCCCACCGAGCGCGGCGGACTGGTGGGTCTCATCACGCGGCAGCGGTCGAAGCCGCTGATCGCCGCCGTCGAAGGCTATGCGCTGGGCGGCGGGATGGAGCTGGTGCTGTGCTGCGACCTGGTGGTGGCCTCCGCCGAGGCCGAGTTCGGGCTCCCCGAGGTCAGACGGGGGCTGATGCCCGACTTCGGGGGCGCCTTCAGGGTGGCACGCGCCCTCCCCTTGAACGTGGCTCGGGAGATGCTGCTCACCGCGCAGAACCTCAGCGCCGAGCGGGCCGAACGACTCGGGTTCGTCAATCTGGTCACCGCTCCCGGTGAGGCCCTCGCCGGCGCGCTCACGTTGGCCGACCGGGTCTGCGGCAATGCACCTCTGGCCGTCCGGGAGGCGCTGGGACTGATCAACGCCGAGGCAAACGGGGACGAGACGCAGATGTGGTCCCGGTCGGACGCTGCCCACGGCCGCCTAGTGGCCAGCGTTGACGTGAGGGAGGGCATCAGCGCCTTCTTCGAGAAGCGACCGGCCAACTGGACTGGCCACTGATCTGTGCGGCCTGGCCGGCGCATCCGGGTCATGAGACAGCCTTGACGTACACACCGACGAATACGACAACAGAAGGAATGGACCATGAGTGAGAATCAACGAGCATCGATCGCCCTGACCGATGAGGAAATCGCCGAGTTCCTCGTCCAGAACCGTACCGGGACGCTCGCCTCCATCGGCCCGAGCGGAGTCCCCCACTTGGTGGCCATGTGGTACGCCGTCATCGACGGCCAGATCTGGATCGAGACGAAGGCGAAGTCGCAGAAGGTGGCCAATCTGCGACGCGACGACCGGGTGACGTTTCTCGCCGACGACGGTCTCACCTACGGGACGCTGCGCGGAGTCTCCTTTGAAGGCCGGGGCGTGGTCGTGGACGACGCTGACGCCCTCTGGAAGGTCGGTGTCAGTATCTTCGAGCGCTACATGGGTGAGTACACCGAGGAGCTGAAGCCAATGGTGGAGGTCATGCTCCACAAGCGGGTCGCCGTGAGGATCGATGTCGAGCGGACCCGTTCGTGGGACCACCGCAAGCTGGGCATGGGCGAAATGCCGGTCGCCGGCTCGACGGCGCAGTTCCTCTAGGAGCTCCGCCCCGAGCGGGCCGCCCCACAGCCAGCGAACGAGGTCCATCGCTTCCCGAGGGGCCACACTCTGAGCCGCAAGGAGGACAGCGAGGTCCTCGAGCTCGTCGCCGTCCCCCCCCGGGAAGGAATGGGCAACGTCGAGCGGCTCCGGCCAGGGGGGAGCTGAGCAGGCGCTCAGTCGACGGAACCTGCTCGGAGCTGCTCACCCACCCAGGCCAGCGAGCTCTCGGCATAGCGCTTGGCCACTGACGACTCGGTGAACATCATCACGCCATGGGGAGCGCCGGAGAAGACGTGGAGGTCACACGGCACCCCGGCCTGGTTGAGCCGGGTGGCGTAGTCGATGTCCTCGTCCCGGAACCCGTCGACACCCCCGACACACACGTAGGCCGGCGGCAACCCCGTGAGGTCGGTGGCCCGGGCCGCGGCTGCGTAGGCGGGAACGTGGTCGGCCCCGTAGAGGTCGCCGAGATAGGCCTGCCAGCCGAAGGTGTTCGAGTGACGACTCCACACGTGCAGCCCGTCGAGCTGGCTGGAAGGGGTGGTCTGGCGGTCGTCGAGCATGGGGCAGTCGAGGAGTTGGAAGCGCAGCGGCACCTCGCCCCGGTCCCGGGCCAGGAGGGCGAGAGCGGCAGCCAAGCCCCCTCCTGCGCTGACCCCTCCGATACCGATGTGATCGGGAAGGACGCCGATCTCCTCGTGGTGCTCGTAGACCCACTTGAGCCCGAGATAGCAGTCGTCGAGGGGACCGGGATAGGGAGTCTCGGGGGCCAGCCGGTACTCGACGGAGACTCCGACGCATTGGAACTTCGGGCACCAGGCATCGAAGCGGGCGTCGTCCATGGCATTGCTGCCCATGACGTAGCCGCCTCCGTGGATGGCGTAGTAGCAGGGGAGCGGGCCTTCGACTCCAACGGGGCGGTGGACCCGGATGACCACGTCCGGGCTGCCCGGAACGACGATGTCCTCACGCTTCACGGCGTCGGAGAGGTCAACGGGAATGGCACCCATTCCCTGGCGGATGGCAGCGAGGGACTCGGGGTCCAGGTCCTGGATGGGGAACGTCGAGACCAACGGGGCGATCTCCGGAGCGACTTGAAGCACGGTGCCTCCTTCTAGTTTCGGAAGGGGCGGAACGCAGCCCCACCCCATACTGCCTCGCTCGCACGGCCGATGCATGGGCTGCGGCTGGGTCGTCACCGCGGGAATCGGACCCAGCCTCAATGGGTCCTCGGTGTCGACCGGCCTCCGCTAGCAGGGAGGGGTTGATCTCCCTGCCGATGACCAGTGCATCCTGTAGGGCGGTCGAGACGGAGTCCGGCCCGATGAGACAGAGGACGTGGTCACGGTACGGGACCGCCGCCGAGCGTTCGGGTGATGGTGGAGGCTGAGGCCATGACCCGCGCCGCCACGTGGTCGATCTCGACCGGACCGAGAGGGAAGGGGAAGGCGGTCACCGCCACCGAGCAGACCATCTCGCCGGCTCGTCCGAAGACGGGAGCCCCGACTCCGAGCAGGCTCCATCCCGGGACTCCCTCCGTCGGGCCCGGATACTCCATGTGGATCCGACGGGACTTCGACGGACCCGACGGGTCTCGGCTGTTCCCTCCCGGCTCGACGGCTGTCGCCCTCTGGCTGTCCGGCCGTCTCACGGTGATGCTGCAGCCGCGGCTGCGGACGCGTCGAAGGACCTCGTGGGCCTCGTCCCGCTCGACGTGGTCGAGCGGCGGGTCCGAGCGGGCAATCCATGCCTCGACGGCCGAGGGCGCCTCCCAGGCCAGATAGACCGGGCCGAACGGGGCCTGGAGGGGGAGGCGTTGTCCGAGACGGATGCCCAGGCCCAAGGGGTCCATCACCTCATGGGTGGCAATGAGGACGAGATCGTGACCTGACCGGACTCCTGACAACGCAGTCACACCGAACTCACCGCTGAGGCCGAGCAACTCCGGCTCGACCAACTCGGGAACCCGGAGTGAGGCCTTGGCCGCCTCGCCCAACGAGATAAGACCGGATCCGAGCCTGTACCTGCGGTCGCTCCCCCGGATGACGAGGCCCTCGTCCACGAGGGCGAGCAGGAGGCTCTGACAGGACGTCTTGTTGATCTGTAGCCGGCGGGCCAGTTGCGACAGGGTGGCGTCATCGTCAGGGTGGGCAGCCAGCTCGGCGAGGAGCCTGGCGGCCCTCGTCACCGACGGAGCAGGCATCACAGGCACGCCGACCCCGATCGACCGGGTCCCCACCCACGTGCACAGCTCGAGGGGCGACCGAGGCCCACTCCGGTCAGGGAACGCCTCCCGGGTCGCAGGCCTGGCGTGGTATACCTTGTCGTGCAGGAATGACGAGTGTCTAGTATGCGAGACAGACTAGCAGGCGGTCGGGAATCGGACGCCGAGTGCAGGGGGAACCATGGCCAGTAGTGACAGTCAGCCCGGTGATATCCAGGCCATCGGGGCCCTGGCCGCCCGCTATGCCGCCGGCGTCGACCGACGTGACCGCGACCTGTTCCTCAGTGCCTTCCACGCCGAGGCGACGCTCCGGGTGTTCCGTCCGGGCCCGGACGGCGAAGAGGTCATCTCGACCCGGACCGGCCACGAGGAGATCGGTGTGGTCCCTTCGGTGATCTCTCGCTACGAGAAGACCTTCCACTTCATCGGGAACCACCTCGTGCACGTCACCGGGGACGAGGCCGAGGGCGAGGTGTACTGCACGGCTCGCCACCTGAGCCCGGGGATCCACGGTGGCCTCGATTTCGTCATGCTCATCCGGTACCAAGACCGCTACCGGCGCGACCCCGGCCAGAAGTGGCTGATAGCCGATCGCCTGGTCCAGGTCGACTGGACCGAGCTCCACGCCGCACTCGAGACATCCTGAAGCTGAGGGGAACACCATGTCAGACGCACTACAGGGGAAACGGGCCATCGTCGTCGGCGGGGGGAGCGGGATCGGGCTCGGCACGGCACGGTTGCTGGCCGCTGACGGGTCCGAGGTGACCATCGCCGGACGCACCGAGGAGAAGCTGCTCCAAGCCAAGGATGCCTTGGAGGGCGAGGGCCTGACCGTCAGCGTCGCCGTCTGTGACGCCAACAGTGCCGACGACGTGCGGGCCGCCGTCGACGCGGCGTCGGACGAGGGCCGCCTGGACATCGCCGTGGTCGTTCCCGGAGGGGGCTCCTACAGTCCGGTCTTGCTCTACGGGGACGACCAGTTCATCAACGAGGTCGACCAGAATGTTCGCCCGGTCTTCCTCTTTCTCAAGTACGCCGGCCAGGCCATGGTGAGAGCCGGCGGGGGATCTTTCGTGGCCGTGTCGTCGACGGCCGCCGTCTTCTCGTCCCGGTTCCTCGCCTCCTACAGCGCCGGCAAGGCCGCCGTCGACCAGCTGGTGCGGGTGGCAGCCGACGAGCTCGGCGAGGCCGGCATCAGGGTCAACTCGGTGCAGCCCGGACTGACCCGTACTCCGGGGACGGCCGGCCTGTTCGCCCGAGAGGACGTGATCGACGCGTTCTTGGCCGGCCAGGCCCTGCACCGGTCGGGTGAGGTCGACGACATCGCCCAGGCCATCCGCTACATGGCCGGCCCCGAGTCGTCCTGGGTGACCGGGCAGCTGCTGACCGTGGATGGCGGGCACACGCTGCGGGCCTTCCCCGACCAGAGCCAGTTCTATCCCATGCCTGACTGGCAGACTCAGTCGAAAGAGGCCTATCCGGCGTCGTGATCCACAGACACGAGCCGATGGCAAAGACCGCATTCCAACCACCCGAGGGAGATCCATGGCAAACCCGCAGCTATCGACAGGACTGAAGACCTTCACGGCCGAGAGCGCCCAGGACTGGTCCTATCTGGTTGACTTCGCCCGGGCGGCCGACGCCGGCGGCGTCGACCGCCTGGTCATGTCCGATCACGTCGTCTTCGGGGAGAACCTCGAGGCCTACGACAACCCGGCCAACGGGGGTGCGAAGGGCGGCAAGCAGCCGACCGGACCCGACGGGGCCTGGCTCGACCCGATCACCACCATCGCCCATCTGACTGCGGTCACCACCCAGATGCGCTTCGCCACCAACATCTTGATCGCCGCCCTCAGACGGCCGGTGGTGCTGGCCAAGATGGCTGCCACCATCGACGTGCTGTCGAACGGCAGGCTGGACATCGGCGTCGGGGTGGGGTGGCAGCGTGAGGAGTACGAGGCCGCCGGCCTGTCCTTCGAGGGTCGCGGCCGCCTCCTCAACCACACCCTCGAGGTGTGCCAGACCCTGTGGCGCAACGACCGGGCCAGCTACCAGAGCGACGAGCTGGCCTTCGCCAACATCCACCAGATGCCGAAGCCCGTCCAGCCGGGCGGCGTGCCCATCTGGACCAGCGGAACGATCAACGCCAGATCGATGGAGCGGCTGGCCACCTACGGCTCAGGGTGGATCCCCTGGGGTGACGATGCCGCCGACATCGAACAGGGGATCGCCCGCATGCGCAAGTCGGTGGCCGAGTTCGGGCGCGATCCCTCCGACCTCGGCGTGGTCGGCAACCTGCGGGCGGCAAAGGACGACACCGGCAAGCTGGACCTCGAAAAGACCATGGAGCCGGTGGCCCGGCAGGCAGCGGCCGGGGTGACCGACTTCCGTATCGTGCTCGTGCCCCCGGATGGGCACGAGGCGGCCAGTGAGTACTTCCACGAGGTGGTTACCGCCTTCCGCTCCGCCACCGCCTGAGGCCCCGGTCGCCAGGGCGTGATGCACGAGCTCGCCGAGCTCAGCGACGGTGCATCGACGCGATTCGGTCCGGGTCCATCTTGCGGAACTCGCCCTCGGCCTCGACGGTCACGACGCCATCTTGGATCAGGTGGCCGTGGCTGTGGGTCCTTCGTCCCTCGATGCTGGTCACCCACGACTCGAACAGGCAGGGCACGCCGATCTTGGTCGGCTTCAGATAGCTGATCGACAAGGTCACCGTCGGCCCCGCCGCCTCGGCCACCAGGTTGGCGGCCGTGAGGATGATGTCGAAGGCCGCAGCCAGGGCCGCCCCGTGCACGCATCCGGGAGCGCCTTCGAAGGGCGCCCCGAACACGGTGTGACCGAGCGCCTTCGGCGGCTGGGCCTCCAAGGTGATGGGAGGGGACATGGGGTTGCAGGCCCCCACGACCATGTCGAAGGGCATGCGGTTGGCCAGGATGGCCGGGTCCTTCCGGTCGATGGTGCCGTCTGGAGACCAGTTCCTCGGGATCGGCCCGACGTCGGGGACATAGGCCTCGAGCTCGGCCGCCAGGGCGGCCACTCGTGAGGTGGCGTCGCCGAGGACCTCGGGCGAGGCCATGGCGTCGACGGTGGCGGCCATGAGTGACCTGACCGCTGCGGCCAACTCCTCCCTCCCCCCGCCGCTCCAGGCCCGAGCGGCCACAGGGGGCGCGTCGCCCCCTGGTCGGCCGGTATCGCTGCTCATCGCCCCCCCGATGCTCCCGTTGTCGGTGCTCAGCGAAGGATCCCCGACTCCCGGAGGGCGGCGATCCTTTCATCGTCGTAGCCGGCGATCTCCTTGAACACCTCGTCGGTGTGCTGGCCGACGCCCGGGGCCCGAGTCGGTGCCGGGAGGTTCTTACCATCGACCTTCACCGGGAAGCTCAGCATGTCGGCGTCGAGCTGCTCGGCCGGGATCCACTCGAAGCGGTCGTGGAACTGGGGATCGTCCATGATCGTCTTCGGCGTGTTGATCGGGCAGATCGGGGTGTTCTCCTCGCTACCGTAGACGACCCACTCGGCTGTGGTCCGGGAGCCGAAGATCTCGGTGAGGATGGCCTGCATCTCCAGGTTCCCTTTGGCGTGCTCCCCGTACTCGGCGCCGGGCCAGCGCTCGAAGAGGTCCATGCGATCGATGCCGGCGCAGAAGTTCTTCCAGAAGGCCTGCTCGCTGGCCATGAACAAGATGTGACCGTCGCTCGTCGGGTACACCTGGTACCGCACGCTGTTGCCCATGCCGCCGATGCCTGGTGCCCTGCGTTCCCCGTGGTCGGCGGCGTTGCCGTAGACCTCGTCTTCGGGCCGCTCGTAGGCCTTCCACGTCTCGATGCGGTACCAGTCGAAATAGGCAGCCGCATCGGACTGGGCGATCTCCATGGTCGTGCCCTCGCCGGTGGCGCGGGCATTGATGACTGCGGCCAGGATGACCATGGCCCCGTACATGGGCCCGGCGTGGATGCCAACGCTCGTGTGCTCGGCCATCCGGGCGTACCCGTTCTCGTCGGTCATGATGGGCATCTGGCCGGCCCAGGCGTCAAAGGCGATGCCATGGGCAGGCATGTCGCGGTACGGGCCCGTGGCCCCGTAGCCCGAGATCGAGCAGAAGACGATCTTCGGGTTCACCTCACGCAGCCGCTCGAAAGACAGGCCTCGCTTGGCGAGGGCCCCAGGGCGCATGGCCTCGATGACAACGTCGGCGTCGCGGACCAAGTCGAGATAGGCCTCGACACCCGCCTCTTGTCGCAAGTCGATGACGACCGAGCGCTTGCCCCGGTTGATGTGGAGCGAGAGGAGCGAGTTGTCGGTTCCCTCGGGGGCGTCGGGGTCCTGGGTGCGGATGATGGGCCACGTCATGCGGCGTCCGTAGTCGCCCCCCGGCGGCTCGACCTTCACGACGTCCGCACCGAGGTCGGCCAGGAGGCCGCCCATCTCGGCCGGTCCCAGCATCGAACTCTCCACTACCCGGACTCCCGAGAGCAATTGGTGATCGGACATCGTTGACCTCCCCTTCTTCGTGCAGTTGCGGACGTTACAGTACCGATCTTCGAGGGTCGAAGCATTTCCACCCACCTGTCCAGCCGCCCCACCGACGGCGAGGAACGCCTCCATTGGGGGATTATCGGCCCTGGTGAGTAGTGTGAACGAACTGTTCAGGCCGTCGGGCCGGAGCGCCGAGGCCCGTTGGACGATGCAGGGGATAATGGTGCGACGGCGGTGCGGACCGGCGTAGGTCGCCAAGGCCTTAGTTGGAAATGGAGTGATGGATGAACCTGTCGATGCTGTTGGAGATGGCCGCTCAAGGGGCCGGCGACCGGATCGCCCTCGGCTCCCGGCACGGTGGGATCACCTACGCCGAGATGCTGGACCGCACCCGGGCAACCGCCGCCTGGCTCGACGGCCAGCACCGCCCGAACGTCGGCATCCTGGACCAGAACTCAGAAGCCATCCCCCTCTTGTTGTTCGGTGCGGGCATGTCGGGCCGGGTCTTCGCCCCCCTCAACTACCGGCTCGCCCCAGAGGCGCTGGCCTCGATCCTCGAGCGGCTGGCCCCAGCCCTGATCGTGACCGGTGACGACATCTCGCTTCCCGCCGGTGCGACCGGGGACCTGGAGGCCATCGACCGCTCGGAGTACCTCGTCGCCACCACGAAGACCCCCGACAAAGAGGCGTTCTGGATGCCTGACCCCGACGACATCGCCGTGCTCCTCTTCACCTCAGGGACGACCGGCGCTCCGAAGGGCGCGGTCCTCCGCCACCGCCATCTGGTCAACTACATCATCTCGACCGTCGAGTTCCTTGGCTCGACCGAGGACGAGGCGGCCCTCATCAGTGTGCCGCCCTATCATGTGGCCGGGATCTCGGCCATCTTGAGCTCGGTCTACAGCGGGCGGCGGATGGTGCAGATGGAGTCCTTCCAGCCCGACACCTGGGTGGGCCTCGCCCGCGACGAGCACATCACCCACGCCATGGTGGTGCCGACGATGCTCGGGCGGATCCTCGATGTGATCGAGCGTGAGGGCATCGGGCTTCCCCATCTCCGCCACCTCTCCTACGGGGGAGGCCGGATGCCGGTGTCGACCATTGAGCGGGCCCTCTCGTTGCTGCCCGGGGTGGACTTCGTCAACGCCTACGGCCTGACCGAGACCAGCTCCACCATCGCCGTGCTCACCCCCGACGACCACCGCGACGCCCTGTCCAGCGACGACCCGACGGCCCGACGGCGGCTGGCCTCGGTCGGGCGTCCCCTCCCCACCTTGGAGCTCGAGGTACGCGACCCGGAGGGCACCGTGCTATCCGTGGGCGAGGTGGGGGAGATCCACGTGCGGGGCGAACAGGTCTCCGGTGAGTACCTGGGTGGCGCGGTCCTCGATGCCGAGGGGTGGTTTGCGACGAAGGACGGTGGGTTCGTCGACGCCGAGGGCTTCTTGTTCGTCGAGGGCCGCCTCGACGACGTGATCGTGCGGGGCGGCGAGAACATGTCGCCAGGCGAGATCGAAGAGACATTGCTCGCCCACGACTCGGTGGTCGAGGTCGGGGTATTCGGTGTGCCCGACACCGAGTGGGGAGAAAAGGTTGTGGCTGCGGTCGTGATCGCCGAGGGGACACAGCCGACCGAGGCCGAGCTGCAGGAGTGGGTGCGGTCTCATCTACGCTCGTCCCGCACCCCGGCTCGGGTCCTGTTCATCGAGGAGCTTCCCTACAACGACACCGGTAAGCTGCTGCGCCGGGTGCTGCGGGCCTCGTTCGCTGACTGATCCCGAGCGCCCCTCCGGGAATCCGCCTCGACCGGACTAGTTTTGCGGCGTTCGAAACTCAGGCCACTAGGGGGTTCCGAGTATCAGCGCGCTCCGTCCGGCACTGCACAGGACGCGCTCGACGCCCCCGACCTGGTTGGCCGCGCTCCCTCGGAGCTGACGCACTCCCTCGAGGATGTTGTTGACGCCGTGGATGTAGGCCTCGCCGAGCAGGCCACCATTGGTGTTGACCGGGAGCGTGCCGCTCAGCCCGATGTGGCCGTCGGCTATGAAGTCCTTGGCCTCTCCGTGGCCGCAGAAGCCGAAGGCCTCCAGTTGGTAGAACACAACCGGGCTGAAGTTCTCGTAGATCATGGCAACGTCGATGTCAGTTGGGGAGAGTCCGGTGGCCGCCCAAAGCTGAGCGGCCACGTCTTCGGTCTCGGTGAACCTCGTGAGGTCCTCGCCGTAGTAGTTGAAGGTCACGTCGCCGTTGATCAGGTTGGCTTGGGATGCCCCTTCGACGGTGACCACCGGCTGGCGTAGGTCCCTTGCCCTCTCCGTGGTCGTGACGATGCAGGCCACGCCGCCGTCGCTCTCCTGGCAGCAGTCGAGGAGCCGGAGGATGGGCTCGACGATCCACCGGGAGGCCTGGTGGTCGTCCAGGGTGATGGGACGCTGGTAGAACCATGCGTTCGGATTGGTGGCGGCATGAGCTCGGGCGACCACTGCATACCGGCCGAAATCGGCGTTGGTCAGTCCGAAACGGTGCATGTACCGCTGGAACCACAGTGAGTACATCTTGGCTGGGGTGTCGAGGCCATAGCGGACGTACCAATCGGTGTTGCCGGGGCCGGACGCCGGCTGGGGCTGGCCAAAGCGATGGCCTGAGCGCTCGTTGAACGCCCGGTAGACGACCACCACCTCCGCCGCTCCGCTGGCCACGGCCGCTGCCGCGTGCTCGATGGTCGCTGACGCGCCCCCTCCTCCGAAGGGCGTCCGAGACGTCCACCGAGTTCCGGTGATCCCCACGCTGCGCATCAGAGCCAGCTCGTCGTTGGTGTCTTGGGTGAAGGTGACCAGGCCGTCGACCTCGGAAGGGAGCAGTCCGGCATCGTCGAGGGCACTCTTTACCGCTTCGGCGGCCAACTGGAGTTCGCTGCGGCCGGATGCCTTCGAGAATTCGGTCTGGCCGATGCCGGCCACGGCCGTAGCCCCGGGTCGAAGGGCCATCAGCAACCACGTCCCGTCGCAGTTTGGAACCGGAGTGCTGGCTCCTCGTCTCCGGGGGCAAAGACGGCCTCAACGGGCTGGTCGTTTGCCACTTGTCCAGCGCCGGTGAAGTTGCCGACGACCCGGGCGCCTTCTTCCAGCTCGACCAGGACCACAATGCGGGCCTCGTCATCAGCCTGGGTGGGATGACGCGAGATGATCCAGCTTAGGACAGTGCCCCTGCCCGATGCCTTCCGTGCGTCCCACTCGAGCGACCCGCACCGCGGGCACATGGGCGATGGAGGGTGCTGCACCAGTCCACAGCGCCGGCAGGTAGCCAAGAGCACGACGCCGCGCCGGAGACCGGACCAGAAGAACCGGCCGGTGTCATCCACGGTCAAGAGTTCATCGTCGTCCACGCATACGCTCCGTCAGCAACCATGTGTCGCCGCTTGTAGTGACCTCTCCGACTGCAAATCCGATCGACCGCATTCATTCCCCCTAGTAACTACTAGGGACAACCTAAGTTGCGATGACGTCGAACGCAACCACTGTCGGCTGACGGTCTTCAGTGCGAGTTGAGGTTGTCGGTGACACTAGCGACCCGGGCTCGACACATAGCAAGTACCGCGCATACTGTGCCGACGTCGAAGTCGTTGTAAGAAATGCGGTGCCGAACGGACCGTACCGATGGGGGAGCATCATGGAGATTGTCGGATTCAACCGGGTGGAGCTCGTCGTTCGCGAGGACCAGATCGATTCAGCCGTCGCTCAGTTCAATGAGCTGCTTGGCCTGAACCTGCCCCGACCACATCCCATCGAGGGCGTTCCTGTCCTCTCTGCCACTGATTTTGATGGCTTCATCGAGTTCGTGGCTCCAATCGACGGAAAGGGACCGTTCGGGGCCCGGTTGGCGGAGCACGGGGCGGGGCAGATCGGACCGCTGGTTTGGGAGATCGCCGACGTGGACGAGGCGAGACAGTGGTTGAAAGAACGCGGATTCACCATTCGATACGAGTACGACAGCAGGCAGGGCAACGATCAAGAACAGGCGATGGCGGTATACCAGCTGGTACTCGACCCCGAGCAGTGGTTTGGCTTTTCCGTCACGCTTATGCAGAGACTTGCCCCGGTGGGCTAGCTGTCACTCGTCACCCCACTCAATGGGCTTGCTCAGAGGCAGTGGGGTCGCTCAGAGGAGGTCTACGGCCTGCGCACCCACTTGAGGCCATGTCGCGATCGGTGCGGATTTGGAATGCGTTGGGCGAACGAAGCCACTCACAGAGGTTGCGCCTGTAGCGGGGCATCCAACACCGCGCCTTCCGCGATCAAGCCGTCGATTTCCTCATCTGAGTATCCGTGCTCGAGCAGGATGCCCCGAGTGTGCTCGCCGCACATGCATGGTCCCCGCTGCACGGTGCCCCCTCCAGGGGTGACGGCTACGAGTAGCCCGGGGTCCTCGAAGCGTCCGACGCTCCCCGAGTACGTCTCGGCCACCAGCTGGCGCTCCCGCGCCTCGGGATCGTCGAAGAGGGTCCGACAGAACTGCTCGTCAACGATCTCGGCCGGAACTCCGGCGGTATCGAGGAGGACCGCCCACTCCCCGGCTGGTCGACTCGCGATTCTGTCGGCCAGGGACGCTGCCGTATCTCCGTCGACTGCACCGTCGTCATTCGATTTCACCGCTCCGGCCACCTCGAGAAGCTGCTTTTGCTCGTCATCGGAGAGGGCAGCGACGAATAGCCAGCGATCGTCGGCGGCCTTGTACATGCGGTAGTAGGCGGTGAAGCCCACTTGGTTGCCGTCGACATGGACGTAGTCCCCGGGGCTGCCGTCCGATCGCACCCAAGCGTATGAGGTGTGCAGGAGCCCCGCATTGACGATGGCTGTGGCGACCTCCTGTCCCTCGCCAGTACGGTCCCGGTGGTAGAGGGCAGCGGTGATGGCGGTGGCCGCCAGTAGGGCGTTGCCGGTGTCGCCCATGTTCGAACGACTCCATAGGGGTGGGTTGCCGGCGTCGCAGGCCCCGTCTTCCCACTCGGTTCCAGTAAGAGCTGCGGCGTTCTGATCCGTGCCCGGAAGGTTGGACCGGGGGCCTTTCTCGTAACCTCGGGTATTGCAGAACACCAGTCGCGGGAACTGATGGCGGAGCGTCTCGTAGTCGATTCCCAGCCTGGCTGCGGCGCCCGGCCGCCAGTTGGTCGTCACCACATCAGCCTGGGCGATCAGCCGCTTGAGGGCAGCCCGCCCGTGGTCGTGCTTGAGGTTGAGGGAGACGCTGCGCTTGCCCCGGTTGATGCCGAGACCCATGTGGGTGCCATTCCAGAACGAGTCGTAGAGGGCATTCACCTTGATGACATCGGCCCCCAGGTCAGCCAGCATGCGCCCCGTGAACGGTCCTGCAACTCCAAGGCCGAGGTCGAGAACTCGGATGCCGGCGAGTGGATACGCCAGCTGGTTCGCTTGGGCTGCTGCGCTGCCGGCTGGCTGATCGCCGACGGTGGCCCCGGAGCTTGGAGGCGCAGCAGAGTGCGCCTCAGCCAGTACCTCGTCGGTATCTTGGCCGGACACCGGAGACGGACCACTGACGGCACCGGGCGTTGCCGAGAAGTCGAGCAGGACACCGGCATGACGGATGGCCCCGACCTCGGGGTCATCGACCTCGGCCACGCACCCGTCGGCGATGAAGAATGGGTCAGAGAGTGCCTCTGTTGGTGAGCGGATGATGGAGATACCGATGCCGGCAACCTCTGCTGCCTTCACCCAGACGTCGGCTGGGAACTTCCGGAACGCCGCTGCTAGCTCAGGGTATTTGATGATCCCGAGCAGTAAGCCATCTTCTTCCATCGAGACTCGGTCGGGGTCGTCCCGGTAGGCGGTGTCGATTGTTACGGTCGTCGGGTCGCCTGATTCCGCTGCTTTCAGCACCCAGTTGGGTCGAAGCGTCCAGTGGTGTACCCATCGGCCGTCAGCGCATTCGAAGATTCCTTCGATGGATCGGGAGTCGATAGGCCACATCCAGTAGAGCGGTGAGTCGGGCCGCTCCACCCGCTGCCAGTTGAGTGCCACTGCGGCCAGCGCTCCCTGGAGAAGGGAGGTCGTGACTCGTTGCCCCCGGGCGGTTACCTCACGCGCCCGTAGGGCCGCTGAAAGCCCAAACGTGGCTAGGTAGGTTGCCCCCACGCTTGGCCACGGAGTCCGAGGGAAGACCGGACCCGGCCGATCCGCACCCCGTACGAGTCCAGCCGGCGCATCGAACTCGGGAAATGGCCCGGGACGACCCGAGATGTACTCCATGGCCGTGCCCCGCCGTCCCTTCTGGTCGTAGAGGAGTCCGGTGCGAGCTGCCACCAACGCGTCCAGTCCCGGGCGGTCACGGTCCCTGCCCTCTTCGCCGTACCCCGTGATCGAACAGGTGATGATCCGTGGGTTGCCAGCAGTCAGTTGGTCGTGGTCGATCCCCAAATCGGTCATGGTTCCTGGGGAGAAGCTGTCGAGCACGATGTCTGCCCGAGCCGCCATGGTCAAAAAGTCTGACCGTCCGGCGCTCGAACGAAGGTCCAAGCGGGCGCTTCGCTTGCCCCGGTGCCACACTCGGTAACCGGATTGCGCCCCGAATGGATCACCGTTTGGGGGCTCGATGCGGGTTACCTGCGCTCCGTTGTCCACCAGGAGCATTGATGTCATGGGTCCGGCGATGCCCCACGACAGGTCCAGCACCCGCAGCCCGTCAAAAACTCCAGCCATCCGTATCACCCCATATTCTGCGGTATTCCCGATCCGCCTACCTAGTTCTACCACTTACTATGTTTCTCGTTGGCCTCAGTCAGAGGGTGTCTGTGCTCGCCCGTATCCGCCCGCCGGCGGTCAACGGCGTTCTGAGAAAGCGGCGCTTCGGGAATCAGCGCTCGAGACAGCAGCCACTCTCGCTGGCGGCCACCATGGTCGCCGAAGTCAAGCCCGGGGCTTTCCGGCGTCAAATCGCCTGCACCGATTGACCTGGGGGAGTGCCCGATCGCTATCCGAGCTTCCTTGCCGTGCCGGCATGAACCGTGGGACTCACCCAGAGTGGTGATCGATCAGCAAGCTCAGCGCCTCCGCCGTCAACCGATGTTGCTCGGCGCGATTGCCAGTGCGTCGGGATGTGTCGAACGGCAGAGCCTGCGTCATCGATTCACTGATGGCGACGCCCCGCAGTACTTGGAACACCAGGTCGCGCAACGTTCGATTTCGGATGCCCGTCCCCTTAAACAGGGTGGATGTCAGCCGCTTGATTTGCACATCGGACTCTTCGCTGATGGCGAGCACGGTGTCGTGAGTCTCCTGAGACGTCTTCGGATCCTTGCTGAGATTGAGCATGACCTGCATGTAAGCAAGATGTCGTGGATCGCCGTAGTAGCACTGCAGGATCTCGAAGTAGCTTTGAATGCGCTCGATGAGCGTGTCACCGACGATCTCTGAAGACGAGAGCTCGTCGACCAGTCTTCGAGTGCCGTCCTGCAAGACGGCCAAGAGCAACGATTCACGGTTCCCGAAGTGGTACTGAATGACGCCCCAGGACACACCGGCTCGATCGGCTATCGCGTTGGAGCTCGCTCGGTAGAACCCTTCTTCGATGATGCAAGTCACCGCTGCGTCGATCAGGCGCTGTCTACCGTCGGCCTCAGCACTTCGGCCGAGTGAGGCGTCGGACTGGCGCGATGTGGATGTTCGTTGAGCGGCACTCATGACGGCGTTAGTTTCCCAACTTCTCGGCAGTTGATGGCACTGGGCCGGCCTCGGACCCTGTGCCTGCGATCTTCGAAGATGAGCAGACGCCCAAACGGAGGCAACGGGATTTGGAGTAGCCGCCAAGGACCAGCGAACAAGCCTAGCTTGAGCCAGGCAGGGGCTGGTGTGCCATGCCTTTGGGACACGAGTGCCCGATGGTGGACTGGCACGAAACGTCAGCGATTCGGGTCCCGTCGATCAGCCAGATGGAGCGAACGTCGAGGTTGGTTGGGTTCGTATCTACTGACGACAGTTAGAGGTTCCACACCCGCGTGGCGTTGCCATTGACTACGGCCTCACGCTCGTCCTCTGCTTCACCCGAGAACATTGCGTCGACGATCGCCCTCGAGTTCGGCCAGCTCGACACCGGGTGCGGGTAGTCGGAGGACCACATGATGTTGCCAACGCCGAGTCGGTCCCGGGCCAGCTTGAGAGCGTCGGGCTCGTCGATGAAGGTCAAGAAGACGTTGGTACTGAAGTAGTGGCTGGGCAGCTCGGTGATTGCGGGGAACTCGTAGCCTTGGCGGAGGACCATGTCGTCCACGGTCTGCAGCCACCATGAAACCCAGCCGAGACCCGGCTCTACGAACACGAGTTTGAGACCAGGAAACCGTTCGAAGACGCCACCCATGATCCACATTCCCATTGCCTCTGCCGAGGTCAGGGGAACGAGTGGGACAAAGATGCCCTTTTGGGGAGTCGGATCTCGTCGCGCCAGGTCTTCGAGTTGCGTATTCAGCCCGATGTGACAGCAGATCGGAAGGTTCACCTCCTGGATGGCAGTCCACAGCGGATCGTAACGGCTCTCCCAGTAGTCGGGGAGGCGGAGTTCGGCCGGAAACAACGGCAGTTGGAGGGATTTGGCTCCTTCGGCCGCCGCTCGATGCACTTCACCAATCCCGTTCTCAATGTCATGGATGGGGATCTGGTACGAGACAATCAGGCGGTCGGGATCTGCCGAGGCGAACTCTGACAGTGTGGTGTTGAACGCTTGGGTCGCCTCACGCGAGCCGCGCTCAAGCATGTACAGGTAACGAAAGGCGCTGACCTCGCAGTAGCTGGACGAGACGTCGACCCCGTCAGTATCCATGTCCTTCAGCCGTTCGACGGCATCGGTATGCCCTGGCCTTCCGAACGCCGGGTGCTTGCGGCCGCTACCCATTCCGACGTTGCCGCCGGGATCGAGACCTCGCTGTTGCCGCCACCGTTGGTTGGCGTCGTTGGTGAGCGACTTGCCCATGGCTGCCTGGAACTGGGCGACCGCCGCGTCGTAGTCCGCGTGGTACTTGGAGGCGAGGTGTCCCTTGATTTGATCATGGCTCAGTTGCACATGGTCATCGGCTGAAATGAGGCGCACGTGTTGCTCCCTCGTCGTGGGTGGGTGCTGTTCGGATGACGGGTCCCGTGTCGGCCAGCAACAAAATATAGCGTCTACTAGGCAACCGGGGCAACCGGTTTGTACACCGGCAGGCGGTTGTGCCGGCCGCGACTCCCAAGTGGCGGCCGGGCAGTTCTCCCTGTGAGCCAAAGAAGTCTCCAACGGCAGTTGCCTTCCGGCCCGAAGGTGGTCCGGGCAGCCTTCCGGTCGGGCCGACCCATGCTCCGCCTGTCGTCATGGCTGGGCTCGGCGATGGCCTACTCGTCCAGCAGCTCCTGGACCCGTTCGTCGGCTGATGTCGTGTCTCTTGCCCTCTGACAGCGACGTTCGCGTTCGCCTTCTCTAGGTCGGAGCCGGTGCCGAAGGCCTCACCCGGTCCACCATGAGGCAGCAGCCGGTTGGCTTCCCCTAGTTGCCCGGGTCGCCAGACTCCACTGCAGCCGCATTCGCATCGGGGTCGGCGGCCTGGCGACGCACTTCGGCCCTGACCAGTTGGACGAAGGCAGTGGCAACCGGCCATCCGGCATAGAAGGCCAGGTGAACGGAGAGCTCTTCCAGCTGGTCGGCGTCGAAGTCACCTGACTCGAGGGCCGCCCGCACGTGATAGGGCGTGACACTGTCCCGGCCGAGCATGGCGAGCAGGGTCAAGTTCACCAGCCGACGGTCGCGGATGCTGAGGCCGGGCCGGGCCCACAGCTCCCCGAAGATGAGCTTTCTGGCCAGGTCATCGAGCGATCCGTCGGGGGCGTTGGGCGGGGGGAGAGAGCCCATCACCTCTGTCCACATCTGGTTTCCCTTGTCGAAGAGATGGCTGAATGGGTCCTCGCTCATCGGCGCCCCGCCTTCCAGTTCGTAGCCGAGCCCGGCCAGCCGGCTGATCGTCGGGAGCGTACCGCCGCTCGTGCTCGAGCGGGAGACCGCACCCCACCGTCGGCCTAGCCGGTGTGGTCCTCGGTCAGTCGGTCGACCAGTCCCCAGCTGAGGGCGGTGGGCGCGTCGAGGGGCTCGCCGGAGATGGCCAGCCATGCCGTTCGGGCCGGGCCGATCCGTCGGGGGATGCTGGCTGTCCCGCCCGCACCTGGGACGAGGCCCATGCCCACCTCGGGAAGGATGAGGCGGGTGTCGGGCGCCGCCTCGACCATTCCGGCGAAGGCGGCGAGCTCGATACCGGCGCCGACGCAGGTACCGCGCAGGTGCACGGTGATGCGGTCGGCCAGCTCGTTCATCCACCATGCGGCACTGCGCATGGTTCGTATCCCATGCGCCGTCGCCGGGTCAGCCAGCGTGCCGAACTCCCCGAGGTCACCTCCACTGCAAAAACTCGGACCGCTCCCTTGGAGATGGATGGCACCGTTGGCCGGGTCCAGGTTGGCGAAGCGGAGTGCGGCGACCAGGTCGTCGCGCATTCGGGCACTGAAGGCATTGCGGCGCTCGGGCCGTTCGAGGGTGAGCCAGAGTTCGTCGGCCCGTCGTTCGATGGTGACAGCAGGGTCGGTCCGGGCATCAGCCCGACGATCGGGGTGATCTTCGAGCCACGAGTGGTGTTCGGGACCCGCCTGCAGGGTCGAGTAGGCCAGAGACTCGACCACCAGGGCCTGAGCGGGGTCGAGTGCCACTCCCAGGCGCACGATCTGGGCCAGGGCGGTTGCCGCCTGGGGGTTGGCGCCCACGGCTGACTCGAACCGTCGCGTTGCTTGGTCGATCTCTGATCCCATGCCGACCCAAGGTGCCGGAGGGTCGGCCGCGGCACTCAAGAAGACGTCGGGCCCGACCGGCACGAGAGGGGGGGTGGTGGTGGCGCTCACGGCCACCACGACACACGGCCAGCCGCTCGGGATCCGCAGGTCGACAGGGTCTCCGCCGTCGACGTCGATGACCAGGATCGGCTCACCGAAGGGGGAGCCGAGTCCTTCGTCGCCCGTGCCCGAGCGCAACCCGGCTAGCAAAGTGGCGGCTTCGTCGGCGCGGGCGTGCACGTCGGGAGCGTACCCTTCCCATCTGTGCCCGCTGCCTTTTCTGTCGCCACACCCGGTGGGCCGAGCTGATGGCCGTGGTTGTGCGTCGGGCACGCCTCGGGGACGCCGTGGCCGAAATCCGGGTCGACGGCGACCGGATCACCGAAGTAGCGGAGCGGGTGCAAAGGGACCCGGGCGATGCGGTGATCGATGCCCGAGGAGGGTCGGTCATCCCCGGTCTCCACGATCATCATCTCCATGTCCGCGCCGCAGCCGCTGCCCGTCGCTCGGTGGCAGTCGGTCCGGACGCGGTGCGTGATGCCGCCGGCTTTGCCGCCGCCTTGCAGGCTGCGGCCCGGGTTCAACCGGCGGATCACTGGGTTCGGGCCGTCGGTTACCACGACTCGGTGGCCGGCCGGCTCGACTCGGCCTCACTCGACGCCATCGTGTCGGATCGACCGGTCCGGGTCCAGCACCGGAGCGGGACCTTATGGACGCTCAACTCGGCCGGCCTGGCCGCCGTCAGGGCCGACGAAGCCGACCATCCCGGCATCGAGAGAGGAGGGTACGGTCGCCCAACCGGGCGTCTGTGGCGCATGGACTCGTTCCTGTCTGAGCGCCTCGGCGCCTCGACCGGATTCTCCGCCGTCCGACCCAGCGATCTTCGGGCCTTGAGCCTGGAGGCTCTGGCCTTCGGGGTGACCGGCTGGACCGATGCCACCCCTCAGCGCCCCAATGCTGAGGCCGTGGCCTTGGCCAATGCTGTGGTCAGCGGCGACATCGGCCAACGCCTGCATCTGATGGAGCCGACCGAGCTGGATGACACCACGGCTCGGCTGCTCGATGCCACTGCCGGGGTGACGGTCGGACCTGTCAAAGTGCTCCTCTCCGACGCCCAGCTCCCGTCGTTGGAGAAGCTGACCGCCTGGATGGCGGAAGCCCACCAGGCCGGTCGACCGGTGGCAGTGCACTGCGTTACCCGGGTTCAGCTCGTACTCACCCTGGCCGCCTTGGATCAGGCGGGGTCATTTCCCGGCGACCGGATCGAGCACGGTGCGATTGTCCCCGGCGACCTCCTCGGGCCTATGGCAAGGGCAGGGCTGACGGTCATCACCCAATCCAACTTCGTGGCCGAGCGAGGGGACCAGTACCTGGGCGAGGTGGATGAAGGAGACCTGGGCGACCTTTGGCGCGGCCAGTCCCTTCTCGATTCCGGGGTCACCGTGGCGGCAGGGACCGACGCCCCCTTCGGAGCCCTCGATCCCTGGGCGGGGGTGCGTGCCGCCACCCGAAGGCTGACAGCCTCCGGCGTGCAGCTAGGGGCGAGCGAGGCGGTGGCCGAGAGAGACGCCCTCCGGTGGTGGTGGGGCAGCGGGCCCCGTCCCGGGCAGCCTCGCACCCTGGAGCCGGGACAGCCCGGCGACCTCTGCGTGCTGGCCGCAACGACCACCGAGTCCCTGGCCGGCGACGGACCCGTTCCCGTCATGGCCACGGTGGTCGGCGGTCAGGTCCTGTTCTCAGCCTCTTGAGAACGCGGATTGTCTTGAGCGTGCCCGTGGTTGGCAGCGGCGATCCACTCGATGGTCTCGGGATGGTCCAGGACTGCCTCGGTCCGCCCGTCTGACCGGACGACCCAGGCGCCCTCTCCGGCCGACTCGACGGTTGCCGGCCCACCTACCCGTGCGGCGATAGCGGCCGGCTCGCCGGTAACCATGTGAGCGGCCACCTTGGCCATGGCCAGGTCGATCAGGCAGCCCCCGCCTGAGCGCAGGGCCCGGAGGACGGCGACAGCCCCCGTGAGTCCGGTCAGGGGGTCGGCGATGGCATCCCCGCAGAAGGCGGGCCTGCCCGCCTGGTCCCGGCCGACCAGGCCACCGGCGACGGCGGCGTCGTCGCCGAAGGCAATCCAGTCCCGGCCGGGCGAGGCTCGACCGTGGCCGGTGACGCTCAGCCACACCCGGGACGTCCGATCGTCGAAGGAGTCGGGCCCGAGCCCGAGCTGTTCGAGGGCCCGGGGCCTCGACCCTTCGATGACGACGTCGGCGTCCCCGATGAGACGGGCGGCGTGCTCACGGCCGCCAGTGGTGCGCAGGTCGAGTTCGAAGCGCGACTCCCTGGTCGAATGGATCCAGCGGTAGAAGGGCGATCCGAACGCCGCCCCCTCGTGGCGACCGGTGCTCACGAGCCTCGTGACCTCGGCGCCCGACTCGGCCAGCACCCGGGCGACCATGGGCCCGGCCCACAGGGGCGAGAGGTCGACGACCTTGATCGGTCGGGCTTCGTCCTTGGGTCCATGTGACCAGCGGTCGATCACGTCGTAGGGCTTCTCGCCGGCGGCTGTCGTGGCCGGCAGGACTGACGCGGCCATGCCGAGGAGTCGGGCCTGGGAGACCAGCCGAGCGGCCGGGCTGTGGGCGGCGGCCTCCGCCACGGCCTCCCACGGATCGTCGACCGGCCCCCCGATAAGGGCCGGGACCAGTTCGAAGTCGTCCTGGCGGGGCAGGTTGAGGGCCATCCATCCGTCGAGGGTGGGAAGCAGCCGACAGGACCCATTGGCCGACACTTGACCCTGGCGCCGCAGGCCCATGAAGTCGGCCCGACCGGCCAGGGCCGCGGCCCACGACAGGCGGACCGGTCGGCCGCGTTGTGAGCTCAGCTCTTCAATCTCTGTGACCAACGCCTCGATCCTGGCGACCAGGCCCGGAGGCGGGAGGTTGGGCGGAAGGCCGTCTGCGCTGCCCCCGAGCCCCATCGCTCCTGAGCGAGCCCAGGCCGCCGTAGCCGGCCAGCCATCGCCGGTGGGTCGGTCGACGGCATGGATCATGTCCCGATCGTAGGGTGCCGGCGCCCCTTCGAACGGCTGCCCACAGGTGGCCGGAATCACTGCCCATGGTAGATTTGGGCATACGTTCGATGTCGATCAACGTGAACAATGAGACGATGCCGGGCCGCTGAGTCGGCCCGTGCACCACGATGCAGTAGGGGGTACCAATGCGCGCAGACGACATGATCCTGATCAGCGTGGACGACCACATCGCCGAGCCGGCCGACATGTTCGAAGGCCACCTACCGGCCAAGTACCTCAACCGTGCTCCCCGGGTCGAGACCGACGCCGAGGGCTACCAGCAGTGGTGGTACGGCGACAAGCGTGGCCGCAACCTCGGCCTGAACGCGGTGGCCGGCAAGCCCCGCGAGATGTTCAACGTGAACCCGTCCATGTACTCGGAGATGCGGCCCGGCTGCTTCGACGTCCACGAGCGGGTGCGGGACATGTCGGCCGGTGGCACCCTGGCCGGCCTCAACTTCCCCAACTGGACCGGCTTCTCCGGCCAGGTGCTGAACGAGGGCCCGGACGGGGCGCTCAACCTGATCATGATCCAGGCCTACAACGACTGGCACATCGACGAATGGTGTGCGGAGTACCCGGACCGCTTCATCCCCTGTGGCATCCTGCCCCTCTTCGACGTCGAGCTGGCCGCCAAGGAGGTGCACCGCCTGGCGTCGAAGGGCTGTCGGGCCGTCACCTTCTCGGAGAACCCGGCCGCCCTCAACATGCCCTCCATCCACTCGGGCCACTGGGACCCGCTGTTCGCCGCCTGCTCGGAGGAGGGCACCATCCTCTGCCTGCATGTCGGCTCGTCCTCCAAGGCCGCCTCCACCTCGCCCGACGCTCCTCCGTCTGTGGCCATGGGCCTCTCGTCGCTCATGTCCATCTACTCGCTCGGTGACCTCATGTGGGCCGACTTCTGGTGGCGCTTCCCGGACCTCATGTTCTCCCTGACCGAGGGCGACATCGGCTGGATCCCCTACTTCCTCCAGCGCTCCGAGCACATCCAGGACCGCCACTCGGGCTGGACGGGACACAAGTTCCCCGACGGGATGGGACCGGCCGAGGTGTTCCGCCAGAGGATCCTGTGCTGTTTCATCAACGACCCGGTGGGCGTGGCCCAGATCGACCAGTTCAACATCGACAACGTGTGCTGGGAGTCGGACTTCCCCCACTCGGACACCTCGTGGCCCTACGGGCCCGAGGTCAACGAGAAGCAGTTCGCCTCCTTGTCTGACGAGCAGATCAACAAGATCACCCATGAGAACGCCATGCGGCACTTCCACTTCGACCCCTTCGCCACCCGGCCGAAGGAGAAGTCGACGGCCAAGGCCCTGCGGGCCGAGGCAGCCGACGTGGACACGGTGACCCGGGTGGGCAAGGCCCCCGACGAGAGCGACCGGGAGTACTTCCGGCGCCTGGCCCCGTCGGCCACACCCGCCCGCTGACAACGAAAAAGCCCGCTGGGTGCCGAAAAGGGCGTCCAGCGGGCTTTCTTTGCGTCTGAGGCGATCTCAGCTGTCGGCTTTGAGGGGCCGGCGCTCAGTCAGCTGGCGGCCGTTGTCGACCATGATGGTGTGGATCTCGGACTCGGTGAAGTTCTGGGCCCGCAGGTCGTCGGCGAAGGTCCGAGGCTCAGCCAGGCCCTCGGCATGGGGCCAGTCGGAGCCGAACAGCAGGTGGTCGACGCCGATGACCGCTTTCACCGCGGCCAGGTCGTCCTCGTAGTACGGGGCCACCCATACGTGCTTCGCCAAGGTCTCGACCGGGTTCTCCGAGAAGGCGCCCTCGAGCTGCCCGTACACCTTGGTGAGCTTCTTCTTGAGGGTGAGGACCCAGTCGGAGCCGGACTCGATGCTGGCGATCCGCACATTGGGGAAGCGGTCGAAGAGACCGTGGCAGATGAGGGCTGCAAAGGTCTCAAAAGGCGTGCGGTCGGACGTCAGGATGGAGCGCAACGGGCCGGTGCGGAAGGCCTCAAACTCGCCGAAGGTCTCCCAGTCGTCGACGTACTTGCCATAGCCCGAATCACCCGAGTGGATGCCGACAACGACGCCTGACTCGTTGACGAGGGACCAGAACGGGTCGAAGCGAGGATTGGCCGGCGAGGTGAGGCCGGTCGGCGTGTGCGCCGGGCCTCCCTTGATGCACACCACCCGGGCGTCCTTCGAGAGCACCAGCTCCAACTCGGCCACGGCCGCGTCCACATCGATCAGGCTGATCATGGGGGAGGCGAAGATCCGGTCTTTGTAGGCGTAGCCCCAGTCCTCTTCGATCCACAGGTTGAAGGCGTGGAAGGCAGCGACCAGAGCCTCCGGGTCCTGGTAGAGGGACTGCTCCATGCCGACGCCCAACGTTGGGAACAAAAAGCAGCCGCTCAGGCCCTGCTCGTCCATGACAGCGAGGCGCGCGTCGCGGTCGCGGTACTCGGGTCGGATGGGCTCCAGGTCGCCGAACAGGGCGCGGATGTCCATCGACTGTGGGTTTCGTCCACGAAAGTACTCGTCGAGGCTCCCGGGCTTGGCCACGGGGTCGAACGTCGGGTTCGGGATGAACCGATTGACCTTTCCACCGACAAGGAGTCGCTGGCGCCCGTTGATCTCGGCCCACTGCATGGCCCGCTTGGCCATCTTCGGATCCATGAACCGTGTGAAGGCGTCTGTCGCCTCGTAGTAGTGGTTGTCGGCGTCGAACACGGTGTCGAGGGAGGATGTCTCAGTAGCTGTCATGGGATGCTCCGTTTCGTTGAGGTCAGGGGTGGGGGCGATAAGGGGCTCTCAGCTGTCGAGGCCGAGGACCCGCAGGGCGTTGGTGCGCAGGAACTTGGGCCAGACCTCGTCTTTGAAGCCGACGTCCTTCAGCTCGGTGACGATCCGCTCGAGGGAGAGGCCCATCGGGAAGTAGCCGGCGTAGATGATCTTGTCGGCACCTCTCGTGTTGGCGTAGTTGATGATGTTCTTCGGATAGTGCTTGGGGGCGAAGGCGCTGGTTGAATAGTGGAGGCCGGGCCACTTGAGCATCAACTTGACGGCCAGCTCTGTCCAGGGCTCGCAGCCGTGGCGAGTGACGAAGACGAGGTCGGGGAAGTCGAACATGACCTCGTCGATGAGCTCGACATGCTGGACGGCGAACTTGAGGCGAGGCCCTGGGATCCCAGCAGTGCAGAAGATGGGAATGCCGAGCTCCACGCACTTGGCGTAGATGGGATACATCTTCTTGTCGTTGATGGCCACCTGAGGATACGTCCCGGCCGAGAAGCAGCCGACGGCCCTGATGCCCGAGGTCTCATAGGCCTTGACCATCTCGGCGATTCCCTCCATGCCGTCGTTCGGATCCACCGAGAGGGAAGGGATGAACCGGTCCGGATAGCGTTTCAGAGCCTCTTCGCCCTGGCCACCGGGCTCGACACCGATGAGGCCCTTGTCGATGCCCCAGCGATCCATCTCCCCCAAAGTGACGGCGATCGGGTCCGCCGAGTCGGTCAGCTTCTTCTCGGGCACATCCTTGAACATGTACTCAGCCGGGAAGGTGAACTCCTCTTTGGACTGGGTGTCCTTGGTCTGTTGCGTGATGAAGTTGTAGACGGCCTTCATGTCATGGTGCGGGAACCCGATCATCGTGTCGACGATCCCCACGTCGGTCGGCATGCTCATGTCTTGTATCTCCCCCGGTTGGTCCAGTGTCGCTCTCTATGGCAACCGCGCAACGTCGTCGCCACGCAGCGTCGCTTCCTCAGTGTCCGGCGCGCCATCGTCGCGGTCCGGCGCAACCGCCTCGGCTGCCTGAGTGCACGATACTAGAATCCTATTTCGATTTGTCAAGCGTTGCATCGTGGCTGCCGCCAAGGTATCCACCATGATCCTGGAACGGTCTGGTCCCGGTGTCACAGAATCACCTTCTAGTATTGCCGGGCTAGGCATGGCGACCAGTGAAGGTCGAGCCGAACAAGGTGAGGAGGTGCGTGCATGGCTGAGGAGATCCCAACCGGAGCATGCGCCCGCCGGTCGTGAACCGAACCCAGGTGCCGCCGGTACCGTCGGCCGCATTGACGCCGGGCCAGCTGGCCCGGCGTCAGCGAGTCATCGATGCGGCGCTGGCGCTGACCCGTCACCGGGAGTTCAACCGGATCCAGGTAAAGGACGTAGCCGAGGAGGCAGGAGTCGCTCTCGGCACCGTGTACCACTACTTCTCCTCTAAGGACCACCTGTTCGCCGAGGCACTGGTCAGCTGGGCGGCCACCTTCCAGGCCAGTGTGGCCCGCCACCCTCTGGCCGGCACCACCCCGGCCGAGCGGCTGACCGAGACCATGCACCGTACGGTGCGGGCCTTCCAGCGCCAGCCTCATCTCGCCAAGTTGGTGGCCACCCTCGAGGTCTCGAGCGACCCGTTCGCCACAGAGATCCTCCAGCGGCTCGACCGCGCCACCAGCGACGTCTACATGGCAGCCGTCGAGGGCATCGATCCCGACTCGGCCGCACAGGTGGTCTGGGTGGTCGAGACCGTGCTTTCCAGCCTCTTGCGGTCGTGGTCAGCGGGCCGGCTGTCGATCCTCGACGTCTACTCACGCCTGGATGAGGTCGTCTCCCTCGTCCTCGACCCACCGATTGGCCGGGGCCCTTCCGGGCGTGACGGCAGAGCGGACGACAGGGCGGACAACTGAGTGATGGACGAACGAGCGATGGGGATGAGCCCGACGGGCTTGCTCGGATAGCCTCGGCAGGCCAACGCAGGCCAACGCAGGACGGGGCGACAGGGGAGGAGCGCGATGAGTTTGAAGCTGTGGGCCCCGGCCGGCTACCGGACGGACCGATGCGACGACGGGGCCCCGGCGTAACGCTCATGGAGTTCCATCTCTTCCTCCCCCAGATGCGCCTTTCCCCCGAGGACCTGGTCGGACGGGCGCAGGCCGCCGAGCGGGCCGGATTCAGCGGGCTCGCCCTGATGGACCACCTGTCGCCTCCACTGGCCGACGGCCAGCCCATGTTCGAGGCCATCACCACCGCCACCTGGTTGGCCGCCCACACCACGAGTTTGACCATCGGTCACCTGGTGTTGTGCGACGGCTTCCGTGAGCCATCGGTCCTGGCTCGCCAGCTGGTCTCCCTCGACCACTTCTCCGGAGGCAGGGCCGAGCTGGGGATCGGGTCGGGCTCTGTTCCCGAAGAGCTCACCACCTTCGGGATCGACGAGGGCACACCGGCCAGTCGGATCCGCCGCTTGGGCGAGACCATGGAGGTGGTGTCCCGGCTGTGGACGGGGGACGCCATCGACTATGACGGCGAGTTCCACCACCTGGCCGGAGCCCGTCAGCTGCCGGTTCCCACCCGACCGATTCCCGTGGTGATCGGCGGGACTGGGCCGAGAACCATGGAGCTGGTGGCCCGCTATGCCGATTGGTGGAACATTCCGGGGCATCAAAGTGACCGCCTCGAGGTCATGCGGGAGAAGGCCGGGAGGGCCCGGATCTCGATGCAGCAGGTCGTGACCATGATCACCGACGAGGCCTCCCGGTCGGAGACGGAACAAGCAGCGGATCGTCGGTTCGGCTGGATGAGCTCCCGGGCTGTCGGATCGGGCGCCCAACTGGCCGAGCACTTCGCCCGGCTTGAGGAGCGGGGGGTCGAGCGGGCCTACGCCTGGTTCACCGACTTCGCCGTCCCCGACACCCTGGAGCGGTTCGGCGACGAGGTCATCTCGACGCTCGGGGCATGATGGCCCGCCTGGGCGATGAGCCCTACGCCTGGGGAAGGGGCCGGGTCGTCCCACCTGTTCGGCCAGGGCGAGCCTGATGGCGCCCGACAACCGAGCACAGCCAGTCGATGTCCTGATCGTCGGGGCCGGAGCTTCAGGAGGGGTGGCGGCCGATCGGCTGGTCGAGGCCGGCTACTCCGTGGTCTGCCTGGAGCAGGGCCGATGGCCGGATCGAGCCTCGTTCCCGGGAGCAAGCGAAGAATGGGAGCTCGCCGGTCGGCAGCTCTGGTCGGGTGACCCGGCAATCCGCCGGGGCCGTGGTGACTATCCGATCGACTTGACCGACTCGGACGTCGGGGTGCTCAACTTCAACGGGGTGGGTGGTGGCACCGTTCTCTATGCGGCCCAGTGGCCCCGGCTGCTGCCCTCGGACTTCACCAGGCGCTCAGTCGACGGCTACGCCGACGACTGGCCGCTCAGCTACGAGGAGCTGCTGCCCTTCTACGAGCGCACCGATGTCCAGTTCGGCGTCTCGGGCCTCGGCGGTGACCCGGCCTTCCCGCCTGGGGCCGACCCGCCCTTCCCGCCCCTGCCGATCGGCGAGGCGGCGCTGCGGGTCGCTCGGGCCCATGCCCGCTTGGGCTGGCACTGGTGGCCAGCAGCCAACGCCATCCTCTCTGCCCCATCCGGAGATCGCCACCAATGCGTACAGAGGGGGACCTGCCTCCTCGGGTGCAACGAGGGGGCGAAGGCATCGACCGACATCACCCACTGGCCGGCGGTGCTGCAGAACGGGGGACGACTGGTCACAGGGGCCCGGGTCACTCGGCTGCCGACCGACGGCCGTGGACGGGTGACCGGGGCCGAATGGCTGGACGAGGGCGGCCAGGAGCACTTCCAGCCGGCCGACGTCGTGCTTCTGGCCGCCAACGGCATCGGTACGCCACGGCTGTTGCTGGCTTCGGCGTCCAGCCGGGATCCCGACGGACTGGCCAACTCATCGGGCCTGGTCGGGCGCCGGCTCATGGTCCATCCCCTAGCCCTGGTCAAAGGGCTCTTCGACGATGACCTGGAGAGCTGGCGGGGGCACGCCGGCGGGTCCATCGTCTCGTATCAGTTCTACGCCAGCGACGAGCGGCGAGGCTTCGTAGGCTCGGCCAAGTGGGCCATGTCCCCGGCCGGAGGCCCGCTGCGGGCAGCCTTGGCCGGTGGCGGCGAGTGGGGTCCCGAGCATCACCGACACGTGAGGGAGCGGCTGGGCCGGAGCGCCCACTGGGGCCTGGTCTTGGAGGACCTTCCCAACGAGGCGAACCGGATCGAGCTCTCCACCTCGGTCGTCGACGACCTCGGTCTGGCCGCACCGAAGATGACCTACAGGATCGACTCGAACACCGATCGCCTCTGCGACTGGCACATCGAACGGGTCAACGAGTCGCTGGAAGAGGCGGGCGCATGGCACACCGAGGTCGAGATTCGCTACCCGCCGAACGGCCACTTCATGGGAACGGCGGTCATGGGCGACGACCCGGCCAGCTCCGTCGTGGATCGGTGGTCGATGTGCCACGACGCCCCCAACCTCGGGATCATCGACGGGAGCGTCTTTGCGACTGCCGGCGGGGTCAACCCGACCAGCACCATCTGTGCCCTCGCCCTTCGTGCCGTCGAACACCTCATGGAAGGCCGCTCGACGCTGTCTCTTCCGGATCGGCGACGGAGCTTCGCCGTCGGTGCCTCGTCTGACCCCGGCCTGAGCAGTTCCGGTCCGGACCGCTCGCCGGTGACCGTGACCACCAAGGAGCCCGCTCCCATAGGTGTCTCCGATGCAGTCCGCGCCCGACTGGTCGAGGTCGCCGAGGCGGTGATCCCGGAGGGCGATGCCATGCCCTCCGCCCGACAGGTCGGCGTGGGCGGTGCCCTGCTCGATCGGGTGCTGCGGACGGTGCCCAACCTGGCCGACCCACTCAACGTGGCCCTGGCCAATGAGGTCGGTGATCCGGAGAGGTGGCTCGAGGCCATGGCTGCTGGCCATCCGGAGCGGCTCCGGGCCGTCCTTTTGGCCATCACCGGTGCGTACTACCTGGACCCAGGAGTAAGAGAGCGCATCGGCTACCCGGGACAGGTCCCGATCCCGGTTCGGGCGAGTGACTACCCCGACTACATGACAGAGGACCTCCTCGCCCCGGTCCTGGCGGCATGGGAGGAACAAGAATCGACCCGGGCGGGGCTGTGACGTCGAGAGCCGGGCGTCGCCCGGCTCTCCGACGCGACAGGATGGCGCCACGAAGATGACGGTCGGAGGCGTAGCGGTCGACCAGGAGCGGGGGAGATGGAATGGACAAGCGCGAGCGACTCATAGGGCTGGTGGCTCGAGGCCAGACGGCCCTGTTGCTCCAAGAGATGCAGGTGGGCGTGATCGGCTCGGAGTCGGGGCTCCCCGCCCTGGCCGAGGCGGCGGCCAGCGTGGGCATCGTGGACCGAGTGGCGACCCTGGCCGAGGCGGCCCGACGCATCGGGGTGCCGGTCGTGCACTGCACGGCGGAGAACCTGCCCGATGGCTTCGGGGGCAACCGCAATGCCCGCCTGTTCGTAGCAGCCCGAAAGGCCGGTATGGCCAACCTTCCCGGTTCGGACTCCGTCCAGCCGGTTCCGGAGATCGGCCCGGAGCCAGGAGACGTGGTCCTTCCCCGCTACCACGGCCTCAGCCCCATGACGGGCTCGCCGCTCGACAGCCTCTTGCGCAACGAGGGCGTGTCGACCGTGGTCGTGGTCGGGGTGTCGCTGAACGTGGCGATACCGAATCTGGTGCTCGACGCGGTCAACCGCTCCTACCAGGTAGTGGTGGTGAGCGACGCGGTGGCGGGAATCCCCGTCGAGTACGGCGAGCAGGTGGTTGCCCATACGCTGGCAGCCATTGCCACCGTGTGCACGACCGACGAACTGGTCGATGCGTGGACAGGGTCGCCACCGACTGACGACTGAGAGAGGTGCGCCGCTGCCATGGGTCGAAACCGGTTGGCCTCGGATGCTGAGAGCCCAGCTGACCCCTATTCGGGGCTGTGCCATACTCCTTGCTTCGTGAATGCAATTACGAGACGTATGGAGCCGCGTCGTGTCTGAATCCGGCAAGATCACAGACGAGGCCATCGACCGGTTGCGCCAGCGCATCGGAGTGCCGGAGCCGCACCCCGTCGTCCCGCACTACCGATTCCCGGGAATCGACGCGTTCCGCCACGTGGCCGAGGCCTACGGCGACGACAACCCTCTGTGGTCGGACGAGGAGTATGCCGGCACCACGCGCTGGGAAGGGGTCATCGCCCCACCACCGCTGGTCGGAGGCGACTCGCTGATCGGGGTCGACGAGGTCCGAGAGGTGGCACCCGAGGTCAAAGACCTGATGCGGGGCGACCCGCTGCGGGGCGTCCACGCCTTCTATTCGGCCAGCGCCCGTGAGTGGTGGGCCCCTCTCCGTCCCGGCCACCAGGTCTCCAGGCGGAATGCCCTGGTCGGTGTGCTGGATAAGCCGAGTGAGTTCGCCGAGCGGGCCGTCCACGAGTGGACCGGCCAGGTCTTCCAGGATGACGAGGGGACCATCCTGTCGGGCCAGTACCGCCTCATGATCCGGACCGAGCGGACCAAGGCCAGGGAGAAGGCCAAGGAGAAGAAGGAGGGCGCCGTCGAGGCCAAGGTGTACACGGACGACGAGATCGACGCCATCGGTGCCCAGTACGACGCCGAGGGCCCGAGGGGGTCCGACCCTCGCTTCTGGGAGGACGTCAACGTCGGTGACCCGATCGGCCCGATGGTCAAGGGCCCGCTCCTCGTGACCGACATGATCTGCTGGCACGTCGGCATGGGCATGGGCCTCTACGGCGTCAAGCCCCTACGCCTCGGCTACCAGAACAGAAAGCGCATTCCCAAGTTCTTCCACCGTGACGACCAGAACATCCCCGACGTCATGCAGCGGGTGCACTGGGACCCTGAGTTCGCCCGCCGGGCCGGGAATCCGACCACCTTCGACTACGGGCGCATGCGTGAGACATGGCTCATCCATATGTGCACCGACTGGATGGGCGACGACGCCTGGCTCTGGAAGCTCGACTGTGAGTTCCGCAAGTTCAACTTCGTGGGTGACACGCAGTGGCTGAATGGCACGGTGACCGAGAAGTACCTGGCCGAAGGGGATCGACCGGCGGTCAAGATCGAGCTCTCGGCCCGCAATCAGCGGGGCGAGATCACGACGCCCGGGCACGCCACCATCCTCCTGGCGAGCCGTGAGTACGGCCCTGTTGTCCTGCCCGATCCGCCCGGCGGAGCGACCGACCTGACCGGAGCGCTCAGCGCCATCGCCTCGGACTTCGCCGACGGCACGGCTGCGCCCCTGCAATGAGCGACGACACCTACCGGCCGGTGGACGGCCTGGATGTCGAGCTGCGTGACCAGGTCCTTCGCCTCCGTCTCGACCGTCCCACGCTGCGTAACGCCATCAACGACGTCATGATGGCCGCACTCATCGACGCGGTGGACGCAGCGGGTCGGGACGAGGGCGTGCGGGTCATCTCCATCACCGGCAGCGGCGACCACTTCTGCGGCGGGGCTGACATCGTGGCCAGGAACGCCGGGTCGGGGAGTAAGCCGCGGGCCGGCTCTATCCAACGGCGCCTGCCCTCCCAGGCCCACCGGTTGATTCCTCTGCTGTGCAGCGTGCAGGTTCCCGTGGTGTGCGAGGTGCATGGCTGGGCCGCAGGGATCGGCATGCAGATCGCCACCGCCGCCGACTTCACGGTGGCCGCCGCTGATGCCCGCTTCTGGGAGCCGTTCTCCTCCCGGGGATTCACCCCCGACAGTGGGGCGACGTGGCTCCTTCCGAGGTCGGTCGGACCGGCCCGGGCCCGAGAGCTGTTGCTGCTCGGTCGGGAGCTGAGCGGCGCCGAGGCGGCCGAGTGGGGCATCGCCCACCAAGCCGTTCCCTCCGACGAGGTGGGTGTGACAGCCGAAGCCCTCGTGGCCAAACTGGCCTCGGGACCGACGGTCGCCCTCGGCCTGTCCAAGTGGCTCCTCTATGCCGGGACGTCGGCATCACTCGACGAACAGCTCCGAAACGAGGGCTTCGCCATGGAACTGTCCTCCCGGAGCGAGGACTTCAGAGAAGGGTTGTCCGCATTCAAAGAGCGGAGGACCCCGGACTTCAAGGGGCGCTGACGACAATGGACCAGATCACGTTTGCAACCGGCCTTCCGGCTGACGAGCTCGCAGCCCTGGCTAAGCAATGGGTGGAAGACAACGTCCCTGTCGAGTGGCGAGATGCCGCCCACCGGGGCGGGACCTCGGCCATCCGCCAGGTCCGGTCTCGGGCCCAGTACGAGGAGTGGTATCCGGTGTTCGCCACGTCCGGCCTTGTCGCCCCGACCTGGCCGGTCGAGTACGCCGGCGCCGGGCTGACCCCGGCGGAGGCCCGTGTCGTCGAGGCCGAGCTCGCTCCCTACAACCTCGGGAGACTCAACCCGTTGGGCCTGTCCCTCGCCGCCCCGGCCCTGTTCGCCTTCGGCACCGAGGAACAGCGGCTGCGCTTCCTGCCTCCCATCGTCCGCAACGAGGAGGTGTGGTGCCAGCTGTTCAGCGAGCCCGGTGCCGGCTCGGATTTGGCCTCCCTGGCGTGCCGGGCCGAGCGCGACGGCGACGACTGGATCATCACCGGACAGAAGGTCTGGAATACCTGGGCCCATCTCTCGGACTTCGGAGTCCTGCTGGCCCGCACCGACGTGGACGTCCCGAAGCGGCAAGGGATCACCTACTTCCTGGTCGATATGCACGCACCCGGCGTCGAGGTCCGGCCCCTCCGCCACATCACCGGCGAGATCGACTTCAACGAGGTGTTCCTGGACGGAACCCGGGTGCCCGACAGCCAGCGCGTCGGCGAGGTCAACGCCGGCTGGAAGGTGGGCAACGCCACCCTTTCCGGTGAGCGCCAGATGGTGTCGGGATCGGGTTCGGGCGGGGTCGACCGGATCGGCGGGGGCGGCGCCGACCGTCTGGTCAGGCTGGCCAAGCAGCTGAGCTCCGACGGGCGCCCAGGGGGCTGGGACGACCCTCTCGTCCGCCAGAAGATCATGGCCGTGCTGGCTGAGGAGCGCATCCGGAACTGGACGAACCAGCGAGTGAGGGCCGAGATCAAAGCCGGTCACTCTCCGGGGCCCGGAAGCTCGATCGGGAAGGTCCATCAGGGAAGCCTGAACCAGCGGATGCAGGCCCTGGCCACCGATCTGCTCGGGGCCGGGGCCATCGCCTGGTCGGCCGAGGCCGACGAGGACGAGATCTTGGCCATCACCGATGCCGGCGAGCGCTATGCCGAGCTCTTGCCCTATGAAGTGAAGGGCATGTTGCGGAGCCGGGCCAATACCATCGAGGGCGGGACGACCGAGGTCAACAAGAACATCATCGCCGAGCGGGTGCTCGGACTTCCCCGTGAGCCCGACCAGTGGAAGGACTCGCCGTGGAGAGAGGTGCCTCGCAGCTGATGCCACAGGAGTTCACCACAGGCCTCCAGGTCGTCGGACGGACGTGGCTCCGCCCATGACGACGTGGGCTGAGAAGGCATTTTCACCCGAGAACCGAGAGGCCTGGATGGGGCCCGGCGCTCCATTCGAGCTGGTGAAAGAGGACGTCCTCGGCTCCACCATGGACGTGTTCGCCAAGCGGCCGGCCAATCTGCGCCAGGCCCTCCTCGACGCCGCCGAGCGGTTCGGCGACCGGGAGTACCTGGTCTTTCCGGATCGGACCTACACGTTCGCCTCGATGATCCCGGCCGTGACCTCGGTGGCCTCGGTGCTGTCGGAGACCTACGGCGTCAAGGCCGGTGACCGAGTGGCCATCGCGGCTGCCAACTGTCCGGCCTTCGCGATCACCTTTTGGGCCGCCACCAGCCTCGGTGCCATCACCGTTGCCCTCAACGGGTGGTGGACCGGTCCCGAGCTCGTCCAGGGCATCGAGCTCACCGAGCCCGTCGTCCTCCTCGGCGACCAGAGGAGGCTCGCACGCCTGGAGGGATACGACCTCGGGATCCCGACCGTGGTCTTCGAGGAGCAGTGGGAGTCCATCGAGCACGCGGCCCCCGACGCTCCGTTCCCCGACCAGGCCATCGACGAGGACGACCCGGCCATACTGTTGTTCACCAGCGGCACGACGGGCCGGGCCAAGGCGGCCACCATCTCCCACCGCTCCAATCTCCACTTCCTCCAGTGCGCCATTCTCGGGGGCATGGCCCATGCCATGTCCGGAGAGGGGAACTCGGCGCCTCCGCCGGCGAGTGGACCGAGCGTGCTCGGAACCTCGCCCATGTTCCACGTGAGCGGTCTGAACGCCACGCTCGTCCAGGCCACCCTCACCGGGATGAAGATCGTCTACCCGGAGTCCGGAAGATGGCAGGAAGAGACGCATCTCCAGCTGTCCGCCGACCACGCTGCGACTGGCTGGTCCCTTGTGCCCACCCAGCTGTGGCGACTCCTCACCTGGCCCGAGCTCGAACGCTATGACCTGTCCTCATTGACCAGCGTCGGAGGGGGATCGGCCGTTTGGCCCCCTGAGCTGGTCCGACTCTTGAAGGAGCGTCTGCCCACGGTGAATGTGAGCATGGCCCTCGGGTACGGCATGACCGAGACCTCGGGACTGGGCACCATCCTCCGGGAGCCGGAGCTGCAGAAGTTCGCCGACTCGGTCGGCCGGGCCTGCCCGACCGTCGATGTCGCCATCAGGGATCCCGAGGACGGGTCGGCGGTGGTCGACGGCCAGGTCGGGGAGATCTGCTTGCGCACGGCGGCCGGCTTCCTCGGCTACTGGGGGAATGAGGAGGCAACGAAGGCCGCCTTCCACAACGACAGGTGGTACCGCACGGGCGATCTCGGCCATATGGAGGACGGACTGTTGTACCTGTCGGGCCGACGGAGCGACCTCATCGTGCGGGGCGGCGAGAACATCTATCCGGCCGAAGTGGAAAACCGTCTCATCGAGCACCCCGACGTCGACGAGGTGGCGGTCATCGGCGTCGACCATCCGACCCTCGGACAAGAGGTGAAGGCCGTCGTGGTGCTCCGTCCCGAGGCGGTGCCCGACGACGTCGCCCTCCGTGAGTGGGCCGGGACCTCGCTCGCCCGGTTCAAGGTGCCTTCGACCTTCGAGTTCCGCACAGAGCTCCCGCACACGGCCACCGGCAAGGTGTCACGGCACCTGCTGGCCCATCCTGAAGAAGCGAAAGAAGGTGGCGGAGAATGAGCGCCGAGAACGCGACCGAGCTGGACATGGTCACCGCCCACCTGGCCCTGGCCGAGGCCTTCCCCGATCGGGAGGCACTGGTGCAAGGGAGCCGACGGCTGACTTGGAGCGAGTTCGAGGACCGCACCGGGCGGCTCGGTCGTTACCTGGCCGGACTCGGGCTCGGCTGTCACGCCGAGCGCTCCACCCTGGCAGGGTACGAGTCAGGCGAGGACCATGTCGGGATCTTCCTCTACAACTGCATCGAGTACCTCGAGTCGATGATCGGCACCATGCGTGCCCGCACGGTCCCCTTCAACATCAACTATCGCTACGGCGTGGACGAGCTGGTCCATCTCCTGGTGGACGCCGGGACGAAAGCGCTCATCTATCACGCCGCCTTCGCCCCGATGGTGGCAGAAGTCCTTCCTTCGCTGGCCGGCCCGGTGCACCTCATCCAGGTGGCCGACGACAGCGGAAACGGGCTCCTCGACGGGGCCCTCGACTACGACGAAGCGCTGGCCACAGCCCCCGACGCTGCTCTGCCGACGTCCTCACCCGATGACCTGTTCATCATCTACACGGGCGGCACGACCGGCATGCCGAAGGGGGTCTTGTGGCGGCAGGGTGACCTGTTCGTTTCCGCCCACGGCGGGAGGAACTTCCGGGCCGGTGGCCGTGAGTGGGACTCGGTCGAAGAGATGGTCGAGTCGGCCAGACGGGGTGGCTACCGAGCCTTGCCGGCTGCGCCATTCATGCATGCCGCCGCCCAGTGGATCGCCCTCCAGGCGCTCCATGCCGGGGGGACGGTGGTGCTCCCCGAGCACGCCGAGCGCTTCGACGCCGAAGATGTCGTCCGGGTGATCGCCGACGAGTCGGTCGATGTCGTCCAGATCGTCGGCGACCCCTTCGCCGTGCCGTTGGCCGAGGCCCTGCGCAAGTCCGGGAAAACCTCACCGCTCAAAGTGCTGGCCTCGGGTGGAACCCTGCTGCGTCAGGAGACCAAAGCCCAGCTGGCCGCCTTTATCCCCGGGCTCAAGATCCGCGACACCATGGGATCCTCGGAGACGGGGACCCAGGCGCAGACGACGGCCGACAACCGGGGCGGGCTGAAGAGCATCTTCGAGCCCGGGCCGGGGGCGTGCGTCGTCGACGCCACCAAGACCAGACTGGCCGAGGTGGACGAGGTCGGATGGCTGGCCCAGGCCGGCCGGGTCCCGCTCGGGTACCTCGGGGACGCCGAGAAGACCGCAGCCACCTTCCCGGTGATGGACGGCGTGCGGATGTCGGTGCCCGGAGACCGGGCCCGGCTGCTCGCCGATGGGACGATCGAGGTGCTGGGTCGTGACTCGACCACCATCAACACCGGCGGAGAGAAGGTCTACGCCCAAGAGGTCGAGGGTGCCCTGATCACCCACCCCTTGATCGACGACGTGCTGGTGGTCGGCCGACCGAGCCAGCGCTGGGGCCACGAGGTGGTGGCGGTCGTGCAGCTCGCCCCCGGCACATCCCTGACCCTCGACGAGGCGGCCGCCCACTGCGAGAAGCACCTGGCCTCGTACAAGAAGCCCCGGGCCCTCATCCCCGTTGATGCCATCCGACGCACCGATGCCGGCAAGGCCGACTATCGGTGGGCCACCGAGATCGCGTCTGCGGCCAGCTGAGAGCCAACCGCGCCACAGTGAAGTGTCGCGCTGTGATCCAGTGCAATGAAAGGAACAGCCATGTCTGATGTCGAGGTAGTGATCGTCGATGCCGTGCGCACGCCCATCGGGAAGAGGAAGGGCGGTCTGGCGTCGGTGCACAGCGTCGACCTCCTCGGTACTGCACTCACCGCACTGGTGGCCCGCACGGGGATCGACCCGACCGTCGTGGACCAGGTGATCGGCGGCTGTGTGAGCCAAGTCGGGATGCAGTCGTTCAACGTGACGAGGACCGCCTGGTTGACGGCCGGGCTCCCGGCGACGACGGCGGCCTCGACGATCGATGCTCAGTGCGGATCGTCCCAACAGGCCACCACCTTGATCTACGGCCTCTTGAAGGCCGGGATCATCGATGTCGGGGTGGCCTGCGGAGTGGAGAACATGAGCCAGGTCCCGATCGGCTCCAACAGCGACAAGCGCCTCGGCCTCGGTCGGGCCATTCCGAAGTCCTACTTCCCGCACTACGAGTTCACGAGCCAGTTCGAGGCAGCCGAGCGGATCGCTGACAAGTGGTCGGTGAGCCGCAAGGATGCCGATGAGCTCGGGCTCCGATCCCAGGAGCTGGCGGCGCAGGCCTGGGCCGAGGATCGCTTCGCCACTCAGATCACGACGGTCTACGCGCCTGACCTTGACGAGGAGGGCAAGCCGACTGCGACGACCCATCGGGTCGAGCGGGACGAGGGCCTCCGGGTGACCACCTTGGAGGGCCTCGGCCAGCTGAAGCCGGTGGCCCGTGAGGACGGTGTGCACACCGCGGGCACGGCCTCCCAGATCTCCGACGGTTCGGCCGCCACGCTGATGTGCACCAGGGCGCGCGCCGACGAGCTCGGCCTTGTGCCCATCGCCCGAGTGGTCGACTCGTGTCTCATCGGTGTGGACCCGGTCATGATGCTCACCGGCCCGATCGACGCCACCCAGAAGCTCCTGGCCCGGACCGGTCGTTCCTTGAGCGACATCGACCTGGTCGAGATCAACGAGGCGTTCGCATCGGTGGTGATCGCCTGGGCCCGCGAGCTGTCCGTGGACATGGACCGGGTCAATCCGAACGGCGGTGCCATCGCACTCGGCCATCCCCTCGGAGCAACCGGGGTGGTGTTGTTGGCCAAGGCCATCTACGAACTGCAGCGGGCCGATCAGCAGACCGCCCTCGTCACCATGTGCTGCGGGGGCGGCCTTGGCACGGGCACCATCATCGAGCGGGTGTGAGTATGCCGAGCCTGGTTAGCTCCAGGGATGAGGATGGCGTCGGATTCGTCCGTCTCACCGACGCGGAACACCGAAACGCCCTGTCGGCGGCCATGAGCGATGCGCTGGCCGACGCCGTCGAAGGCCTCCTTGCATCTGGGGTCGGGGCGATCGTCCTTACCGCTGACCCTCCGGTGTTCTGTGCCGGTGGCTCCCTCGACGGCCTGCTCACCCGGGAGGTCCCGCTCAGCGAGCTCTACGGTGGGTTCACCGCCCTCGCCAACTCACCGGTCCCCACCATTGCCGCCGTGGGCGGGCCGGCCATCGGCGCCGGGGTCAACCTGCCGCTGGCCTGCGATGTGATCATCGCGACGCGACACGCGCGTTTCGACCCCCGATTCCTGGACGTCGGTATCCACCCGGGGGGCGGCCATCTGTGGCGGCTGCAGCGACGCGTCGGAAGCCAAGGGGCTGCCGCCCTCGTCCTTTGCGGGGACACCCTTGACGGCGAGGAGGCGGCCGCTTCCGGGCTGGCCTGGCGGTGTGTGGCCGACGACGAGCTCGAGTCGGTGGCCACCTCCTTGGCCCGCCGGGCCGCTCACCGCTCCCGGCCCCTCGTCGTTCGGACCAAGGCCAACCTGCGGGCCAGCGAGGCCATCAGCGACGTCAGCGATGCCGTGCAGCTGGAGCTCGAATCCCAGCAGTGGTCGATGGACCAGCCCGGCTTCGACGATCGGATCAGGGCTATCCAGGCGTCCCTGGCCAAGCGGTCGAAGCCCGCCACCTGAACTGGACTTGAGCCGGCGACGCCAGGGGATCAGGCGTTGAAGTTGAGGCGAAGCCCGGGGCACAACCACTCGGTGGAGTAGAGCCGGCCGAGGCCTGACGACGTGATGAAGGCCGTCCGCATGTCCGGGCCACCGAAGCAGATGTTGGTGACGTAGGGGTCGTGCTCGGGAACGGTCACTTTGGTGACGATCTTGCCGGCCGGCGAGACGGCGGTGATCCCAGACTGCTGAAGGTCAGCCGCGCAGACATTGCCATCGCCGTCGATGGCGAGGCCGTCCCAGTGGTGGCTGCCCTCGGTCGAGAACAGCACCGTGTACTCATCGGACAGAGTGCCGGGCCCGGTCACCTCCCAATAGACGAGCTGGCCCGAGTAGGTCTCCGATGCGTACAGCCGATCCTGATCAGGGGAGAGGCCGAGTCCGTTCGGGAACTGGACTGTGCCCACCTTCGAGATAGACGAGCCGTCGGGCTGGGCGTAGTAGACAGCGGCGCCGGAAGTGTCGTTGAAGTAGAAGCCCCCGTGGACGTCGAAGACGATGTCGTTCCCACCGGCGATGGGCACGTCGCCGCAATGGGTGTACACGGTCTCGACGGTGCCGGTAGCGAGATCCACCCTTTGGATGGTCCCGCCGGTGTTGTCGGGCGCGAGGTCGAACGGTTCCCTGATGTTCCCCACATCACGGAAAGCCAGGCCGCCATCGTTGCAGACGTAGACATGGCCGTCGGGGCCTACGGCCGCTCCATTTGGCCCTCCGCCCAGCTCGATCCGATTCACCGTACCGTCTGGCGCTATATGGGCCAGGGAGCCCCCCTCGATCTCTACGGCCAGAACCGATCCGTCCTGGAGAGCGATCGGACCTTCGGGGAAGCGCAAACCTCGAGTGACCTCGTTGATGACTCTGACCTCCTGTTGTGGAACGACCCGTCAGTGCCGGGTGTCTTTGGCCGCCCTGACCGTAGTTGCTCAGCCTGGCTCTTTCCACCGTGAACGATGGTCCCTTTTTGGGGCGTGGCGATCGAGGATGGCCGGTCCATTGTCAGTTGAAAGTGGGCTGACGTAGGCTGCGACAACAGTCGCCGACTAGCACTGACGGATGTCTTGCGTCCAGTGATCGCAAGGGGGAATGGCCCTCATGGTTGTCGAAATGGCGATCACTCGATTCGTCCTCTCAAGGGTCACGGCTCGGTCGGTCGTTTACCAGGACCAGGCAACGAATGTCGTTGTGACGAGGAAGCAGCAAAGGGGATCGGAATGTCGCAGAGGTTGGTAGTACGGGGCGGTCGGGTGGTCGATGGTACCGGCATGGCCGGGTTCACCGCCGATGTCGAGGTGACCGACGGAAGGATCACCGCCATCGGTCGTATATCGACCAATGGGGCTGAGGTCATCGACGCCACCGGGCTGGTGGTCGCCCCCGGGTTCATTGACATCCACACCCACTTCGACGCCCAGCTCCACTTCGAGCCGACAGCCTCGCCGGCCAGCTGGCACGGCGTGACCACTGTGGTGTTCGGAAACTGCGGCTTCTCTGTGGCACCGGCCTCGCCCGACGATGTGAGCTGGCTCTGCAAGATGCTCTCCCGGGTAGAGGGCATGTCCGACGAGGCCCTGGCCGCGGGGGTGACATTCGGTGGCGGATCCTTAGGGGACTTCTTGGACGGTCTCGACGGGCAGATCGCCGTCAACGCGGCGACGTATGTCGCACATGCAGCCGTTCGCCGGGGCGTCATGGGGGAGGCGGCCTCGGAGAGGGCGGCTACCGACGCCGAGCTCGACGCCATGAAGGCGGTGGTTCGCCAATCGATGGAAGAAGGGGCCATTGGATTTTCGACCTCACAGCTCGACCTGCACCGTGACCACCTCGGACGACCGGTCCCACCCAACCTGGCCACTCCAGATGAGATCGTGGGGCTGTGCGGCGTGCTGGCCGAATTCGGCTGGGGGGCGATCTCGTTCTTCCCCCGCACATTCGGACTCCCGACCGGGCTGGATGATGCGGACAAGGTGCTCCTGACCCGCATGTGCGAGGCCTCGGGCAAGCCCATCCATGGCAACGTGCTCGGTTACTTCGGCTCATCGCCCGAGGGATGGAAGGCCAACATGGCCTTCGCCGAGGGCTTGAACGAGCAGGGGCACCGCTACTACCCGATGCTCGTCGTGAATCCGAAGGGCGTGTACTTCTCCTTCGACAACACCTTCTTGTTCGACGAGTACGACGAATGGCGCAACGTGCTCGTGCTTCCCGAAGCGGAGCGCCGGGCCAAGCTGGCCGATCCCGAGGTCCGGGCCCTGCTGGCCGCCAATCTCTCCGATCCCGAGGCGGGCTCGCTCGCCATGAAATGGGATGAGGTCATCGTGGCCACCCCGGTGCTGGAGGCCAACCAGGATCTGAGCGACCGTACCTTGGCCGACATCGCCGCCGAGCGCGGCTGCGACCCCCTCGACCTCATGCTCGACCTGAGCCTCGAAGAGGGGCTCGAGACCCTCTTCGCTCTCAGGCGAAAGACCGCCGACCAGGAGCGGGCCGTCATCGAGCAGTTGATCGACCACCCCATGGTCATGATCGGCAGCTCCGACGGAGGGGCACACCTGCTCACCTTCTGCGGTTCTGATTACACGACCCGACTCCTGACGAACTTCGTCCCGGACAGCCTGTCGTTGGAGCGGGCTGTGGCCAAGCTGACCTCCGTCCCGGCCACCGCCCTCGGCCTGTGGGACCGAGGGATGATCCGACCGGGGTATGCGGGAGACCTCGTCCTGTTCGATCCGAGCCGACTGGCCGTCGGCCCGATCCAACTGGTCAACGACTTCCCGGCGGGGACGTCCCGACTGGTCTTTCCGGCCGAGGGCTATCTCGCCACCATCGTCAATGGACGGGTGGTCGTCGAGGACGGCAAGCCGACAGGTGAGCGCTCCGGTGCGATACTCCGGGGTGGCCGCGCCTGATCACTCCCACGCCGTGGTGGGGACCGGGTGGCGCCGATAGGCTCCATCGCCTGACACGACGGGGCTGTTCGCCGCCGCCTTGTAGGGAGCCGATTGTCGCCCCCGACCTGGCACTGGCTACCGTCGCTTTTTCATCAACACACGATCAGTGGCATGGGCCGCTGAGTTAGGGAGGATCCACTCATGGGCACGCACAAGATGCTTGTGTTCTCCAATGCGGCCGAGGGCCGCGAGGACGATTTCAATGCATGGTACGAGGGGATCCACATCCCCGAGGTCCTGGCCACCCCCGGAATGGTGGCCGCACAGCGCTTCGAAGTGTCGGCCGTCGAGTCGCCCGGCGTTCCCACTCCTCCCCAGAAGTATCTGTGTGTCTACGAGATGGAAGGCGACCCGACCGAGGTGTTCAACGCCATGGTGGAGCGTGGCCGAACCGGTGAGATCAGCCGCGGCGACTCGACTGATCCCACGTCGGTGGCAATGTGGTTCTACTCACCCCGGAGCGAGCGCTTCACCGGATAGCCAGTCAAAGCGCGCTCGTCAACTCGGAATCAGATGGGCGCCCGGCGCCGTGGCCTTCGCCGGCACCCATCGGCTTCGTCCCTCATCCGAGGGAAAAATGAGCCATGATGAGCAGACAACGGAGACATCGTCGGCGCCGTAGCGCCGGCGACTACTGAGCAGCCGGGGGGTCGCTTGCCACAATTCACCGAATCCACGATCGCCTTTCCCTACAAGCGGTCTCTCGGGCCGGTCATCGGGGCCTTCATGACGGCATTGACCGAGATGCGGATCATCGGGATCCGGAGCGACGAGCGGGTGATCGTTCCCCCGCTGGAGTGGGATCCCGACACCGGTGTGGAGCTTGCCCACGACTTCGTGGACGTGGGCCCGGCCGGAACCGTGGTCGGCTGGTGCTGGGTGAGTGCCCCGACTGTGCAGCACCCCCTCGACCATCCCTTCGCCTTCGGACTGATCAAGCTGGACGGCGCCGACACCGCATTGGTGCACGCCATCGATGTCGCCGGCATCGAGGCCATGACGACGGGCATGCGCGTCGTCCCACGCTGGAAAGCGGCCCGCAAGGGGCACATCACCGATATCGAGGCGTTCGTTCCCGGCGAGTCCCCGGCCGTGCCTGCCGGAGACACCGGCGGGGCGACAGAGCCGGTGACCATGATGGAGTACGACGCCTCGATCACCTATACGACGCCAGTCCCGACGAACGTGATCAGGGCCGAAGAAGCGACCGAAGAGGGCAGGTTCCTCGGGCTAAAGTGCCCCGAGTGCGGACGCCTCTACACCGGTGGCAGAAGCTTCTGCCCCATCGACACCCTCGAGTTGAGTCCGTCGGACGAGGTCGACCTCCCACAGGTGGGCACCGTCACCAACTACACGATCATCACCCCGGTCCAGTACGCCGGTCAGACCGAGACGGAGCGGTTTGGGCGGGTCCATGTCTTGCTTGACGGTGTGGACGTCGTCCTCCAATACCAGGCCCTCATCGACTACCCCGTCGACCAGATCCACATCGGCATTCGCGTCTCGGCGGTCTGGGCGTCGGCCGGGGAGGACGACTCCGACAACGCGGCCGGAGTGGCCAACCTGATCGGCTGGATGCCCAACGGAGAGCCGGACAACGAAGACCCCGAACTCGTGGACAGGATCAACTGAGATGGAACCCTTCGACGACATAGCGATCATCGGGTGGAGTGTCTCGCCCATGGTGCGAAAGACCGACAAAACCGAGGCCCAGCTCCTGCTCGAGGTCATCAGCGGAGCGGTGGACGATGCCGGGATCACTCGCCACGAGGTCGACTTCACATGTGCGGGAAGCTGCGACTACGTGGCCGGCCAGGCGTTCTCGTTCGTCCAGAACATCGACGCCGTCGGCGCATGGCCGCCGAAGAGCGATTCGCATGTGGAGATGGACGGCGCCTGGGCGCTCTATGAGGCCTTCCTTCGCCTGCAGTTAGGCGATGCCGATATTGCCTTGGCCATGGGATCTGGTCGCTCATCGACAGCCGACCCGTCGATCATCTATCCGATGGAGATGGATCCGTATTACCTGGCCCCTCTTGGTGCCGACGCAGCGTCGTTTGCCGCCCTCCAGGCCCGGGCGCTCATCGATGGGGGCCAGGTCACCGAACGGCAGATGGCTGAGATCGCCGCTCGAACCCGCAGAGACGCCAAGAACAACCCGCATGCCCAAGTGACGGGGGACTTCGACGTCGACCAGCTCCTCGCCGAGGAGTACCTCCGCGCGCCGCTCCGCCGTCACGACCTGCCGCCGATCACCGACGGTGCGGTAGCGGTGGTTATCGCCACCCGGGCAAAGGCCCTCGAGCTCTGCGAGCGACCGGTATGGATCAGCGGGCTCTCCCACTGCTCGGAGCTGCACTACCCGGGGATGAGGGATCTTCGGACCTCAGCGTCGACGACCTCGGCGGCCAAGGCGGCCGGCATCGAGAACGGACCGGTCGAAGTGGCCGAGCTGCAGTCGGCGTTCACCCATGAGGAGCCGCTGTTGGTCGAGGCGCTGGGCTTGAGTCCCGATGTGTCGGTCAATCCGTCCGGCGGTCCCCTCGCTGCCAACCCGATCATGGCAACCGGGCTTGTCCGCGTCACCGAGGCAGCTCGCCAGATCCGGGACGAAGGCAAGCACCGGACCCTCGCCCACTCGAGCTCGGGGCCCTGCCTACAACAGAACTTGGTCTGCATCTTGGAGGAGTCGGCATGAGTACCCAACCCTGCGCCATCGTCGGCATCGGACAGACACAGCACAAGTCCCGTCGCTGGGACGTCTCCCTCGGAGGTCTGGTCAGAGAGGCGGCATCCCGGGCCCTCGAGGACGCCAACATGGACTGGAAGGACATCGACGCCGTGGTGCTCGGCAAGGCACCCGACCTCTTCGAGGGCGTGATGAAGCCGGAGCTCTACTTGACCGACGCCCTAGGAGCCAAGGGAAAGCCGATGTTCCGCGTACACACAGCCGGCTCGGTGGGCGGGACGACCGGGATCGTGGCAGCCAGTCACATCGAGAGCGGGCGCCACAAGAGAGTGTTGGCCGTGGCCTATCAAAAGCAGTCCGAGGGCAACGCCCAGTTCGCCCTCGGCTCGGGCAAGGGAGCCTCAATCGGTGCGGGTGGTGCCTTTGCCCCGTACATGCGCTCGTACATCCACCGCTCGGGTGCGCCGGCCGATATCGGCCCGATGGTGGCAGTGAAGGATCGCCGCAACGCCTTTAAGAACCCCTACGCCCACTTGAAGATCGAGGGAATCTCCATCGAGTCCGTCAAGGCATCTCCCATGATGTGGGATCCGGTGCACTTCCTCGAGTCGTGCCCATCCTCGGATGGCGCCTGCGCGGTTGTCGTGACCGACCAGGCCGGTGGCGAGGCGGCCGCCAAGGCCGGAAGGCCCCCGGCCTGGATCCTCGGCACGGCCATGAGGTCGGAACCAAGCCAGTTCCCCGGCCGCGACCCGGTGCGGCCCCAGGCCGCGGCGGACTGTGCGGCTGACGTCTACAAACAGGCGGGAATCACCCGTCCGCTCGACGACATCGACTGTGCCGAGCTCTATGTGCCGTTCAGTTGGTATGAGCCGATGTGGCTCGAGGGCCACAACATCGCCGCGCTGGGCGAGGGCTGGAAAATGGTGGAGCGGGGTGACACCGAGATCGGCGGTGCCTTTCCGGTGAACATGTCGGGTGGCGTGCTCTCGTCCAACCCGATCGGGGCCTCCGGGTTGCTCCGGTTCGCCGAGGCCGCCCTCCAGGTTCGGGGCATGGCCGGCGAACATCAAGTCGAGGGGGCAAAGGTCGCCCTCGCCCAGGCCTATGGTGCTGCGGCCCAGTACTTCAGCATGTGGGTGGTCGGAAGCTCGCTCAACCCGCTCGGCTGACCGCTGGACGTGTTGCTCTGTGGGTGTTGCCGGGCACCCTGTCTAGGCGAACACGCCGACCCTGGCCGTCGGCGTGAAGCGGACGGGCATGGTTTTGTAGCCGGAGACGAAGTTGGCGGCCCGGTACTCGGGCTCGGCTTCGTCGACCAGGGCCAAGTCCGGTAGGCGGTCGAAGAGGGCATTGAACATCGTGCGCAGCTCAAGCCGGGCCAGGCTGTGGCCGAGGCAGAGATGGGAGCCGTAGCCGAAGGCCACATGGGCATTCGGATCCCTGTTCACATCGAAGCGAGAGGGGTCGGGGAACTCGTCGGCGTCCATGTTGGCGGATGGGTAGAGCAAGAGGAGCTTTTCACCCTCGCTGATCCGCTGGCCTCCGTACTCGACGTCGCGAGTGGCGATGCGGGCCATGTTCTTGATCGGGCTGACCCAACGCAGCATCTCCTCGATCGCCGTGCCCAACTTGTCCCGATCGGCCGAGAGCTCGGCCCACGAGGACCCGTCCGAGAGGAGCTGGAATAGACCACCCGAGATGACGTGGCGTGTTGTCTCGTCGCCGCCGATGAGGATGAGGAGCGACTCACTGATGATGGACGCATCGTCGAGCTTTTGACCGTCGATCTCCGCATGGCACAGGGTGCTCATCACGTCGTTACGGGGGTTCTCCCGACGGTCGGCGATGGCACGGGTGGCGAACTCGGTATAGCCGACGAACGCTTCGGCCGTCGCGTCCTCTCCACCCGGTTCACCGACCAGGGCGTCGAGGAGCGCCTCACTCCACCGCAACAGTTGGTCTCGATCCTCGGGCTCGACGCCCAAGTCATTGGCGATGACGATGAGGGGCAATCGGGCGGCGATGTCCCGGACGAAATCACATTCGCCCTTCTCGCAGACCTCGTCGAGGATCTCGTCGCACAACCGCACCATGTCGTTCTCGCGATCCCGGACGCGTGGTGGGGTGTAGCCCCGGTTTACCAACCGCCTCCGGGCCCAGTGTTCGGGATCGTCCATGTCGATCATCATGGAGATCGGGCCGGACCCGGGCCGGATCCCTCCGGCGCTGGAGAACGTGGCGGTGTCCTTCGAGATCCTCCTGACATCGTCGTACTTGGCAATGCCCCAGATGGAACCATCCCAGTAGATCGGCGCGTGCTCCCGGAGCCATGCCAGCTCCTCTTGGGGGTTCCGTCCCCAAAAGGCCCCGTCGATGAAATGAATGTCGTCGCGAACGACGTGATCAGCCATGTAAGTCCCCCCGCTGGTGCTGTTGCGACCCTGAGATTATGTCGATCGGCTCGACTGTACTGGCCACAGCAGACTTGGCGACGGTCGAGGTCTCCTTCGGGTCCGGTCGGCGATCGTGGACTCGACCTCAGTGGCCGTGAGCGACGTACGCCACCTCACCGTTCCGTCGATCGGCTGCGCTAGCTGTAGTGACCATGG
>PLSY01000231.1 GCA_003164275.1 Acidimicrobiaceae bacterium | reverse complement strand
TGCCACGGTGACTCCCTTGTGCCCGTGCCGTAACGACCACGGGTCCGATGTGCCTGGTGCCCGGGGTGCGCCCTGCACCACGGGGTACTTCCCGACCGCGCCGGTGGCCCGGTCGCAACTGGCGACCGGCCGGTACGGCCGTGACTGGTAGCGGCGGCCGGACTCGAACCGGCGACCCCACGATTATGAGCCGTGTGCTCNNGCTCTAACCAACTGAGCTACGCCGCCACGGGAGCCCCCGGTGGGGATTGAACCCACGACCCCCGCCTTACCATGGCGGTGCTCTACCACTGAGCTACAGGGGCAATGCAGCTCGACTGAGCGGCAGAGCAAGAAATCATAGCCGGACCAGCGGCCTCTGAACAGCGGGCCTCCGTCTACGATCGCCGGGATGCACGTGCGCCTGGCCGAGCCCACCGATGCCGACGCCATCCGACGGATCTACAACGCCGAGGTGCTCGGTTCCACCGCCACGTTCGACCTCCGCCCCCGGTCGGTGGACGAACAGGCCGCCTGGATGGAGGAGCACCGGGGTACCTATCCGGCCGTGGTGGTGGTAGACGGATCCGGCTCGGTGCTGGGCTTCGGGTCGCTCTCCAGCTATCGCGACCGGCCCTCCTACTCGACCACCGTCGAGAACTCGGTCTACGTAGGTCCTGAGGCCCGGGGCAATGGTGTCGGTCGACTACTGATGACCGAGCTCATCACCCTCGCCACCCAACACGGCTTCCACGCCATCATCGCCCGGGTCGGAGGGGACAACCAGGCATCGATCGGCCTCCACCTGGCCTGCGGCTTCCGGATGGTGGGGGTGGAGCAGGAGGTCGGTCGCAAATTCAGCCGTTGGCTCGACGTCTCGATCCTGCAGCTGCTGCTCTGAAGCCCCGCAACCGACGGTCCGGGCACGGGTGGCGGCCGGCCGGAGCCGGCAGGCGCTCAGGTGGCAGCGGAGGGTGTGACGGCCGTTCGTGGACCCTCGGCCGAAACCGGCTGGGAGCGTCCCCGCTCCCACGACGACAGGGGCACGGTCAAGACAACCAGGATCCACAGCAAGGTGAGCACGATCAGCAACGGGTCCCCGTGGATCAAGCTGTTGAGCAACTGGGAGCCACCCGGCAGTTCGATGAAGGCGGTGACCATCGACAGGCCGATGATGAGTGACCGCAGGCGCCCGAGTGCTACCGGTGCCAAGAGTAAAAGGCCCCACGACAGGTACCAGGGCTGGACGACGGGGCCGAGAGCCACGAAGAGCAGCAGGGTGATCCCGAGGGCCTTCAACGTGCCGATGCGATCGCTGTTGAACAGGAGCCACACCCCGACCACGACGGCGGCCAAGAGTCCAAAGAACCTGGTCACCGAGAGCACACCGCTCAGGCCGACGCCGATATGGACGAAGTGGAAGAGCCCGGTGAAGAGCAGGGCCAGCGACGTGGTCGGGGCCGTCCACGACCGGACTGCACCCGGTGTCTCGAGAATGGTGACCCAACCCCACCCGAGGCCGCTGACATACGAGAAGAAGCCAAGCACGCCCGCACCGATCAGGCCAGCGGTCACGACGGGCCGTATGCGGTCACGCGCCGATGCCATGGGACCCAGCCAGCTCCATCCGACATAGAGGATCCCGAGGGCGGCCGGCGCTTTGATCGCCGTGGCCAGGGCGCATAGCAAGATGCCGACGATCGGGCGCTTCTCCTTTGCCGCGGTGAGGCCGGCGATCAGGAGGCCGAGCATGAGGGCGTCATTGTGGGCGCCGCCGATGAGGTGCAGCAGCGTCACCGGGTTCAGCACCATCAAGGTGAACAGCTCAGCGCCGTCACGGTGGTAGAGCCGGGCCAAGCGCGGGACGCAGGCGGCGATCAGCAGCACGCCGACCAGGGCCAGTAGACGCAACAGGACGATGGTTGCCAGCTCGTTGTGGAAGGTGATCCGGGCGAATAAGCCGTCGAGCTGCAAGAACAGCGGACCGTAGGGGGCCGGGGCGTTGCCCCACAGGCTGTCGACGGGAGCGGTGTAGGAGTTGTTGCCGAGCTCGAACGGGCCGTAGAGGTAGGGGTTCATGTGATGGCTGACCATCTCGCCCTGGGCGGCATACGAGTAGACGTCGCGGCTGAACAGGGGGGCGATGACCAGCATGGGCAGCGACCAGAGGGCAAAGACCCACATCATTTTCTTGACGGCAACGCCGGGACAACGCGAGTAAAGGCGGGTCATCCCCCACCACACCCGCATCAGCAGCAACAACCCGCCATACACGGCGGCCAGGGTGAAGTAGACGCCCCAGGTGCTTGCCCCGTCGGTGCTCGGTACCCCGAAGAACCAGACGCCCGGCATCTCGAGCTTGAACGGGGAGCTGGGTAGGGAAGCCCCGATGGCGATGGCCACCATGGCGACGAACCCCAGCAGCGCCGGACGCAGGACGAGTCCCCGCGGTTGGGATCCAGGATCAGTCGTGGTCGGGTCAACAGCCGGTCCGGAAGGGCGGTCCATTCTGCTCAGGAGGCCGCCAAGAAGGTTGTCCACGAATCTCAGCCCCGCCGTGCTCCCCTCGGCGACCAGCGTGCGCAGACCGCCGGTTGGACGATCGTCGACGGGGTGCTGCTCTCCAAGCGCGTCCGCCGCCGTGATCTCGGATGCCATGGGGTGTGGGGGTTCTCCTCGGTAGAGTCGACGCAATCGCCGACGCAGCCCATCTGTTGGTGAGGAGCTATCCCTAGTCCCTCGTCCGCGCGTTGCGTGCTCTCACCCGTGCTTTCCGCACCTGGCTGACGCAACCAATCCGTAACTGCATTGTAACTAGTTGCCAGAATCGATCAAGTCTGGTGACAGCCCAGGGCGTGCATGATCAGTGTACGGCCGACCGGGCCCGGATGCTGGCCACCTCTACCAGGGCGGACATCGCCGAGGAAGCCCGCCGAAAGCTCGGCGGCGGCCAGACCCGAACGCAGACGTCCAGGCCGTGCAACACTGCCGCTATGGACGATGCGTTCGGTCGTAAGGGCCGGGCACTGGTACTTGGGGGTGGCGGAGTGGCCGGCATCGCCTGGGAGATCGGCCTACTGGCCCGCCTGGCCGAGCGCGACCTCGACCTTGCCGCCGGAGCCGACCTCGTCGTTGGCACCTCGGCGGGGGCGACCGTCGGAGCCCTCGTCACCGGCCCGGATACCTACGAGACCATGGTGAGCTTCCAGCGTCGCCCAGTCACCGAAACAAAAGAGCAGGTCCCGGCCTTGGACACGGACGAGATGGCCGAGATCTTCGGTCTCATGGTCTCAGAGGACGCGGACCGACAGGCGGTCCGGCGCCGGATCGGGTCCCTGGCCAAGTCGGCCGCAACCGTCCCCGAGGCCGAGCGCCGCCGGATCATCGCCTCGAGGCTGCCGGTCGACGCCTGGCCCGACCGGCCTCTGGTGGTGACCGCGGTGGACGCTGACTCCGGCGACCGGGTGGCCTTCGACCGGTCCTCTGGGGCCTCCCTCGTCGATGCCGTGGCTGCTAGCTGTGCGGTTCCCGGCATCTGGCCGCCGGTGACCATCGGATCGAGGCGCTACGTCGACGGTGGCGTCTACTCCGTCGCCAACGAGGACCTGGCCGACGGCTATCGAACCGTCGTGGCCCTCTTCCCCATCGCTATCGGCGAGGAGGCGTCGCTGGCCGATCCGGAAGGGCTGGCCCGGATGACGGGACGCCTGTGCGTAGTGGCCGATGCCCATGCCCAGGCCGCCTTCGGTCCGAACGTGCTCGACCCTGCGAGTCGGGCCGCCTCCCTCGACGCCGGCATGGAGCAGGCCGACCGGGTAATCGACGCCGTCCGGGATTGGTGGGAGGGCGATGCCTCATCTGGCCGGCACTGAGTCGGCACGCCACGGCGACCCGGCGTGTCGATCCGCCGATGAAGTCTGGAGTACCGCACGCCTGAGGCTCGGGGGCCCGGGGCATGTCGCCGGCCAACCCAGCCCTGTGTCAAGCTCGTCCAGGCAACCGAATCGGTCACCACCGTGAGACGGCGGTGACCCGGCAGACTAGACGGGGGGACATCATGTCCGGCCAGATCCCTGAAGGGAGTGGGGGCAGGGCGAAACTTGGAGGCGGCGCGATCGCGTCGATCGTCGGGGTCGCTCTCCTGCTCATCTTCATCTTCCAGAACACCGAGAAGATCAGGCTCCACTTCCTCGTCTGGAACTTCGTGTGGCCTCTTTGGTTGTTCACCATCGTCACCGCCGTCTTCGGGGCATTGATCTGGTTCGGGTTGGGGGTGATGCGCCGTCACCGCAGACGCAGAGCACGACGCGCCGAGCGACGCGACTAGCAGCCCGAATCGTTGCGATCGGCTTCCGTCCAGCCTCCCTGTTTCAGGCTGGGGCGAAGTAGTCCCGGTCTGAGCTGCTCCCACCCGGTTGACGCCCATCGCGACCGTCTAGCCTCACCATCGAGTAGTCGGTAGCGCCCTGGCGGCGACCACCGCTGGCTGGCGGCAGGCTCAGGAGTCCGCCACCACCCACAGCTCAGAGCCGTCGTGATGGGCGCACTGATGAGGGACCAAATCAGCCCCCTTCCGCCCCTGGGCCGCCACCAGGGCGGCCACCGTCGCATCCAGCCCATCGTGCGACCAGACCTCGATCCCTAGGGGCAGGTCGAGCCACCGCCGCAATAGCTCGGCCCGTCGCAGTCGGCCCTCGGGCTGCTGTTTGGATGGGGGCCTCTTCGATCCGTTCAAGCGGTAGAAGCACGCATAGGGGTACACCTCCATCGGTTGGTGGCGGCTCAACGCCTGCCACACACGGAACCCGGTGGCCATCCAGCCTGGCGGGTCAACCGAAGCCAACGGAGTGGTCCACGGGACGGCCGGAACGTCGGGCGCCTCCCAACTGGCCACCTCGCTGCAGCGAGCCGAGCGGAACTTCGGCGGCACGTCCATGTCGCGGTAGTGGGCACCAACGCTCGGGCCGGCCGGAGAGTCGATGGCCACAGCTGAACTACCGGCGCAGAAAGCAACCAGGCCATCCAGAGCCTCGGGGAGATACACCCGGGCATCGACCACGGACACGGCCTCCCCGACCATCACTTTGACTGCGTAGATGGCGGTGGCCCCAAGATCGATCCCGACGGCCTGGGTCGTCTGGGCGGGACCGGACACCACCTCGAAACTATCGCCCGAGGCGCCTCTGGCCCACTTGGGGTCGCTCGAGAGAGGCCCCTGCAGCGAGTAAACCGCTCTCATGAGGAGGAACAGTGCCGCCGACGGATCAACCGGTTGGGGATGGAAAGCTGGAAGGAAACAGGAAGCGGTGGCTCGATCCGGTCCCCTAGGGATCCTTCGGGCCCAAGGAGCACTCTGATGTCGGCCATGAGCACAGCCTGGATGGCCACGACGGTGACGATGTCGGCCAATCCAGGAGGCGAGTGGTGGGCTTACGCCTTGTTGGCCCTGGCCGTGACCGCCTCATGGGCAGGGGTACCGGCCATCGGCAGTGCGGCGGTGGGAGCGGCAGCCGTCGGGGCGAGCCAGGGGACCCTCGACCTCGACATGGTCATCATCATTTCCTTCCTGGCTGGCGAGTTGGGAGGCGTCCTCGGCTATGCGGTAGGCAACAGATGGGGCGACAGGTTGATCACCCGGCCCGGCAAGCGCCAGGTCGGCCGACAGCAACTCTTGGAGAAGGGCGAGCGGGCTTACGCCAAATGGGGACGCCTTGCTGTGTTCTTCACTCCCGCCGTCATCTCGGGGACGGCCAAGATGAAGTTCGGCCAGTTCGCGGTCTGGAACGGCATCGCCTCGTTGGCCTTCACACTGTCCGTCGCCCTCACCACGTACGGAGCCGGTCGCGTCACCACCGGCCACCACAATCCGAAGGACTTCCTCGCCTTGGCCCTCGGCCTGATCCTGAGCGCCCTCTTGACCCTCGGCCTGGTTCGACGCCACCGCCGCCACAAGCTTCGCCCGCAGCCGACCACCGGCTCCTCGCCATCCGCATCCTGAGCATCCACCTGAGCACGGTCAGGCCAACAGTGCCCTCGCGTCGGTCTGGATCGTCAGAAGGTGCCCGTCTACCTCGAGAGGGCGCGCATCGACAGACACCGGCATCGCCGGTGCGGCCGCACTCGAATGCGGAAAAGCCACGGCCAGGAGCCGTTTGGCCCGCCGAACAGGGCTTTCATGCGGTGGGCCGGGAAGGATTCGAACCTTGCGCGGCAGATTTACAACGCAGAAGCTCGAGAGCATCGACAACTTTGAGCCTCTGAACAGGATGTTCTCTGGCATCGGGCATATACAAGCACCCGGGAATGGACGTTCTGGCCACCGAATTGGCTCCGCCTGGATGGCTCTCAGCTACCTCACTCGATGTCCCGGCCCCGCGCCACGGACTTCTCGGACGAGTTGGATCGAGGCAGCAACCGCTGCCTCAGCACAGATTGAGATCCCGCGCTCGCTGCACAGCTTCGGAGCGGGACGAAACACCGAGTTTGCGGTAGACGGTCTTGAGATTCGACTTGACCGTGTTCACCGAGATGAACGACTCAGCGGCGATCTCGGCGTAGGACAGATGACTGGGTAGAAGCCGGAGAAGAGCATCCTCCCTATCGGTGAGCGGACCGCCGGTCACAACACCACGTTCTCCTGTTCGGTAGGTGACATCGAAAGCGGCTGCGGCCTCCAGTACGTGGGCTACCGCATGATTGGAACGACCGGGATCCCCGGAGATGGCGGCAAGTTGGCCAAGCAGGTCCTCACCTTGCTTAATGACAGTCCACGTGAAACCGTCGGCGCGTTCGAGGATCTCGGAAAGATTTGTGAAGTTGGTAGCAGCATCGCAGACGAGCTCTGCTTCGATGCGCTCGGGTGCTGGCCAGTCGTGGGAACCAGCCAAGATCCTGGTCACCTCATGCTCCCGGCCTGCAAGGATCGCCAGCTTCGCTCGAAGGATCGATCGGAACGGCCCTAGCGGCAAGGTCTCGGAGAGTCGAGAAGCCTCGCTCGTCCGGCCGTCAGCCAGCAACCAGTAGGAGTGCTTCGCCACGAGAAGATTGGTGAGGTCAGCTCCAAGGTAGCGCCCTTTGAATCTGGTCACTGCCAACGCTGCCTGGACCACTGCCGGCGCTGGTCCCTGAGTAGCCGCCGTCAGTTCGACCCGAGCGAGCGCGTAGGCAACGAGATAGGCAGGAGGTGCCAGTTGAGTTGCGATCACTTCAGCACGGTCGAGCACAGACGCTGCTTCATCGAGGCGGCCAGATTCCACGAGAACGTCGGACAGGACGAGAAGCGCCTCAAGGGCAAGAATTCCCGGTGGCGTTGCCAGATGTTCTCCCGCTGAAAGTGACTGTCGAGCAAGTCGCTCGGCGCCCTTCAGGTCCCCGGCGAAGAATTGGATGAAGGCAGACAACGCCGGGATCGTCTCGTGGTGGATGTGGTCGAATTGCCGCGAACTATGGCGCGCCTTTTCCAACCAGAGCGACGCGGCCTGCGAATCTCGGCGCAGGATGTGAATGCGAGCTGCCATTGGGGCGGTGAGGCGAGCCGTTGTCAAATCGTCCAGGGGGTTGCGGCCCCCCATTTGAAGGCTGCGGTCAAGTGCATCGAGGGCAGCCTGGGTCTCACCCCGACCGCCGTGGATAATGAAGCGTTGAAAATCCAGGCGCGCACGAAGCGCGTCGTCTTCGTCGAGAGCAGCTTCGGCCCGATCACACCATTGATCGGCCATCTCGAAGTCACCAGCCGAAACGTAGATGAACGAGTACTCGAGCATTCGGTGGGGGTCCTCGAGAATGAACTCATTGGGAAATCTCGCCACTAGCTCGCGCGCCGAAGCGACACTTCCAGCTTGGGCAGCATGAAGCTGGACCATGGCATCGAACGCCTCGACGCGATCACCCGCGTCGATCAGATGATGGATTTGACCCGGAAAGTCACCATTGGCCCGGGCGGCCTCGGCGGCACAGCGGTGCAGTTCGATGAGCCGGCCAGGGTCCCGGCTTTCCAGTTCGCCCAACAGCAGGTCCCGAAACAAGTGATGAAATCGAAAGCGCTCAGCCCTTTCATCAACTGGCACGAGGAACAAATGGGCGACTTGGAGGGAGCGCAGGCGCAGGCCTGCATCGCTCTCCCCGGTGATCTGGCGGCAGAGCCCGTTATCGAACTCGTCAAGCACCGAAATCGACAACAGGAACTCTCGATCCTCCACCTTGAGTTCGTTGAGGACCTCCCTGGCGAGGTAGTTGATGACCGTTCGAGATGGTCGCTTGTCCGCTTGGGCGACGGGGCTTTCGGGGTCGTTCTGGCTCTGCTGGGTAATCGCTTCGAACAGGAGTCCAACAGCCCAGCCTTCACTGCGAGACACCAGTTCGGCGATCTCATCGGGGCTGGCGTTCCCCTCACCCAGACCCTCAACCAGACCGGCGGCTTCGGAGACATTGAAACGGAGTGTCTGTTCGTCCACCACGACGGCACGTCCCTCGATCTGCCACCGTTCCACCGGAAGACTCGGCATCGATCTGGTCATGGCGATCACACGTACGCCCAGAGGTAGGCGTTCGAGAAAGTAAGTGAGCTGCTCCCACAGCGCATTGCTCTTCAGGCGATGAAGATCGTCGAAGACGAGGGTCAACTCACCGTCAGCGTCGAGGGCTGAAACAAGTGAAGCAGCCATCTGACTGCCACCAAGTCCGAATGCGCGCTCACTCGACTCGGCGAGCATCCGGAGAATCCCAGGACGTACCCCGTCAATTGCGGCTGCCAGATGCGCCCAGAAGCTCAGCTCGGTCGAGTCGTAAGCATCGATGGACAGCCATGCGGCATCATCCGATCCCGATTCGATCAGTGCCGCGACCGTGGCAGTTGTCTTGCCATAGCCCGCAGGCGCCAGCAGCACGCGAATTGGTCGATCCGTGCCAATCAGCGCAGCAGTGACACGGGGTCGAGAGGTGAACCGGCCCGGTAGCGGCGGAGTCGCCAGCTTCGAGGCCACGATTGGCAATCCGACAAAGGGGCTCCCAAGGGGTGGCACCTCGCCCGATACACGCTCTGTCGCCGCTCCAATGACACTTCCGCCCATGACAGAAGTCATCGTCCGAATTGGTCTCCGACTAGAGCGGCTGGCGAAAGACACCCGATCCGGGTGTGTTCGCAGCCGAGTTGGCTGACGACAATGGAAACCAGGACAGCACTTGGACAACTACTGCACGTGAAAGGTCACCATGGCCGGAATAGAACAGGTCTTCCTATATCTCGGGGTCTACTTCGAGGAGCAGGCGGCAAGCGACGACGAAGGCGTTCTACAGGACCGCCACCTCGCCGGGGCTGTCGGCGCCTATGAGGCGACGGTGATCTCGAGGGGAGAGGACGGACACGCCCGGATCAGAGAAAGCTCGGGACTGTCGTCATGGACCGGCCTCAGCGTCATTGCGATTGCGGAGTTGATCTTCCCATCATCGGCAGTCGAGTTGGACGTGAGCGACGGGGCCCGCATTGTGTGTCGTCAGCAAGCTGCAGCCGTTCCTGCGCGCCTCAGGGGCTTTGCCGCGATCTTGAACAATGGCCAGTCAGCGTTGGCAGTAATTGGAGACTCAACACTGCCGGATGCGCTGGACAGAGCGGATCTTCGAGCGTTCCGCCACATCGCCGAGCCAATCGATCTAGGGACCGAGGCGAACACGTTGAGGCGGGCAACGGGAAAGGGTGCAACTGTGACGAATTCGTACGAGGAACTCAGGCGGACACGCTGGGCGGCAGAAGAGACAGCAAGGCACGCACAGCAGGCCGCCTGTTACAACAAGCGGGCCGCACGACCGCCCTCGACCGCAATCCCGTCAGTCCCGGGGTTAGAAATCATGCATCCCTGAAGGAGCACTGCCCGTGGCCAGTTCCCCGTCCGCGGTTTTGGCCACGGGTGCCCGTGCTCGTATCCGCCCGTTCCACCCGGATAGACCCGCTGGGCGCCGAAGTTGTTCTAGAACGGCAGAGAATCGCATCTACCTGAGCGCGGCTAGGAACGCGCTGTTGAGGGCTCCTGGCTCTCGTCGAGCACGGCAGCGTACGAGCCACTGCCCAGCAAGGTTCCGGCCCGGATGCGGCGGTCACCGATGAGGATGTCCTCCAACGCTCCGGTAGCAGCGTCAAAGGTCACATCATCGATTTGGCCGAGTTCGTTGCCCCGTTCGCTGAGCGCCCGTTTGCCGAGGAGCTCGAGACTTCCCTCCGCGGCGGCCCGTTCGCGTTCGCTCGCTGGCGGACGCAGGGCATCTTCGTCGACCACCATGATCGCGTCGGGCCCGAACCCGCTCAACTGCGACCAGTCGACGAGCTGGGCTTTCTTGCCGTGCCCGATGACCACCGCAGCGACCCGTCGTTGCGTGGTATCAACCAGGAGATGACTGACCGAGCCAACCTCGTTCGCGCTCGCCCTGCTCATCACCTTTCGGCCGCTGGAAGCCCGGAACGATTCGCTCACGTCAGCCCCATCCGTGCTCGGAACTCGTCGACTGCGGCGCCGAGTCCGACGAGGTCGTCTTGTACGAACTCCTCTGTGATGTTCGGGACGACCAGCGCAACCCCGGAGACGGAAAGCTGCGCCGGCAACGGAATGTAGCCCTCTCCACCACCGGCCTTGTCGATCTGGTATCCAACCACCTCACCGGTGCTTCCCACCAGCAATACCAGATCAGCGACCTTTCCCAGGCTGGTGCCTCCCTCGGTCAGGACATCGTCGCCGATCACGTTGCGCTCGGTGGCCGGTCGGCCGACATCATCCGGTGCGTCCTCAGGGTCGACAAGGCTGGACTCGTCGAGGACCATGACAGCGTCCTGGCCGACGGCGTGAATCGCCTCGGCTGGGAGTACTTCGCGATGACGACCAGCCAGGAAGCCCCTCTTGTTGAGGGTCACGCCGACGAGGCGACCCGCTTCGGGGCTGTAGATCACATCTCGCACCTCGGCTACATCCTCCCCGCCCCCGACCGTGACCACAGGAAGTCCGCGGATCTGAGACGCAGTCATCAGCAGCCTCATCGCTTGCCCCTGGTGGCGATCACGCCACCGCCCCGCCGCCGCCGCCGAACGACCACGAAAGCCAGCGCAGCCACCACAACGATGATGACCGCCAATATCAGCCAGCCGATCGGGCTCATCCTCCCAGGTTACCGGCCTCGCCTGGCCAAAGCTGATGGTCCCGGTCCCGGTTGGAGGAGACCACCTCCAGGCACCGCCGGGAGGAGTCGCGACCCGCCCCGCCTGGCCTCGGAGTCTCGGAGTCTCGGAGTCTGAAACCGATCGACGACACGAAGGGCTGCATGACCACCACACCAACCCATTCGAGAGGTCGATGTCCCGGAATTTCTCAGAATTCGTCACGAAAGGCGAGGAATCTGCCACTGTCTTGACACGCAAACCCATCGCCCCAGCTCGGACGGGACATGAAATGAAAGCGGGCCCCGGGGCCACAACGAAAGCCCCGGCCAAAACGCCATTTTAGCGCTCTGACCAGGGCTTTCTTCTGCGTGGGCCGAGAAGGATTTGAACCTTCGAAGCTTGCGCGGCAGATTTACAGTCTGCTCCCTTTGGCCGCTCGGGCACCGACCCGCAGGGCGCAAGGATAACCCCTGCTGCGGGGCTACTGTTTCGTCATGCCCACCTTCGACGTTGTTTCCGAAGTTGATATGCAAGAAGTGCGCAATGCAGTCGACCAGGCGAACCGTGAGGCCTCTACCCGATTCGACTTCAAGGGCACCGACTCAGCTATCGAGCTGTCCGACACGGAACTCGTGCTGTCGTCGTCCACCGAGGACAGGCTGCGCGCCCTCTACCAGGTCCTCCAGGAAAAGCTGGTGAGGCGGGAGGTGTCGCTCAAGTCGTTCGACGTGGGCAAGATAGAAGAGGCATCCAGGGGGGCGGCCCGCCAAAGGCTGACCATCCAGGCCGGCATCTCCTCTGACCATGCCAAAAAGATCAACAAGTTCATCAAGGACCTCGGCTTGAAGGGGGTCAACTCCCAGACCCAGGGGGACCAGCTACGGGTGAGCGGCAAGAAGCGCGACGACCTCCAAGCAGCCATCACGGCGTGCAAGAGCGAGGACTTCGGCATCCCACTGCAGTTCAGCAACTTCCGAGACTGAGCCACCCTGCCGCCCGACCGGGCGGTCGCTGTGGCTCAGACCGCCTCGACCAGGTTGTCCAGCTCCTCGAGGGTGTGGACGTGGAACAGTCGGTTGAAGACCATGAACTTGAGCACCCAAAAGACGCCGAATGACACCAGGTTGGCCAAGAGCACCAACGCGGTCTGCATGAGATGGCTCAGGTGGTGCTCGATGCCGATGTGGCGGGCCACCGCGGCGCCACCGATCGACACCACGATGCCGAGGGCCCCCATGACCCAAAAGGGGATGATCTCCTTGGTCAGGTGGGACCGGCCCCCTTTGCCCCACACCCACTTACGGTTCAGGTAGTAAGAGGGGATGGTGGCTGAGACATTGGCCACCACCGTGCTCACGATCTCCCCCCAAAGGTGCAGGACACCGAAGATTATGGCGAGGACTCCGAACGAGACGATGGTGGAGACCACCGAGACCATGGTGTAGCGGAAGAGCCGCTTCGCCTCGGGGGTGTCCCGCCTCTCCCAGAGGTGTTCAGCGCGCACGGCAAGACTACTCATCGCCGAAACCCTAGCCTTCTGTGCCCCAATACAGTGATCGGTTGAGGGCACTATCCGCCCGCAGGCCCACTCAGGCCTGTACCGCGTTGTCCCTCGCCACCGCGCCAATCCAGGTTGCGCTCGGTTTCGGGCGGCGCTCGAAAGTCTCCCGGTCCACCTCCACCAGACCGAACGTAGGCCCGTAGCCGAGCACCCACTCGAAGTTGTCGAGGAGGCTCCAGACGAAGTATCCCTGCACGTTGACGTCGGCGTCGATCGCGTCATGGACCGCCGACACGTGCTCGCACAGATACGAGATGCGGTCGTTGTCAAGGACGTGACCGTTGGGGTCGACGTAGTCATCGAAAGCGGCACCGTTCTCCGTGATGTAGATCGGCAGGTCGGTGTACTCCCCCTTGATGCGCACGAGCAACTCCGTGAGCCCCGAGGCGTCGACCTCCCAGCCCATGGACGTGGTGTCCGTGCCGGGCGTCTCGAGCGACAGTACGCGCAGGTCGGGGAACTGCTCGCCGAGGGGAACCCCGTAGCCGGCGACGCGCGCCTCCGAGGCGCGCTTGGCGTCCATGATCGTTCCCGGGAAGTAGTAGTTGACGCCGAGGAAGTCGAGCGGCTGGCTGATGATCTCGAGGTCGCCATCTTCGATGACCGAGAAGCCGGGCAGGTTCGCTTCGTAGTGCGTGAGCATGTCGTCGGGGTAACTGCCGTGAAAGACGGGGTCGAGGAAGAGCCGATTGAGGTTGCCGT
>PLSY01000316.1 GCA_003164275.1 Acidimicrobiaceae bacterium | reverse complement strand
ACGTCCGCAAGCTCCTCGACGTGCTCAACCGCTTGGTCGACCAGGGCAACACCGTGATCGTCATCGAGCACAACCTGGATGTGATCAAGAGCGCCGACTGGATCATCGATCTCGGGCCCGAGGGCGGAGACAAGGGGGGGACCATCGTGGCCACGGGGACTCCCGAGGACGTCGCCGCCCATGTGGGCAGCTACACCGGCGAGGTGCTCGCCCCCTTGCTCGGCATCGCCCCTGGAGCGGCCCCGAAGAAGGCGACCAGGACCAGGCCGAAGGCCAAGCCTGCGGCCAAGTCGAAGGCGAAGACCACCGCGGCCAAGGTGGCCAAGCGGCCTGCCGCCCGGGCCCGGGCGGCCGCCAAATGACCGGTGGGTAGGGCGGCTGGACGACGGAACGGCCGGAGCCGGTCGCCAGTGGACACCCAGTTGGTCTCGCCACTGCCCCGTTTCACGTGATGGCGGACAGCCGAGCCCCGCTCAGACCGTGGCCAACATCCGCTCCAGCGCCACTTTGGCCCAGGCGGCCGTCTCGGGGTCCACGGTGATCTGGTTGCGGATCTCGCCCGCCACCAACCCCTCCAGGATCCAGGCCAAGTGCGGGGCATCGATACGGAACATGGTCGAGCACGGGCACACCAGCGGATCGAGCGAGACCACCGTCTTGTCCGGAGTCTCATTGTTCAGCCGGTTGACCAGGTGGATCTCGGTTCCCACCCCGATCACCGAGCCCGAGGCCGCCTCGGCCACCGCCTTGATGATGTAGTCGGTCGAGCCGACCTGGTCGGCCGCCTCAACCACGTCATGGGAGCACTCGGGGTGGACGACCACGATGCCGTCTGGGTGCTCGGCCCGGAAGGCGTCGATGTGGACGGGCCGGAAGCGCTGGTGGACCGAGCAGTGTCCCTTCCAGAGCAGCAGCGTGGAGGTCTTCAAGGCGATGTCGTCCAGGCCGCCGCGATCGAGCCGGGGGTTCCACACGGCCATGTCGGCGGCGGTGTAGCCGAGCTCGAAGCCCGTGTTGCGGCCGAGGTGCTGGTCGGGGAAGAACAGCACCTGGTCGCCCCGGGTGTGGCCCTCGCCGTCAGGGCCGAGGGCCCAGGTGAGCACGGCTCTGGCGTTGGAGGAAGTGCACACGACGCCCCCGTGGCGGCCGACGAAGGCTTTCAGGGCGGCCGAGGAGTTCATGTAGGTGACCGGGACTACCCGCTCGATGTCGGTGACTGCGGCCAAGTCCGCCCATGCCTCTTCGACCGAGTCGATGTCGGCCATGTCGGCCATCGAGCAGCCGGCGTTGAGATCGGGCAGCAGCACTTTTTGGTGGTCGCCGGTGAGGACGTCAGCTGACTCGGCCATGAAATGGACGCCGCAAAAGACGACATACTCGGCCTCGGTCTGGTCGGCGGCGATACGGGACAGGCCAAAGGAGTCACCCCTGGCGTCTGCCCACTCCATCACCTCATCGCGTTGGTAGTGGTGGCCGAGGATGATGACCCGTGACCCGAGTGTGGTCTTGGCCTCCTCGATCCACTGGCGCAGCTGAACCTCGTCCGCCGAGGTGTAGCGATCGGGGAGCGCTGACTGTAACCGGAGCATATGGGTAAGACCCCCTTTTGGAGGCGCTCCGGTGTTGGCCGGCGGGGACAGCCTGGTCGCCCATCCGCGGGGTTGTCGGCCCCGGAGCGGTAGATGTCACCGGAAACCAGGCCGGCGTAGGCATGATTGTATTCGGTTTGCCGCTTCTCGGAGCGATGACCCGGCAGACGGCCGGGACACGGCACACTGGGGGAGTGGTTACTCGTCCCATCACCGGCTCCATTCCCGAGGGTCCCGGCTCCTACCAGTTCATCGACAAAGACGGCCGGGTGCTCTACGTGGGCAAGGCGAAATCACTTCGCCAACGGCTCAACTCCTACTTCCAAGACCCCGCTGGCCTGGCCCCCCGGACCGCCCAGATGGTGTCGTCCGCCGACCACGTGGAGTGGATGGTGGTGGACAGCGAGTCAGAGGCCCTCCTCCTCGAGCACAACCTNNGGCTGAAGGACGACAAGAGCTATCCGTGGCTGGCCCTCACCGTCAGCGACGAGTGGCCCCGACCGGCCGTCGTGCGGGGCCGGAAGCGCAAGGGCGTGCGCTACTTCGGGCCCTATCCGAACGTCGGGGCCATCCGCGACACCCTCGATCTGTTGCTGCGGTCGTTCCCCGTGCGCACCTGCTCGGACACCAAGTTCCGTCGTCACCAACGCCTGGGTAGACCGTGCTTGCTCTACCACATCGAGCGCTGTGCCGGCCCGTGCGTGGGCGCCATCGACCACGCCGACTACGACCAACTGGTCGCCGACCTCATCGCCTTTTTGAGCGGTGACACCGGGCCGCTGGAGAAGGGTCTGGAGGCCTCCATGAGAGAGGCGGCCCAAGCCCTCGAGTTCGAGCGGGCGTCGGTGCTCCGGGACAAGCTCGACGCCCTGCGGGCGGCCGACGCCGTCCGCCAGATGGAGCTCGAGCGCAAAGAGGACCTCGACGTCATCGGCATCGCCGAGGACGAGCTCGAAGCGGCCGTCCAGGTTTTCCACGTGCGATCGGGCAAGGTGGTCGGCCGACTGGCCATGTTCGTCGACAAGGTCGAGGACCTGAGCCCAGCCCAGCTCATCGAGCGGGTCCTGGTCGATGTCTATGCCGATCCTGCCGCAGGCGTTCCCCGCCAGGTGCTCGTCCCGACCCTGCCTGACGACATCGACGCCGTCTGCCAGTACGTCTCCGAGCGCCGGGGCGGCCCGGTGGTGCTACGAGTCCCCGTCCGCGGTCCGAAGCGGGCCCTGCTCCAGACCGTCGAGGCCAACGCCAAGGAGTCCTTCATCCGCCATCGCCTCCATCGCACCGCCGACCACAACAGCCGGGCCCGGGCCCTCGAGTCACTGCAGAAAGAGCTCGATCTGCCCGACGCCCCACTGCGCATCGAGTGCTACGACATGANNGGTCCATGGTGGTGTTCGAGGACGGGTTGCCAAAAAAGAGCGAGTACCGCCACTTCCGAGTCCAGACCGTGGCCGGCAACGACGACTATGCGGCCATGGAGGAGGTCTTGACCAGGCGGCTCACCTCACTCCTGGCCGACGACAAGATGGCCACACCGGCAGTCATGGCTGCCGGGGGACCGGCTCGGAGCGAGTACGACGAGCCCCGGGACAAGCCGAAGGCACCCCGTCGCCGCTTCGCCTACCCGCCCCAGCTCCTCTTGGTCGACGGCGGGCTCGGGCAGCTCAATGTCGGCGTGAGGGTCCTCGACCAGCTCGGGCT
>PLSY01000109.1 GCA_003164275.1 Acidimicrobiaceae bacterium | reverse complement strand
GTGACATACGACGGGGTAGCGGTGGCAGTTGCCGCCACGCATCCACCGGCATTGCATGCCTGGGCCGTCGTGGAGAGTGGATGCCACATCGAGGAGGTGATCCAGAGCCACTCGGCCAGGTTCACGTAGCCCGTGGTCGATGGGCTGAGGGTCAGAGTGGGGGTCGGAAGTTGCAGCTCGCTCGCCGCCTGGGCGCCGGCAACGGCAGGATCGGGAGGCGGGACTATCGGTGCCGCCTGACCGGTCGCCAACCACACCACGCCGGTGGCCTGACTGACCGCACTTCCAGTGGCACAGGTGTTGAAGTACCAGGCACCGGGTTGGCTCGCACCGGCTGGCGGGGGTCCCCCGTCCTGGCCCGGGAACTCCGTCGAATAGGGCACGTAGTTCGGACACGTCGGCACGGAGACCGTGGTCGCACCGCCGCCACCAGTCGTTGTGTCTCCACTTCCACCGCCCGAACCGGTGCCTGAGCCCGTGGAGCCTGGTACCCCGCTACCGCAACTGACGGTGCTCCCGTTGTCGGTGCAAGTACCGGTGGTGCCTCCTGCGAACGCCTCCCCCGTCGGGACAGACACCCACAACGCCGAGAGGGCAACGGCCGCTGCGGTTGCCCTCATCGTCCTCTTCATGGGCACTTCGCAACAGACGACGTCTTGAACGAGGCGATCTTCCAAGAGCCCCCGATCAATTGGAGCATCCACGATCCCTGGCCACTACCAGCTCCACCGTCCAAGGTGGCCGGGCCCGGTTTACCGGCCGCAGTGGTAGTCCCTGTGTCGTAAATGCAGCCCGCGACCGTCGCCGTCGTTGGAGTGAGGGCCACGACCTTCGGCGTGCCGAGATCGAACGACGTCGGGCCATTGAGCTGGCCCATCTTCACGCCGACGAGGAACGTCTGTTCGGACTTGAGGGCAGGATCGACGAAGTAGTTGGCCAGGTTCGGCCACAGCGTGGCCGCCGTCTGCCCGGCCACAAGGTTGGCCCGATCCTGCTGCCACGGCGCCTGCAGGTAGCCGTAGAGGGTCTGTTGGGCTGACTGCCATGCGTTGAGCACGGCCGCCTGGTCGCCGGAGGCCGTTCCACCGGTTGTCGTCGTTGTCGGGCCGGCCACAGACGTCGTTGGGGTAGAACGCACCGTCGAGGTTGGCGAGGAGGACCCCGACCCGCAGGCGGCCAGGCCCATAGCCGCCATCGCCAACGCACACCCGAAGGTCCAGTTCCGAACACTGCCCTTCTGTCCTTGGCTATCCATCCGGTTCACCCCTCTTCTCGACTTAGGACGCTGTCCCCGCTGCCGACCGTGTTCTGCGCTCCACGCCGTCCGGGAGGCTTATTCGGACGCAGCATGAACGTCCAACGTCACCCTGAACGTCACCCTCGGCCCTCGAACAGGGAGTTTTTCGGGGCAGATGACGGTCTGGCTCAGCCGGTGGCATCGACCAATCCCGGACTGCGTCCGGACCATCGTCAATGGTCAGGCCAACGTCACCCTGAACGTCACCCTCCCTGGTCAGGGGCCCGAATTGGACCTGCAAGCGGTCACTGGTCCAGGGCGTGCCGGAGGCAGGGAATACCATCGGATCCCTGCGAGGGTGACGTTGCTCTCCCCGGCGAGCAAGCACCGGCGCGCTGCCGCCGAACGGGTCTTTGAGATTCAGTGACCCTTGTCCAGGGCACGCTGGAGCGCCCAGGTGACGAACTGGGAGACGCTCCATCCTCGGCGTTCCGCCTCTGATCGAACTTCTTCTCGGAGCACTCGATCGAGCCAGTAGGTGGCACGGACGTGCCGCGCTTCCCACGACTGACCGTCGGCCTCCGGCACCTCGGCGCCTTTCGGACTTGAGGTGCCACGAGCTTGTTGAACCACCAGCGCTTCCCTTCGTCTGACTCGACCTGCCTCCGCCAACCCCGGCCCTCGTCAGCATCACAGTGGTCATCGTAGTGGAACCACGTACCGTATGCAACATACCGTACACCGCATACGGTCCGTGGCCGCACTCTCACCGAGCGTGGAGGACGGGATATGAGCCGGCTCGATATCGGTGAGACGGACCCCGCCACTGAGTCGATCCGGGCCCAGGGTGACGTTGAGGTTCCGAGGGTGACGTTCGATGGCGCGGGTTGTTCCGAGAAAGTTCCCTACGGGTGACGTTGGGGGTGACGTCCGTCTGGACGATGGGTCGTGACGGGTGCACGAGGCCCCTGTCATGAACATGGGAGGCCTGATGACCCGATCGTCGTCAGCAGTAGAGCGAGATCCCGACCGGGTGTCGGGTGGAGGTTCCCGCCGGGGAGCACTGACATCGGCGGGTAGATCCCGAGAGGACCGGCTCCGAGTCGTCGACGGACACGACCAGTCGCCGGAAGATGAGACGCCGCCCGTGGGCGACCTTCGGCTCATGTTCATTACCGCGAGCGGATTCAAAGTGCCGCTGGTCGCTTCACCGGCGCAGGCAGCTCGGCTACTGAGGAGTTGCGGCGAAACAGACGCCGCCGATCAAAGCCGCAAAGGAGACCCGGCGGTTCCGATGAGTCGGAGAATGGACCGTCCTCGTCCCGTTCCGGTGGATCGGTTGCTGAGCCGAGGTCGGCTCGTCAGCCGGGTCGAGACGCCCCTCGGGGGTGGTGCGGCATGAACAGAACTCCTTCTCCTCGACAGCGCCAGAATGGGGACGGTCGCCTGGCGGGGACGACACGTGATGTCGCTCGTTCCCGTTCTCGCGATGAGCGCAACTGTGCCCAATGGTTCGCCCGCTTTGAGGAGCGCCGTGCCGAGCCCATCTGTCGTCCGAGCCACAGCGAGGTCCGACGACTCCGGAAGGAGCTCGCGGCTCTGCGTCGATTGGTCACCGGTGAACAGATCCCGTAGCGAAGACGAGAGCACGGCCACATTGCCCCTGAGGCCTGCTTGCCATGATCACGAGAGGCTCCATCGTGGACGAGCCGACCGCCTATCGGGTGAGCGATGATGCCCGCGTCGATAGCGCCATTGCGCACTGAGCCGCCGGAGTCCGGCGAGAGCAGCCAAGCGGGTCCTGAGACGCGGCGGCCCGGCCCCTCGACGTCACCGGCTCATCGGCGGCTTGTCGATATTGACGTTCTGGCCGAATGGCTCGCAACCTCTCCGCGGCATGTTCGCCGCCTCGTTGCAGAGCGGCGAGTTCCCTTCGTCAAAGTGGGCCACTTCATCCGCTTCGACCCGGATGACATCAGACTCTGGATCGAGGAGCAGAAGGTGACAATCGACGAAGCTTGAGAGGCCAAGCGGCCACAGCCCGATCGGCCGGTTGGAGACCGGTCGATCCAGGAGGGATGGCTGCTTCTGCGGGCCTTCACCCGGCTCAGGTCTCGGCATCCGAACCGATCGGCAGCCCGAAGAGCGCCTCGCCGATCCGGTCGGCTGCATCTCTCTGCATCGTCGGCGTGACGTGGCTGTACAGGTTGGTGAACAGGGTCGGATCCGCGTGGCCAAGTCGCTCCGCCGCCACCTTGGGCGGGACGCCGCTGGCCAACATCAATGTCGCGCTCGTGTGGCGCAGTCCGTGAGCAGTCAACCGTGGGAGTCCGAGCTCCTTCGAGAAGTCCCCGAGCAGTCGAGACAGCCGTTGGGGGTGGTAGTGGCCACCGCGCTCCTTGCTGAAGACGTATTCGCTCGGCTCATAGTGAGGAACGATCAACGCCTCGTGCGCCTGGAGCTTCTGTTGCCGCCGAAGGACTTCGACGAGGCCGTTGTCGAGTTCAATCGTGCGGACCGCATCGTGGCTCTTTCCCATCGACGGAACGAGATCGTGGCCCAGAGTGGAAGCGAAGTCCACCACTCGCACCCACCTACGGTCGAGGTCCACGCTGGGCCAGCGCAGCCACACCAGTTCGCCGATGCGGAGCCCCGACCCCAGCAGGAAGGCCCAGATGGGCCAGGTCCGGTCCTTTTCCATCAACCCCAGGAACTCGCGGGCCTGCTCGGGCGTCCAGTGCTTGGGTATCGAGCGATTCGGCCGGGGTCGTGGAACCTGAGCAGTTGGATTTGCGGCCACCAATCCGAGACTCACTGCCAGCTTTAGTGCCCCCGACAGTGGGGCGCGGGCAAGGCGGACGGTGTTGGGCGAAAGGCTTTTGCCGGGTCCCTTCTTGCCGTCCTCGCCGACCTTGCGCTTGGTTCCCCCATCCTTGCTGAGCTTACGTTGCCAGGCCAGGATCACCTCCGGCGTGACGTTCCTCACTCGCTTCTTGCCCAGATGGGGTCTCACGTAGTCGTCGGCCGAGTGCCGGTAGTCGAAGCGGGTCTTCTCCGACAGCCGCCCATCTGCGTCGAGGCCGTCAAGATAGAGGTCCAGCAGCTCGTCGATCAGCATCCCGCCGGCTATCGGCTTGAGTTCACCCCGGTCGACCTTCCCGAGAAGCTCCCGACGAGCCCTGCCGGCCTCAGATGCAGTAGCGAATCCCCGCCTGGTGAGCTGCTCTCGGCGCCCGCTGATCGGGTCCCGACCGATGTTGACCTTCAGGTACCAGCCGCCCCTGCCATCGGGGTAAACGCCTTCGGGCTTGGTGGGCACCGCGACCTCCGTGAGAACCGTTTGGTTCTCACGAGGTTCTCACGGAGCAATTCGTCGGTCAAGCGCCTGACCCTGAAATGCCTCTGAGCTGGACTTATTTGGCGCGCTCGGCAGGATT
>PLSY01000356.1 GCA_003164275.1 Acidimicrobiaceae bacterium | reverse complement strand
CCCTGGTCGGCCCGGGACAGGCGGGACTTGACGGAGTCCTTCGCCACCATCTGGTTCACCGTGAAGTGCTTGCCCACGTCGCGCAGGAAATCAAAGAGGGGCAGGGATGCCAGCCAGTCGGCGTTGTTGGCCAATACGGCGCGGCGCTCGGCGCTGCCGGTGTCGAAATCGATGAAGCGCTCCAACTGGTGATGGATCCCGTCCAAGTTGGCGGCGAGCTCGTCGGCCGTCAGCAGTGACCGCTCCTCTGACTTCCCGCCGGGGTCACCGACGAAGCCGGTCCCACCGCCGGCGACGGCGATGGGTCGGTGGCCGGCGAGCTGGAGGCGGCGCAGGTTGCAGACCTGGAGCAGGTGGCCGACGTGCAGACTCGGCGCCGTCGGGTCGAACCCGCTGTAGGCGGTGAGCTGGTCGCCATCGAGGCGCCCCTCGAGGGCAGGGTCGGTCATCTGGTGAATCAGTCCCCGGAAGCGGAGGTCCTGGACGAGCTGGGCCATGGCCTCAGCCTGCCACGTCGAGGGAGGGCCGCCGGTCGCACGGGCGTCGACAGCCAGGGCTCGATCGTATCGGCGACAGCTACGCTCCCAGGGTCCGGGCCAGAGGCGGCACCTTCCGCTTTGAACCTGACCTCACTCCCACCCCGTTCCGAGGAGCGATCCATGCGCAACCCGTACCTCCACGACAACTACGCCCCGGTCTTCGATGAGCGCACCGACGATCGTCTCTTGGAGGTGACGGGGGCCATACCCCCCGACCTGGCTGGACGCCTCCTGCGCAACGGGCCCAATCCGGCCGTAGTCCCGATGGACGAGTCCGACTACCACTGGTTCAGCGGCGACGGGATGATCCATGCCATCTCGCTGTCCGACGGCAAGGCGGTCGGCTATCGCAACCGCTGGGTGCGCACCCGGGCCTTGGCGGCCGAGCTCGACACGCCATTGCCGAAGGGTCCAAAGGAGCCCATCAACGGGCCGGCCAACACCCATGTGATCCGCCACGGCGGAACGACGCTGGCACTGGTCGAGTCGGGCCTTCCCCATGCCCTCTCCCCCGACCTCGGGCGGGCCCGGGTCCACGACTTCGACGGCGGGCTCGGCTCGCCGATGACTGCCCACCCGAAGGTCGACCCCGAGACCGGCGAGCTCGTGTTCTTCGGAAGTGACATCTTCGGTCCGCCCTACCTGCGGTACCACGTTGCCGATGCCGCCGGGGTGCTGACACGCACCGAGGAGATCGAGGTTCCCCGGGCTGCCATGGCCCACGACTTCGGGGTCACGGCCTCCCGCGTCATCTTCATGGACCTCCCGGTGGTCTTCGACATGGCCCTGGCCAGCGAAGGTCGATCGCTGCCCTACCGGTGGCTGCCTGACGTGGGTGCCCGCGTCGGTGTCATGCCGAGGGACGGTGGCAACGGCGATGTTCGATGGATAGGCATGGACCCCGTCTTCGTGTTCCATGTCTTGAACGCCTACGACGACGAGGACAAGGTGGTCATGGACGTCGTCCGCTACGACCAGGCCTTCGACACCGGGCCCGGCGAGGCGATTGCTTCGGGCCTTCCGCTGCTCGCCCGCTGGACCATCGACCTCATCACCAACCGGGTATCCGAGCGGCGCCTCGACGACGCTCCCGTCGAGTTCCCGCGAATCGACGACGCGGTCGCCGGTCGTCCGCACCGCTATGGCTACGCCACGCTGCTCGGCGACAACCCTCAGGTCCCCTCACAGCACGGGCTGATCAAGTACGACCTCCAGCGCGACGAGTCGACGCGCTTCGAACCGGGCGAGTACCACGCCTCCGGCGAGCCGGTGTTCGTGCGGGCCGCGGACGGAAGCAACGAGGACGAGGGCTGGGTCCTGAGCGTCGTCTACGACGGGACGAGGAACGCCAGTGACCTGATCATCTTGGACGCCACCTCATTCGCCGGGCCTCCCGTGGCCGTCGTCCACCTCCCGGCCCGGGTTCCCTTCGGATTCCACGGCTCTTGGGTGCCCACCGGGTCCTGACCCGGGCCGATGGGCGACGTGACACCAGTCGCGAGCCCGTCCATGCGAAACTGACGAACCGACAAGCGAAGTCCCGGCCCCTGCTGCGGCCAGATCGAACCCTCGATCGGACGAGCCAGCACCCAATCAGCCCTTGCCACCAAACGACCCTCCCACCCCGCGCGGATCTCGCCCCACTGGACGCTCTTCAGGGGGCTCCACCGGACAGCCGCGCTCGTCGGGCAATGTGCCACCACCCACGCCCCGCCAGGCCGGGCGCCAGCCGTCGGACTTCCCCGGGCCGATCTTGGGCGGCCAGGTGTCGTTTCCTTCCAGACGAGAACGTCGGAAGGCAAAGAAGCGACGACGGCGACCGGCGGAGCGCATTCTGCGCTGGGCCATCGGATTCGTGATCGTGGTGCTGGTTGTGGCCGGACTCGGCTACGGCTATTTCCGCTACCAGTGGTCCAAAGTGGTCTCCAGGCCGTGCACGACCTGCGTGGCAGCAGCCAACGGCGCTCCCTACAACGTCTTGTTGATCGGCTCGGACAGCCGGGCCGGAGAGACGGCGGCCGAGGCGCAACAGTTCGGCAGCGCCGCCAGCACCGCCGGCCAGCGAAGCGACACCATCAAGATCATCCGAGTCGATCCTTCGACCGGCACCGCGTCGTCGCTGTCCATACCCCGAGACACCTACGTCACCTTGTCCGACATGGCCGCAAACAGTGGGCTCTCCAGTGACAACAAGATCAATGCGGCGTTCGGCAATGGCCCCGACGCCCTCATCCAGACCATCCAGAACACCTTCGGCATTCCGATCAGCCACTACATCGTCATCAACTTCTTCGGCCTCCAGGACGCGGTCAACGCGCTCGGCGGGATCTCGATGAACATCCCCTATCCGATCCGCGACCACAACCAGGGCACCGGAGTGAACGAGTCCGGTCTCGACATCACCACGACGGGCTGTCAGGTGTTGAGCGGCGCTGAGGCGCTCGCCCTGTCCCGGTCCCGCTACTTCGAGTACCTGAAGGGCGGTGAGTGGTACCAGGACCCGAGCTCGGACATCGGACGGATCACCAGGCAGAACCTCATCATCGCCGCCGCCTTGGACAAGGCCAAGTCGACCTTCAACCCGTTGCAGCTCAACTCGCTCCTGACCTCGTCCGTCCACGACTTCAGCAAGGACAACGGCCTGTCCGCCACCGACCTGTTCTCCCTGGCCGAGCGGTACCACGCGTTCTCAGGTTCGCAGCTCCAGGCCTACACCTTGCCGACCGTGGGGGAGCAGACCTCGGGAGGTTCGGACGTGGAGGTCGTCCAGCCCGAAGAGGCGTCGGCCCTGATCACCCAGTTCCTCGGCGGACCTTTTGGCACCATCGTGACACCGCCGCTCGATGCCTACGGCAATGCCCTCGCCCTCACGCCTCCCCCGACGACGACCACGGTGGCGCCGGCTCCGACAACCACCACCAAGGCATCGTCCAAGGCCGCGACGACCACGACGGCCCCGGCCTCGGACATCCCGTCGTTCGACCCCACAGCCTGCTGAGGGTCCCTTAGGCCCCGTCGACGGCGGCCACGATGGCTGCGTTGATCCGGCCGTGGTGGTCCACATTCTCGTCCCGGGCCGGCAGCCTCACCCGGATCACCGAGAGGCCCCCTTCACCGAGGCGGCGTCCGAGGGCCTCGACGAAGTCGCCTTCGTCGGAGACGTCGTCGACCGGCCAGCCGAAGCCTGCGGCCACTTGGGCCACGTCTTGGGCTTGGGGGGTCCCAAAGAGGGTGTCGAAGGTCGGGCCGTCGAGGGCCGAGGCCGGTGCCAGGAACGAGAAGATCCCCCCACCACCGTTGTCCGCCACCACCACGGTCAGGTCGGGTGCGAATCGATCGGATCGCACCAGGGCCGACACGTCGTGGAAGAAGGCCAAGTCGCCAACGAAGGCAACCGTCGGCCCATCGGCGGCCACGGCCACTCCGAGGGCGGTCGAGACCACGCCGTCGATGCCGTTCGCCCCTCGGTTGGCCAAGGTCGTGACCGGGCGAGGACGCCGGGCACTGAACGCCTCGACATCTCGTACGGGCATGGACGAGGACACGACCAGCGTTGCCCCGTCGGGGAGCGCGGCCGTCAGCCGTCGAGCGAGGGTCGGCTCGGTGAGGCCGGTCGACCCGACATCGATGGCCGACTGGGCTCGGCGTTCAGCATCTGTCCAGTCGTCGAGCCACGCACCACCCGGGCCTCGGCTGGGCGGCGCCTCCCCGACGGCCTCGAGGGCGGCCTGGCAGAAGGACTGCGGATCGGACCGGATGAGCAGCTCGAGGTTCCGCTCAGGGTCGTACCAACGGCCTGTCGGTTCGACGGCGACGGTGACGGTCCCGAGTGAGGCCGACTCGGCTAGGAACTGGTTCACCACCTTGGACACCCAGGGCTGACCCACGGAGATGACGGTGTCGGGGCGATGGGATCCGGCGAACATTGACGACCGCAGGATGCCGTCTGCCGCCGCCACCACGGTCGGCCCCTCTCCCCTCGCCCCCGAGCGGGGGTCGGCGAGGAGCGGCCAGGAGAGGGCTTCGGACAGGCTCACAACGGCGGCGGGATCTCCGCACCCGGCCCCGGCGACGATCAGGCCCCTGGTGCCGACGGCGAAGAGGTCGGCGTCAACCAGGGTGGTCAGTGCCGTCGCCTCCAGGGGGGCGGTCCCGGACACCACGGCGTGCCAGGAACGCGAGCCCGAACGACCGGGCGGGATCCCGCCGGCTCGGCCGGCGTCCCCGAGCAGCGGCTCCCGGAAGGGCAGGTTGAGGTGGACGGGGCCAGGGCCCTCCGGCCCCGATGTCGCCTCGGCCACGGATCGGGCGGCCAACGACCGCCACGATGTCCGCGTCGCCTCGCTCGGCACCCCTGGATCGCAGTACCAGCGTGGGCTGCGACCGAACAGATGGGTCTGGTCGATGGTCTGTGGGGCGCCGACGTCGTGGAGCTCGGCGGGCCTGTCGGCCGTGCAGGCGATGAGGGGAACCCCCGCCAGGTCCGCCTCGACCACCGCAGCATGGAGCTCGGCGGCCGCGGTGCCGCTGGTCGTCACCACCAGGGCCGGTCGACCGGTGGCCAGGCCGATCCCGAGGGCGGTGAATGCAGCCGATCGCTCATCGAGCCGCACCGTCACCTCGATGGCCGGCTCGGCGGCGAGGGCGACGGCCAGTGGGGTCGACCGAGAGCCAGGACAGACCACCGCCCGTGACACGCCCCCCCTCACCCACTCGTCCACCAGCGTGGAAGCGAAGGCTGCCTGGACATCAGGGGCGCTGTGGCCACCGTCGGCGGTCGGTACGCTCACGGCCACTCCCTATGCCCACAGCCGCCACTCCCACGCCTGGTCGGTCCCCGTCGACAGCTGACCTGTATGCCGCCGTCGGGCCAGACGATCGAGGTCCCCGGCTGGTCATGGCTCACGGCTTCACCCAGACCCACCGGGTGTGGGGGGGCCTTGACGCCCTGCTCGGCGCCGACCATCAGATCGTGGCCCTCGACATGCCCGGGCACGGCCGGTCGGCGGTGGTCCGGGCCGACCTCCCCGAGGGAGCCGCCCTCATGGCCGACAGAGGATTGCGCTCCACCTATCTCGGCTACTCGATGGGGGCGAGATTCGCCCTCCACCTCGCCCTCGCCCTCCCCGAGCTGGTCGATCGACTGGTCTTGATCTCGGGGACCGCCGGGCTGGACGACGAAGCCGAGCGGCGTGACCGCCGCCGGGCCGACAACGAGCTGGCCGACCAGTTGGACCCGGGAGCCGGCGCCCGGGGCCCGGCCGTGCCGGTCGACGTCTTCATTCGACGCTGGCTCGAGGCACCACTGTTCGCCGGCATCGACGAGGTGGCCAACGGCTTCGCCGAGCGGCTGGCCAACACCGGCCCGGGGCTGGCCTCCAGCCTCCGCCTGGCTGGAACCGGCACCCAGCAACCGCTGTGGGACAGGCTGGGAGAACTCACCATGCCCGTCCTGATCATCACCGGCGAGCACGACGAGAAGTTCACCGCCCTCGGAGGACGCCTGGCCCGGTCGATCGGCTCGAACGCCTCTGCGATCACCGTTCCAGGAACCGGTCACGCTCCCCACCTCCAGCGGCCGGACCTCGTGGCCCGGGCCGTGAGGTCGATGCCGGGCCCGTCGGCGCCGGGCTGACGCTCCGAGGGCGCTCATGCAATCCACAGCCACAGCGCCACTGACAACAGCACCCCGAAGATCAGCTGCAGTCGTCCGGTGGCGGCCAGGACAGGCAGAAGGGCCCGACCGGCGGCTTCGCTCGTGACCAGGCCGATCGGCGGCGCCGCCAAGGGCAGGGCCGCCAGGGGCAGGAACGCGATGCCCGGGCGCACCGACGCCACCGCGCCGGAGATCGAGACGACACCCCAGACCAAGACGCCGGCGAAGGGCACGAGCACGCTCCCCACATAGAGGAAGCCGGCACGGCGCCGACCGACCCGGACGGCCAGGGTCCGCTTGCCGGTGGTGGCGTCGGTGTCGATGTCGCGGAGATTGTTGGCCAAGAGCAGGGCAGTGGCGAGCAGTCCCACCGCTACCGCGGCCAGCCAGACGACAACCAGGTCCAGTCGCCCGGTTTGGACGTAGAAGGTCCCAACCGTCGCCACCAGCCCGAAGAACACGAAGA
>PLSY01000226.1 GCA_003164275.1 Acidimicrobiaceae bacterium | reverse complement strand
GCGTTAGGGGCATTCTCAAGACGGTTGCCCGATGCGCGTTATTGGGCAGCGCTCGCCCTCTGGATCCTGACGCACCCAACGCACGGTTTGAGATCCCGTATCGTGAATTGCCAGGCTAACTTCGGGATCCAATTTCCAACCACCGGGTAGCGCTCAGTTGAGGCCACCTGCGTTGAGGGACATGTCTGGCGCTCGGATCAGCCGAAGCTCCGAGACCTAAGATGTGGCCCCTGGCGATCAGCAGCCAACACCTCATCACTTGCGATGCGCGCGGAGTCAACGCTTCAATCACTACCCACTCCCAAGAGCGATGCGATTGCGGGTGACTCTAACGCTTCACGATTGAAGCGATCAGAGGGGCAGAAGGAAGGCGGGTCGCCGATCATGCCCAACTCGAAGGAGCATTTTCATCGCCTGCCCGGCGCGAGACTCTTCTGCAAGTTGCCCGGTAGTGGCCCCCTCGTCTTGATGCTCCAAGGTAGTGGCAACTGTGCCCACCGCTCCACGGGGGTGGTCGGCTACCGTCGGGGTCGAGCGGAGACTGAAAGGGGCTCGGGATGCAGCAGCCAGAGCGCTCTCCGACGGCATCGCCTCTCGAGCCAGCGGCCGTCGTCGAGACGCATATCTCAACACTCTTCTTTGTCGGCGATCGGGTCTTCAAGCTCCACAAGCCTGTTCAGTTCGAGTTCCTCGACTTCCGAGAGCGAGAGGCGCGTCGCGTCGATTGCGAGCGCGAGGTGGTGCTCAACCGTCGGCTAGCGCCCGATGTGTACCTCGGCGTGGCCGATGTTGAGATCGACGGAGAGCCCCTCGACCACATGGTCGTCATGCGGCGCCTACCCGAGGACCGCCGGCTGACGACGATCGCCTCCAGGGGGGAGAATCTCGCCGGGTGGCTCCGGAGCGTCGCCGTGGTCCTCGCCTCGTTCCACGGGAGCGCCGCCCGCTCGCCGGAGATCTCGCGCGCCGCGACCGGCGTGGCGCTACGGGCCAAGTGGGAGGCGAACTTCCTCGAGACCGAGCGCTTCGTCGGCACGATCCTCGACGACGTGGACTACGGCGAAATCCGGATGAGGGCCCTTCGCTGGGTGGACGGTCGAGAGGGACTTCTCAGTGCTCGCATCGCCGGTGGCCGGGTGTGTGACGGCCATGGGGATCTTCAGGCCGATGACGTCTACTGTCTCGATGACGGGGTCCGGATCCTCGATTGCATCGAGTTCTCAGACCGGTTGCGCTACGTGGACGTCTGCGCCGATGTCGCCTTCCTGGCCATGGACCTTGAGCGTCTGGGGTTCCCCGGAGAGGCTGCTCGATTCCTCCTCGATTACCAGGAGCTCGCCGACGACCGGTTCCCCGATCCACTCCTCCATCACTACCTCGCGGCGTGCGCGTACGTCCGGGCCAAGGTGAGCTGCCTGCAGGCGGCCCAGGGCGCGCCCGGGGCCGGGGCCCAGGCTCGAGGCTTCCAGCGGATCACACTGGATCACCTCCGACGATCACAGGTCGCTCTCCTGCTCATCGGAGGACTCCCTGGTTCGGGCAAGTCGACACTGGCGAGTGGTCTCGGAGCCGCTCGAGGCTGGACCATCCTTCGCTCGGACGAGATCCGGAGGGAGGCGAGCGGACCGATTGTGGCGCGGATCGCACAGGATCCGGCAGGGCGCTACGGCCCCTCTGCGACGGATGCCGTGTACGGCGAACTCCTGCACCGGGCCGAACAAGCCCTCGGGCAGTCCGAGTCGGTGATCCTAGACGCCTCGTGGATCGACGCTCACCGGAGGGACGCAGCGCGTGAGGTGGCTGCTCGGACGTCGACCGACCTCGTGGAGTTCCGCTGCGAGGTCGCACCGGAGGAGGCGGGTCGTCGGATCCTGCGGCGGCTCGCCGGTGGTGCCTCCGAGTCGGAGGCGACACCTGACGTCCGCGAGACAATGCGCCGACGGATGGATCCGTGGGAGTCGGCGACCGTCATTGACACCTCGCGGGGGGAGCCGACCGAGGCGCTCGCGGCGGCAGAGACCGCACTGGCATCCTCGTGGATCTCCTAACGCTACGCGACACATCCTGATCCGGTCCCAGGACGGGATCTTGGTTGCCATCGGGGCCGGAGGGCGACGCACCGGCAAGCAACCGAACTGCGGGCCCGCTGCCGAAGTGCCGGTCGGGGGCACCCCCTACCCCACCTACTGGCCCCCCGATTCTCGGTCCGTCGACTATTGAATAGGAGCCAATAAGAGGACCGGGTCGGCTCTCCAGCGCCTGCCCGCATCCAGGGTCCACCAGAGCGGCTGGGACCGAGGTAGTTGTCAGCCAGCCCGCATCGCTATCCAGCCGTCGAGATGCCCACCATTGGAGCGTTCAGATGCGAGCCTCCCATGGAGCCGAGGAACGGTGCGTTGAAGGAGAAGACACCTCCATCGGTCGCCACCAGGTAGTAGCCCGAGCCATCGGCTGTAGCACTGATGCCGACGACGGGTTTGTTCAGCCGAATGCCACCGGCAGAGCCGTGGAAAGGTGCCCCGAAGGAGTAGATGCCTCCGTCGGAGCCTGCTTCCCAGTAGCCGCCGGTGGCCGAGTCAACGCTGATTCCGACGATGGGTGCGTTGATTTGAGGCAGAGTGTTGGCCCCACCCTGGTAGTTGGCATCACCGAAGGCGTAGACCGCACCGGTCGAGGACACCAGGAAGTAACCCCCACCGTGGGCGGTGGCGGCGATGCCGACGATGTTGCTCAGGTGCAGGCCGAATCCTGGCACTGAACCATCAGACGGCGCACCGAAAGCGTAGACCGCGCCGTCAGAGCCCACCAGCCAGTACCCACCGGTAGCAGTGTCGGCGGCCATGCCCACGATATCTTTCACACTCTCTTTCAGCGCTAGGACCGATCCGTGGAACTGGGCATCACCGTAGGAGAACACTCCACCATCCTTGGCGACGAACCAGTAGCCGAGCCCATCGTTGGTGGACGTCATGCCGACAACCGGCTGACTGAGGACGAGGTTGCCGGTCGAGCCGTAAAACCCAGGACCGTGGGAGAATACGCCGCCGTCTCCCGCCACCGTCCAGTAGCCCGAAACAGGAGCAGGAGCAGGAGCAGGAGCGGGACACTCGACGAACGTAGCCACAACCGATCCGGTGCCTGTCGTTGCCGTGGCGTTGATCGTTGCACCTGCGGGTGCCAGGTTCGATCCTCCGCCACCCCCACCGGCATGGAAGTTACCGTCGTCAGCCCCACCACCACCTCCAAACAGGCCACCACCGCCCGCGCCGCCAGCGCCTTCTTCACTGACTCCGGCGCCGCCGACCGCTCCTACTCCGGGAAAGCCTGGGCTCGCGGGGCCAGACCCCTGAGCACCAGGCCCGGTGGTCGTGGCGCCAGCTCCCCCGGTCGTTGACGCGTCTGGACCCGGGGCTCCGTTGCCACCGGTGACTCCACCTGAACCACCGGCAGTCACCAACGATCCACCGGGCACGGAATTTGCAAGTCCACTCCCACCACCTCCGGCGGCAATGAGGATCGGGGAGTGCGCACCATTGACGGCAACCGTGGACGCTCCCCCTCCACCGCCGCCCTGATTCGCACTACCACCAACGCCGCCCGCTCCACCTGACGCAACACCCCCACTCAATCCACCGGTGGCAACTCCGCCCGCTCCTCCAACCGCCACGGAATAGGCTTCACCCGCTGACACCGTGATGGTGGCTTCCACCTCACCGCCGAAGCCACCCTCGGCCCCACCTCCCTGACCGCCGGTGGCGCTGAAGGTGACCGCACATACACCCGCCGGAACAGTTGCGGCCACGGGTGTGGATGCATTGGTGTAGGTGATCGGCGAAGGAGGGGTCGGGGTGGACGCGCCTGCCACCCCGAATGTCACAGCTAGACCCGCGCCAGCGAGCGCGGTCACAATCCCCAACTTGGCGATGACCGACAGCCGGTGTCTCACAGGCAAGTCGGTATCTTTCCGTTGCGACAAACTCTTCATCCGGACGACCCCCTTGGTATTGCGACCGGTGCCACAGTAGGTGGGCGCCGTTGTCACGGCGCGGACCCTTCCGCGTCAGGACGGTGGGAGGTTGTTCGGGACCCCCGAATACTCCAGCGATCCGATGATTTGATGGGACCGGTGCAAGCTGCCTGGATAGGTGCCCGGCAAGTCGAGCGCACCAGGGTGGCTCGGACAGATGTGCCTCAGCCCCGACCCCGGAGACCAACCATGACCAATATCACTGCCCTCCCGCACGGCCCCGTATCGCCCCGTGCCGTCGCCCATCCTGCCAATGGTCGATCCGGAGCCTCTCCCATAGACCGTTCCGACAAGCTGACACTGCGGATCGTCCCCTGGGTCGACCCGGTGGCCGATCCTCATGGTGTTCATCCCTGTTCCCGGTACGTCGAACTGTATTGGTTACCAATTATCGGCCCCTCGACGACGTGGTTGCTTCGTCGTCTCTCCTATGGACTCGAGCTTCATGACGAGGGATTCGTCGCTGACTTGGTCGACATGGCCCGATCCTTGGGCCTCGGCGACCGCATGGGGAAGAACTCGCCCTTTCATCGAGCCCTCCGGCGACTCTCCACCTTCGACCTTGCAAAGGACCAGGGTCCGGGTGAGCTTGCCGTGCGTACCCGGATTCCCCCGCTCCCACTGCGCCACCTCCGTCGACTACCCCAGTCGCTTCAGGTCAGCCATCAACGCTGGATGAGCGAGCAGCATCTCTCCGAAGCCGAACGCATGCGTCGCCGAGCACGGCGGCTGGCCACGGGCCTGGCTTCAGCTGGCCACAGTCGCAAAACGATTGAGGACCGGTTGGGCGCCTGGCAGTTCCATCCGGCCGTGGCCTTCAGCGCCGCCGATGATGCCATCCGACATGGAGAAGGCCGTCCTCGGACGTGAAAGCCGATCTAACTCCCCTCAACGGCCCATCACCATCCGGATTGCGGCGGTCGCTTGTCAGCCTGGTTCGTCTTCGCGACCGGCTGGGGTAAGGCCCCAATAGGCAGCCGACGGCGCCATCTCCCCCCTGACCACCTTGTCGATCATTGCGCAGATTGGTAGGTCGATGTCATGGCGATCGGCCAACTCCAGTGCGACCGATGCCGTCTTTACCCCCTCGGCCACCATGTGCATCTCGGCCAGGATGTCTTCCAGTTTCCGACCCCTCCCAAGCTGCTCACCGACGGCGCGATTCCGACTGTGCGGACTCATGCAGGTGGCAATCAAGTCGCCCATGCCCGCCAGTCCAGCGAACGTCGCCGGCTGGGCACCCATGGCCACGCCGAGCCGGGTCAGCTCGGCCAACCCCCGGGACATGACCGCTGCCCTCGTATTGTCCCCGACGTCCAGACCCTCACCGATGCCGGCTGCGATGGCGATGACGTTCTTCAGAGCGCCTCCGATCTCGCACCCAATGACGTCATTGTTGAGATAGACACGGAATACCCCACGCGTGATCACCTTCTGGATGGCGATCGCCACCTCCAGATCCTCGGTGGCTATGACGGCTGCTGCCGCTTTTCCGGACATGATCTCGTGGGAAATGTTGGGACCGGTGAGTGCGGCCACGGGATGGCCTGGGACGATCTCTTTGATCACTTCGGTCATACGTAGATGGGAGCCCTTCTCGAGGCCCTTGGTCAGGCTCACGACCGGTACCCACGGTCGGATGTATTGCGCTGCGTCCAACAGGACCGACCGAAAGCCTGACGTGGGCACCCCGATGACCAAGAGGTCGGCTTGACATACCGCCTCATCGAGCCGGGAGGTGGCAGTCAGCTCAAAGGACAGCTGGAATCCTGGCAGATAGGCGGGATTGGCATGCTCGATATTGATGGCCTTGGCCACGTCCGGGTTCCGGGCCCAAAGCACCGTGTCGTGTCGCGGGGCCACCAGGGAGGCGACCGTCGTACCCCACGAACCGGCTCCAAGAACGGCGATCTTCACAGTTCGAAGGTACCGCACTCGTCGGCCGGGTGCCGGGTGGGGCCCGACGCACAGGTTCGGTCGACCGCGCCCGTGATCCGTCCGAGCCAGCCCGGTGTCGGCTCCATCGAGCCGATGGCTGTTCTATGAGGCTCCAAAGGACGCCCTGCGCCTGGCTGTCAGTGACTCCCGTCGGTCACAAGAGAGCGGGCAAACGAGTCCGAGGTAAGCAGCGCGACCAAGGTGCGGACGCCGAATCCGGTGCCGCCCTTGGCAAGGTAACGGGTAGCTTCATCCGAGCGCGCCGGTCCGGCGATGTCCAAGTGGGCCCAAGGCACGTCGCCCACGAACTCTCTGAGGAGCATGGCGGCCGCGATGCTGCCGGCCTGGCCGGGGCGGCCCACGTTGCGCATATCGGCGATCTCCGAGTCGATGTGGCTCCGGTACTCCTCGGGCATCGGGAGGGGCCAGAGCGACTCGCCGCCGCGATCGGCGGCCGCCCTCAGCTCAGCGATGAGGGTCTCGTCGTTCCCGAGGATGCCGGCGATCTCCTTGCCCAGAGCGACAATGGCGGCACCTGTCAGGGTGGCGAGGTCGATGATGGCATCCGGGTGTTCCTCGGCGGCGATCGACAGGCCGTCGGCCAGCACCAAGCGCCCTTCGGCATCAGTGTTGAGAACTTCGATCGTCTTGCCGTTGCGGGCGGTAAGGACATCACCGGGCTTGACCGCTGATCCACTCGGCATGTTCTCGGTGAGGGGGGTCAGGACCGTGACGCGGATTCGCGAGCCGAGGGCGGCGGCGGCATCAACCGCCCCGAGGACGGCTGCGGCCCCACCCATGTCCGTCTTCATTGTCTCCATACCACCGGCAGTCTTGAGGGAGAGCCCGCCGGAGTCGAACGTGATCCCCTTGCCGACCAGGACCACGTGGGGCACTTTCCCTTCGATCCTCAGCGGCTCACGCGGCTCGTAGTCGACCCGGATGAAGCGTGGCGGAACTGTCGATCCACGAGCCACCCCGGCCAGGCCCCCGAGTCGCTCCTCGGCGATTCGGGCCTCGTCCCAGACCTCGATGGAGATCTCGGGAACGTCGGCGAATCGGGCGACGAACACGTCTGCGAACTTCTCAGGCGTGAGGGAGCTCGGAGGCTCGTTGACCAGGTCCCGGGCCAGGCTCACCGATTCGGCGATGCGCTCGCCGTGGCGCAGTCCGGACACGATGAGGTCATCATCGACAGACGAGCCAATCACGTAGAGGAGGCGGAGCGAGCCGGGCTTGTCTCCGGTGCGGAACTCCTCGTAGCGGTAGGCAGACAAGACCGCACCCTCGGCGACGGCCGAAGCCATGGCCTCGAGCCCCAGTTCGCTGCCTGTCGGCAGGAAGAGTGCCGCGGCCTCTGCGTCACCGACGGAGCGGACGAACGCGGCGGAAGCCCGACGCAGGTTCTCGACCCCTCCGTCTCCGGTGAGGCGGGCGAGGTCCCCGACGCCGACCAGCACCACCTCTGGGTCTGCGGTCTCTCCCTCGGCCGGAACCGAGGGCCCACTGGCCCCATTGATCTTGAATGTCTGGCCTAGCTTTCCGCTGAAACCCTGCCGTTTGCACCACGCAGGATCAAGGGAGGATGGCACGGTTGCGGCCAAGCCGGCGGCATCGCCGTCGAGAGCCACCCTCGGACCATCGCTGTGTGAGACGACGGGCACCCCGATGGCCAGCACGCCCGATGGAAGCGTCGCTCCGGAATGCTGCCTAATTCTCATGACGGCGATTCTCCACTCTTTTCGCTTTCGAACTCCTGAGCCGAGCCGACCCCATCCGGACCAGCCGAGCCGACCTGGCCGCCCGACGCCCGTGCATGGCGAGGTTGAGTCCTGGCCAAGAGATGTTCCTCACCCTCTGCCCACCGGGCCATGGCCCACAGCAGGTCAGAGAGGCGATTGAGGTACCGGCCGACCAGGGAGCCCTCGATGGGCTCGGAGACAACCAGCCGTTCGGCCCGCCTCACCACGGTGCGGGCGAGATCGAGCGCCGCCGACACACGGTTGGCCCCCGGTACAACGAAGTCGGTGGGCATATCGAAGCGTTCGATCAAGTTGTCGATGTGCCCTTCGAGGGACTCGATCATCCGCTCGGTCACCAGGGTCGTCCCGGCTACCAGCTTCGACCGGTTGGACGGCGCGGTCGTGGCCTCGGCCATGAGGACGTAGAGGTCTCGCTCCAGGCTGGTCAGCAAATCGTCCAACTCTGATTCCGCGATGACCTCAGCTCGGGCCATGCCCAGTGCCGCCTGGGCCTCGTCAACCGTGCCGGTGATCTGCATGAGGGCCGAGTCTTTCCCGACCCTGCCGCCGAAGAGCAGGCCCGTGGTGCCGTCATCCCCTGTCTTGGTATAGATCCTCAGCACCTGTCCATCACCCCGATGATGCTAAACGACATCGTTTAGGTTTCATTGTCCCTCGCCATAGGACCTCGAATGACCGCCACTGTCGGCCATGGAGCTCGGAAGGGGCCCGAGTGATGATGCCGATTGCCGCTCCCGGTAACCTTGGTGGGAATATGACCCGTCCCCATGGCTCCTCCAGTTACCTCCAGGCCGCCTCAGAGCGGGTCCTCGTGTTCGACGGGGCCATGGGCACCAACCTCCAGCTGGCCAACCTGAGTGCTGACGACTTCGGGGGACCAGAGCTCGAGGGCTGTAATGAGCTCTTGGTGACCAGTCGGCCCGAGGCCATCGACCGCGTGCACCGTTCATTCTTCGAGGTGGGCTGCGACGTGGTCGAGACCGACACGTTCGGGGCTTTTGCCCCGGTCCTCGCCGAGTATGGGCAGGGTCACCGGGTGAGGGAGTTGAACCTGGCCGCTGCCGCCCTCGCCCGAGATGCGGCCAACGACTTCTCGACACCTGATCATCCCCGCTGGGTGGCAGGAAGCATCGGTCCGGGAACCAAATTCCCGACGCTCGGGCAGATCCGATACGCCGACCTCCGGGACTTCTACCAAGAGCAGGCAGCCGCACTCATCGAGGGGGGTGTTGACCTCATCATCATCGAGACGGTCTTCGACCTGCTCCAGGCCAAGGCGGCTGTGAACGGAGCGCGCCGAGCCATGAAGGCCGCCGATCTCTATCTGCCAATTCAGACCCAGGTCACTATCGAGCTGACCGGGACGATGCTCCCCGGAACCGAGATCGGCGCTGCTCTCTGCGCCCTCGAGGCCATGGACATCGACGTCATCGGATTGAACTGTGCCACGGGGCCTGCGGAGATGTTCGAGCCCCTCCGTCACCTGACCGGCCACACTGGCATGCCGGTGTCGTGCCTTCCAAATGCCGGACTGCCGTCCGTGGTTGACGGTGCCATGCACTACGACCTCACTCCCGAGCAGCTGGCCGACTTCCACCGTCAGTTCGTGAGCGAGCTCGGGATCGGCATCATCGGAGGATGTTGTGGGACGACGCCCGAGCACCTGCGCGCCGTCGTCGAGGCATGCGCCGGGCTGACCCCGGCCGCCAAGAGCCCTGAGCCCGAGCCCGGGGCGGCATCCATCTACACGCAGGTGCCGTTCGAACAGGACACGTCATTCCTCGTCGTCGGAGAGCGGACCAATGCCAACGGCTCGAAGAAGTTCCGTGAGGCCATGCTCGAAGGCGAGTGGGATACGTGCGTCGCCATGGCTCGCGAGCAAGTGGGGGGTGGCTCCCACCTGATCGACGTGTGCGTCGACTACACAGGGGCAGACGGTGTCGCCGACATGGAGCAGATCATGTCCCGTTTCGCCACCCAGTCGACCGTCCCCCTCATGGTCGACTCGACCGAGGCCCCGGTCGTTGAGACAGCCCTGTCGTGGATCGGCGGGCGGGCGGTCATCAACTCGGTGAACCTCGAGGAGGGCGACGCCCCAGGGACCCGTCTCGACTCCTTTTTAACCCTGGCCAAGGAGTTCGGTGCCGCCGTCGTGTGCACCTGCATCGACACCGAAGGCCAAGCGCGGACGGCAGACTGGAAGCTGCGCTCGGCCAAGGCCATCCACGACATCGCAACTGAGCGCTATGGCCTCCGTTCCGAGGATCTGATGTTCGATGCCCTGGCCCTTCCCCTGTCGACCGGGATGGAGGAGAGCCGCAAGGACGGGATCGAGACCATCGAGGGGATCCGGCGCATCAAAGCGGAGCTCCCCGGGGTCTTCACGATCCTCGGGCTCTCGAACGTCTCCTTCGGCCTCAACCCGGCTGCCCGTCAGGTCCTCAACTCGGTGTTCCTCCATGAGTGCGTCCAGGCCGGCCTCGACGCAGCCATCGTCCACGCCTCGAAGATCCTCCCCCTTTCCAAGATCGACGAACGGGCGAAAGAGGTGTGCCTCGACCTCGTCTATGACCGCCGGCACGACGGCTATGACCCCTTGACCGAGCTGCTGTCCATCTTCGAAGGCGTGTCCGCCACCAGTGCCACCACCACCGAGGATCGGTCCGGCTGGCCGGTCGAGCAACGACTCGAGCACCGGATTGTCGACGGCGACCGCAATGGCCTGGAGGGCGACCTTGAAGAGGCGATGGCGAAGGGAATAACCCCCCTTCTCATCATCAACGACTATCTCCTCGCCGGGATGAAGATCGTCGGAGAGCGGTTTGCCACCGGCGAGATGCAGCTTCCCTTCGTGCTCGGTTCAGCCGAGACGATGAAAGCCGCGGTTGCCCACCTCGAGCCTTCCATGGAGAAGGCCGACCAAGGCGGCAAGGGAACCATGGTGCTGGCCACGGTCCGCGGCGACGTGCACGACATTGGCAAAAACCTGGTGGACATCATCCTNNTGCACGACATCGGGAAGAACCTGGTGGACATCATCTTGACCAACAACGGGTACACGGTGAAGAACTTGGGGATCAAGGTTGGCATCACCGATATGGTCGCTGCCCTCGAGGAGTCGGACGCCGACGCCATCGGCATGTCCGGACTGCTGGTCAAGTCGACCCTCATCATGCGAGACAACTTGGAGGAGCTGAACCGCCGGGGCCTCTCCCACATCCCAGTGATCCTGGGCGGAGCCGCCCTCACCCGAACCTACGTCGAGCGCGACTTGCGACAGGTCTACGACGGACGTCTCTTCTACGGTAAGGACGCCTTCGAAGGGCTGAGAACCATGGACCGACTGGTCGAGCTCTCACGCTCCGGGGAGGACGACCCCGAGTTCGGTATCGCCATCGGCGGGCGGGACCTCGGCCCACGGAAGAGCGAGCTGCGCAAGCAGGCCGCGGCCGAAGCCCTCGAGCGGGGCGAAGTGCTGCCGGCCCGCTCGCCGGAGGTCGCCGCTGACAATCCTGTGTTCGTGCCGCCCTTCGTAGGCAGCCGGGTGGCCAAGGGCATGGCTATCGACGAGATCGCCACCTACCTCAACGAGACCGCACTGTTCCGGAACCAATGGGGTTTCCGCCCCCAGAGCGGGGAGAACGACCCTGCATTCAAAGAGCGGGTGAGGAGCCTCCTGCGAGAGCAGCTGGCCACTGCCAAGGCCGAGCAACTCCTTCTGCCCCAGGTGGCCTGGGGCCACTTCGCAGCCAACTCTGACGGAGACGACCTTGTCATCTTCAAAGATGACAGTCGCACCTCGGAGTGGATGCGGTTCTCGTTCCCCCGCCAGACCGAGGATCCGTGGCTCTGCATCAGCGACTTCTTCCGGCCGGTGACCTCCGGAGAGCCCGACTGGGCCAGCTTCCAGGTCGTGACCATGGGCTTTCGGGTCACCGAGGAGGCAGGCCGGCTGTACGCGGCCGACGAGTACCAGCAGTACCTCTACCTTCACGGTCTGGGCGTGGAGATGGCCGAGGCGCTCGCCGAGTTCTGGCACCACCGGATCCGCGAGGAGCTCGGGTTCGCCGATCAGGACGGGCCGACTCTGACCGGGCTCTTCCGCCAGAAGTATCGGGGAGGACGCTACTCATGGGGCTATCCGGCGTGCCCGGCACTCGAGGACAATGCCAAGGTCGTCGACCTGCTCGGTGCCGAGCGCATAGGGATCGAGGTCTCAGAGGGGTTCCAGCTTCACCCTGAGCAGTCGACGACAGCCATCATCTGCCATCATCCACAGGCCAAGTACTTCGTCGCCTGATCGCGGTTTCCGTCGGATCACTCCGACCGGGCCGGTGCGTCGCTAGCGTGCTGGCTCACGGCGGTCCTGCAGCCGAGCCGACATCGCGGCCGGAGCGCGGACCGGAGCAGGAGCAGGAGCAGGAGCAGGAGCAGGAGGCAGATGTATCACATCCGTTTGGCCAGCCCCCCCGAGAGCACCCCGATCATCCTCCAGGTCCTCGGTGCGAGCAGCGGCGCTGTCAACGTGGCCGTCCAGGCCGGATCTGCCCGCTTCCCTGACGGCGACGTGGTCGAGTGCGACCTCACCGCAGAGGTCGCCCACCAGGTGATCGGTCAGCTGCGGGGGTTGAGCCCGCGCCAGCGAGGACCCATCTCGGTCGACAGGACGGAGACAGCGGTCATACGGTCTCATCGCGAGATGATCAAGCAGACGGTGAACGATCGTGAGATCGCCCCGGTCTGGGAGGTGGTCGACGCCACTATCCGGGCCAACGCCACCTATCCGTTCAGCTTCTTCCTCCTGCTCCTGTGTGCCGGACTGCTCGCCGCGGCCGGCATCCTCGACAACTCCCAGATTCTCATTGTGGCCGCCATGGTGGTTGGCCCGGAGTACAGCGCCATACTCGGTGCCGCTCTCGGGATCACCCAGCGCCATCGGCGTCCCGTCAGGCGCGGGATGGTCGCTCTCGCCGTGGGATTCGCCCTCGCCATCGTGTCTTGTTGGCTGCTCGGCCTGATCATCAGGGGACTCGGTCTCACACCCCATGACTTCACACTGGGGTACCGCCCGGTCTCCGAACTCATCAGCGAGCCCGACATCTTCTCGGTGCTGGTCGCCGTCATCGCCGGCATCGTTGGGGTCGTCTCGATCCTCCAAAGCAAGGTCAGTGCCCTGATCGGTGTGTTCATTTCGGTCACCACCATCCCCGCCGCCGCCTCAATGGGAGTCTCGGTCGCCTACGGAGAGTGGCACGCGGCGTGGGGCGCCACCGAGCAGCTGTTCTTGAACGTGGCCATCCTCTTGGTGGTGGGCGTGATCGCCCTCATCGTGCAACGCCGCTTCTGGAATGCACGGACCCGGCGCGAATGGGCGGACGGTCTAGCAGCAGGACAGACGGCCTGAGTAGAGGCACGCCCGATCACAAGGCCAGGGTGGCACCGCCGTCGACCACGACGGCCGCTCCATTCACGAAGCCGGCCTGCTCGGAGCAGAGGAAGGCAACGACCTGGCCAAAGTCATCGGGCTGTCCCATGACACCCGTTCCTCCGAGCTCGCGCATCCGATCCGTGGCGTGAGGCCCCGGGCAGACCAGATTCAAGGTGATGCCGCTTTGCTCTCGAGCCAGGTCCTGGGCCGCCGTCTTCGCCCACGCCCAAAGCCCCGCCCTGGCCGTATTGGACAGCGCCAAGCCTGGAATGGGCTGCACGACGGAGTAGGACGTGATGCAGCAGATTCTCCCCCAGCCGCCGGCCCGCATGGTCGGTATCGATTCTCGCACCAGTCGCACAGCCGACAAGAGGTTCAAATTGAGGGCGGAGTCGAGTTGTTCGTCATCGAGCTCGAGTGCGGATCCCGGGGGTGGGCCACCAGAGTTGGCGACGACGATGTCGATGGTCCCGAACGCCTCGACGGTCGCCGCCACCAGCATGGCCGGTGCCGCCGGGTCAGCGAGGTCGGCCACGGTGGTCGCCGCCGTTCCGCCGGCGGAGCCGATGGCTTCGCCCACCTCGGCCAGGCTGGCTTCGTTCCGTGCCGACACCATGACTTTGACACCCTCGGCCGCCAGCGCCTCGGCTGTGGCCCGCCCGAGTCCCCGGGAACCGGCAACGACGAGGGCGACCCTTCCCTCGATACCAAGGTCCACGACGCCAGCTCAGGCGTCGACGACCACGAGTGCGTGGTCGACACGGTTGAGAGGTTCAGGTTGTCCGTCGGCATCGATGACGATGATGTCCTCCAAGCGCATGCCAAACCGATCCGGCCAATAGATACCAGGCTCCACTGAGAAGGCATGACCGGGCTGCAGTAGCTCGGTGTTGCCCGAAACGAGATAGGGGTCCTCGTGCTCTTCGATGCCGATGCCATGCCCGGTCCGGTGGACGAAGAGGTGGCCGAAGCCGGCTTCGCCGATCGCGTCTCTCGCCACTTTGTCCACCTGCTCGCAACTCACTCCTGACGCCGCGGCGGCCACTGCCGCCTGCTGGGCTCCCCAGAGGGCTTGGTAGCACTCGTCGATGTCGGCGCCCGGTGATCCGGTCATGACCGTTCGGGTGATGTCCGAGCAGTAGCCGACGTCGCCGTCGAGGGAGTAGGTCCCGCCGAAGTCACAGACAACGGTCTCGTTCCTGCCGATGACCCTGCTGCCCGGCTCATGGTGAGGGCTGGCGGCATTGGGCCCGCTGCCGACGATGGCGAAGTTGACCTGTTGGTGCCCCTCGGCGACCAGCATCGACGCGATGTCCCCCGACACTGCGGCCTCGGTGCGACCGATAAGCGGAATCTGGCCGGCTTGGAGCTTTGTCGCCACGCGGTCAGCGGCGGCGCCGGCACGTCTCAGGGCTTCCAGCTCGTCTGCGTCCTTGACCGCCCTGATCGGAGAGGTCACCGTTGACGCCTCGACCCACTCCGCGGAAGGCATCTCACGTTGGAGGGCGAGAACTGTCGTCACCCAGGCGCGGTCCGACACGGCGTATCGCTGCTTGTCCCCGGACGTGCCGCCGGCACCGAGGATGGAGGTGACCAAGTCGATGGGGTTTTCGGTGTCGGTCCACGGCAGCATCGAGAACAAGTCATCCGCCGCGCTCACCCGAGGGGCCTCGAGGGCCGGCACAACCAGCACCGGATCACCTTGGGCCCGCAGCACCAGCATGGTCAGCCGTTCGAGCGGCATTGCCCTGTAACCGGTGAGCCACGGCAGGTCGGCCCCATGGGACAACAAGAGGGCGTCGACACCCGTCTCCTCCATGCGTGCCCTCACCCTGTCGATCCGGATCTGGCGCGAACTCAACGCGTGGCTCGTCAGGGCCGTCATGGCCCCACCTTCGCCCGGGTGAGCGATGTCCGCGTCATAGCGCGGCCGCCAGGTTCTCGTAGCCCTCAATGTCCATCCCGGACGATGCCTGTGAGGCTTCGCGTGCGTGGTAGCTCGATCGGGTGAGCGGTGAGGATTGCACATGAGCGAATCCCATGGACATGCCGGCCACCCGGATGGACTCGAACTCCTCTGGCGTCCACCAGCGAGCCACCGGCAGGTGAAGGTGGCTCGGACGAAGGTACTGGCCCACGGTCACGATGTCGACGCCCACCGCCCGGAGGTCCTCCAGTGTGGCAATGACCTCATCGGTGCGCTCACCCATGCCGACGATCATGCCTGACTTGGTGACCAGGCCGGCATCTTTCGCACGGGCCAGTACGGCCAGGCTCCGGGCATATCCGGCCGAGGGCCTGACTGCCCTCTGGAGGCGGGCCACCGTTTCTATGTTGTGGTTCAGAACATCCGGCTGGGCGTCGAAGATCGAGCGCAACGAGGGCGCGTCACCCTTGCAGTCAGAGATCAACACTTCGATCTTCGTGCGGGGGGTGAGGCAGCGGATGGCGGCGATGGTTGCGACGAAGCCCCCAGCTCCCCCGTCTCGAAGGTCGTCTCTAGCCACACAGGTGATCACCGCGTGGGCGAGGCCCATCCTCTTCACCGCTTCGGCCACCCGAAGAGGCTCGTCGGCGTCGAGCGGCAGGGGGTGCCGCGTGTCGACTTGGCAGAACCCACAAGCCCTGGTGCACCGGGAACCGTTGATCATGAAGGTGGCGGTGCCGTCCGCCCAGCACTCGTAGATGTTCGGGCAGCCCGCCTCTTCGCACACGGTGCTGAGTCCGAGATCCCGGATCTCGTGCTGGAGCCCCAGGTACTCCCCGCTCATCTTCGCCTTCACCCGGAGCCACGACGGCTTCCGTTCGGCCATGCCCACGCCACCGTTCGGATCGACACCGGCTTGCTCGAGACGACGGTCGAGGGATCGCTCGCCTGGTCGGCGCCGGCCAAGTACGACCGGCACCCATTCTGGAGTTGGCGATGGCCCAGGCGACTCTGCCCCTGCCCGGGTGGGCATCGAGTGTAAACCGAGCTCAGCCGACGTCGCTGCGTCCATCACACGCTGAACCTGGTCGGCACGGCCCCATATCTCTTCGGCCGAGTGGACGATGGCATCGACCACGTCGGACATGGCCAGATCAAGTCCCTCGGCAGCAAGCGAGGTTACGGACTTGTCGCTAATTCCGCACGGCACGATATTGGCGAACATGGCGAGGTCGGGACGCACGTTGAGGGCAAAGCCGTGGGTCGTGCGACCCCTGGCGGTGCGGACGCCAACAGCGCAGATCTTCCTCGGCTCCCGGCCTCCATCTCGACGCAGGCCCACCCAGACCCCGGGGAAGCCGGGCAGGCGCCCTACATCCGCGGGCGAAAGGCCGAGAGCGACAAGGGCGTCGATCACAATCTGCTCGACCCGCCGCACGTGCTCGGGCCCCCGGTGGAGGCCCGGGCCGACCGAGATCAGCGGATACCCGACAAGTTGGCCGGGCCCGTGGAAGGTGATGTCGCCGCCCCGATCGACGTGGACCAGTTCGGCACCGACGTCTGCCGGGTCGACAAGGAGGTTCTCGCTGTCTCCGTTCCGGCCCAGCGTGTAGACGGCCGGGTGCTCCAACAGCAACAGATAGTCACCGTCAGCTCTGGCGCTCATGGCCTGTTGTAGGACCAATGCCTCCTCATAGGGGACGCGACCCAGCCACCGGGCTCTCATCAGTTGTCGGCCGACCGGCCTGAAGGCATGAAATCCGTGACCTAGAGCTCGCCGGCCCAGTCACGATCGTTGAGAACCTGTGACAGTCGGGCAAGGAACCTGGCGACGTACGCACCGTCCACCGCTCGGTGGTCGAAGCTCATGGCCACGAGACCAACGGAGTGGATAGCGATCGACTCGGTGCCGTCGGGCAGTTCGACGACCACGGGCTTCCTCGAGACTCCGTCGGTGGACAAGATCGCCACCTGGGGCTGGTTGATGATCGCTCCCGTGATCATGGTTCCGAACGGTCCGGCGTTGGTGATCGAGAAGGTCCCGTTGCTGATGTCGTCGAGGCTGAGCCGCTTGCTCCGGGCCCGGCCGGCCACATCCCGGATCCTTCGGGCCATGCCCCGCAGGTTCAGCTCCTCAGCGTTGTGCACCACCGGCACGATGAGACCCTCATTGTCGAGGTCGACTGCGATGCCCAAGTTGATGTCGCGGTGGACGATGAGCGAGTCGTCCCCGACTGACGAGTTGAGATGGGGGAATTCGGCCAGCGCTTCGACGGTGGCTCGAGCGGCGAACGGCAGGTAGGTGAGGCTGAACCCCTCTTCAGACTTGAAGCGCTCGCCATGGGCCCGGCGAACCTGCTCGACCCGCTCGTAGTCGATCTCCTTGACCATCAGCGTATGGGCTGAGGTGGCTTTGGAACGCACCATGTGCTCGGCCGTCCGACGGCGGATGTTGGTGAATGGCACCACTTCGTCCCGCTCCGTGGCCGTCGGGAGTGGGCCAGTTTCACCAGCAGGAGGAGGAGCGGAGACGACGGGGGCCGGGGCGATGCTCGGCACTGCTGCCGGTTCTCCTTTGGCCACGATGGCTTCGACGTCGGAGCGGGTGATACGTCCCCCGAGTCCGGTACCGGTCACCGAGGCCGGATCGATGCCGTGCTCGGTCATCAGCTTCCGAACCACTGGCGACAACACGAGTCCATCGCCCGAGGATCCGTTGAGAGGAGAGGTAGGAGGCGGCGTCGGCTCGGTGCCGACCGGGGAGGGGTCGCCCTCGTGGTCAGAGGCCGGCTCTCGGTCGGCCTGGACCGTCGGGCTCTCAGCCGGTGCCTGTGCCGCAGGCGACTGCTCGGGCTCAGGAGCAGGTCCCGCTTCCTGCGCTGCTGCTGCCGCACCCGGGGCATCCCCGTTGGACGACGAGGCCTCGCCGATGACGGCCAACGTCACACCGACGTCGACGGTGTCACCTTCTTCGACCAGGATGTTGGTCAGGACCCCCTCGGCAGGCGAGGGCACCTCGGAGTCAACCTTGTCCGTCGACACCTCG
>PLSY01000330.1 GCA_003164275.1 Acidimicrobiaceae bacterium | reverse complement strand
TGGCCGAAGGGGTGGAGACCGAAGCGCAGCGCACCATCGTGCAGCAGTTGGGCTGCGATCTGATGCAGGGGTTCCTGCTGGCCTATCCGCTCGCCCCGCAGCTGATCGAGGAGACGTTCTTCGAGGCACGGTCACCGTCGGCCTGATCGGAGGAGGGGTCGTGCACGAGCATGCGAACCCCGGCCCACGGGCAACCGCCGCGCCGTGGTGGCTAGCGGGCCATCCCTACGACGTCGGTGATCCCGAGCGACGCGAGACTTCCCCGGAACGGAGCGTCACCGTAGGCGAAGACACCGCCGTCCGAGGCGGTGAACCAGTAGCCCTTCCCGTCGGCGGACGCCGTCATGCCGACGATGGGCTGGTTGAGCGTGATGTTGCCGGTGGATCCGTAGAACCCCGCATCGCCGAAGGCGAAGACGCCGCCATCGGACGCCACCAGCCAGTAGCCCTTGCCGTCGGGGGTGGCGGCCATGCCGACCACCGGCTTGTTCAAGGCGTGGCCCCCCATGGAGCCGTAGAACCCGGCATCACCGAAGGCGAAGATCCCACCGTCGCTGGCCACGAGCCAGTAGCCCTTGTCATCGGCGGTGCGGGCCATTCCCACGATGGGATCGTTCAGCCGGATGTTTCCGGTGGATCCTTCGAAGGTCGCATCACCGTAGGAGAAGATCCCACCGTCAGCGGCGACCATCCAGTAGCCGTCGCCGCTCGACGTGCTCGTCATGCCGACGATCGGTTGTTGGAGCTGGATGTTGCCCGCTGAACCGTGGAACCCGGCATCCCCGTAGGCGAAGATCCCGCCATCGGCTGCCGCCATCCAGTACCCGGCCCCGGTCGGCGTGGTGGCCATGCCGACCACCGCGGCATTCAAGGTCGGCGGGTCGAGACCGTTCACGTAGTTCACGTAGTTGTTGTTGCCGAACCCGGTGACCGAGCCGTCGTCCCCGAACAGGTAGTACCCGGTGGTCGGGCTCGGCTCCAATCCGAAGGCGATCGTGCCGATCGCAATACCGGGGTTGTACGGATCGGTTCGGACACATTCGAACTGGATGGCGGCAGACGTCACCGTGCTGGGATCGGACATGGCGAGCGCGTCGAGTTGACCTCCGCCTCCGCCTTCGCCCACGGTCGAGTCGCAGAAGCCGAGGCCACCGGGGAGGGAGACGTTGACCGATGCCGAGGCACCGACCGTGCTGGTCCGGATCCCGATCGAGTAGTGCTGGTCGGGTCCGAAGCTGATGGTCACGAAGCCCGGTTGCGACGAGGCTGTGATCCCGGTAGTGCTGGTGTAATCGATCGGTGTGGTGGCGTTTCCGAGATAGGTCTGGAGGTTGACCTCGGTGAGCGGTGGCACCGCGTGCGCCAGGATGCTCGGCGCCGGGACGGTCGCCGCCCGAGCCGTCGGTGCGACGGTGGCGCCACCCGCCGAGGCGACGAGCGTCAGGCAGATCGTTGCCAGGGAGACGATGAACAGGCGACGCGATCTCGGCCGAACTCCGCTGCCCGGGTGGGGGTGTCGAACTGCTTCGGTGCGCATGGTTCCTGCCGTTTCTCGCATGGACAGCCTGATGACGGGGGCAAACTAACTGTGGTCACGGCGCGGGCGCAAGGAAGCACCTGGAGACCGGTCGCCACGTCGTCGGTTCGAATGACCGACGGAGCGTTTCCGTCTGCACGGACCCGGTCGACGATGGACCCCTGTCGTCCGGGTTCGGCAACGTCCCACATGACGCCTGAGGTGGGGTCGGTAGCCTCGGGAACCCCTCCAGTCCTCAGCGCATCCTCAGGACGACGGGCGAGGGCGGCAACGACGACCACCGGCGGGGACCACGGATCGAGAGACCCTGCATCCGAGCCCAGGCGATCGGGAGAGGTCGGCGTCGAGGAGGGGACGACGCCGGAGTTGTGGACTGCCGCCTATCGGCATTTCTGCCACACCCTTCGGACCCGGTCGTTTCGAACCCCAGCGGCTTGGGTAGCGCGTAGCTGTTGCCGTACATCGGTGTGAACGGATCGGTGAACTGTGAGGCAACAGTTCAGGAGAACCGACCAATGACCGCACCGACGCTCGCATCCTCAGCTGTCGTCCGCCCATTTACCGTCGCGATCTCCGACGCCGAGATCGAGGACTTGAAGCAGCGACTCGCCGGAACTCGGTGGCCCAATCCGGCAACCGTCTCCGACTGGTCGCAAGGTGTCCGACTGGAGAATGCCACGTCGCTGATCGAGTACTGGGAGCGAGAGTACGACTGGCGCCGATTCGAGGCGGAGCTCAATCGGTTCCCACAGTTCCTGACGACGATCGATGGGCTCGACATCCACTTCATCCATGTCAGGTCCAAGAATCCGAATGCGATGCCCCTCATCTTGACGCACGGATGGCCAGGTTCGATCGTCGAATTCCTGAAGATGATCGGCCCACTCACTGACCCGGTGGCGTTCGGAGGGAACGTCGAAGATTCATTTGACGTCGTCGTTCCGTCCCTGCCGGGATTCGGGTTTTCCCAGAAGCCGACCGAGACGGGATGGAATATTTCTCGCATCGCAACCGCGTGGGTCGAACTCATGGAGCGTCTTGGCTATGAGCACTGGGCCGCTCAAGGTGGTGATTGGGGTGCCGTCGTGACCTCGGCCCTCGGGGTGATGCGGCCTGACGGCCTCCTCGGGATTCACTTGAACACTCAGTACGCGTTTCCCGCGCAGATTCCCGACACGCTGTCGCCCGAGGAGCGCTACGCCGTCGACACCCTCGCCCTCTACGTCGGCGATCTCGGTGGAGGAAACCACCTCCAGGGAACGAAGCCGGAGACCGTCGGATTCGCTCTTGCGGACTCTCCGGCTGGCCAGGCGGCTTGGATCTACGAAAAGTTCCAGTCCAAGACGGACAACCACGGGCTCGCTGAGGACGCGCTCAGCACCGATGACATGCTGGACGCAATCTCCCTCTACTGGTTCACAAACAGTGCAGCGTCGTCCGGCCGTATCTATTGGGAGAACAAGTCGGGCAGCTTCGCTGGTCCAAAGCTCACACTGCCGGTAGCGGTGACCGTATTTCCCCGCGACATCCCGCGCTTGCCACGAAGCTGGATCGAAGACACNNTGCCCGCCGGGCCTGAATAGTTACTCTGGCATCTCAGTGGATTCTGTCCAGCGCCGGAAGAGTGGCGCCTACGCAGTGTCAGCCGACCACTCGATCAGCGGGGGTCGCACTGCTGCACAGGTCGGGTTGCCTTTCGGGTCGGTAAGGCCCAACCGACCTATGAGCACACTCGATTCCCGGGATGCCGCCATCACATGAGCAGGGATGCCGTCAAGCATGATCTTGGCGCGCCTGAACATTGCAAAGCTTCCTGGACCTTCGACGACACCCCATGCCAGGTAGATGAATCTGGCTCCTGGTGGTCCGGAGATGTAGGGACCTCGGAAGTCGACGATCGTCGTAGGCGCGGGTGTCGCCTCCACCTCCCAGACGACTGACTGCACATCAGCGCTCACCTGGCCCATCAACTCACCAGGCTTGTTCCTGCGCTGGATGCCCACCTCGATCCCGTAATGACCCCCAGGACGTTCCGGTGATGGCCCGCAAGATCGGCCCGGCAGATCGTGCGCTTCGATGCGGATCAGCATGTCACCAGTATGTGCCTCGCCTGTCCTTCGACGTCAGGAGCGGGGGACCACCCGGGAGTCGGGGCTATCCAGCCAACCAAGGAGTGACGAGCTCAATACCGATGCCGGCGAACTCCTTCTCGTTTCAGGTCGCCAAGGATGCGTCATTGGACCGGCAGATCGACGCGATCTGAGCGTCGTAGCCGCCGATCGGCGTCCCCTGGCAATCGCGATGGTCGACGATCTCCGGGTAGATGGTGGCTGTGGCAGCATCGAACGGGAGGACATCCTCAGTGAACCGGCTGAACACGTCCACGGCGGCCTCCCGCAGCATCTCTTTCCGCGTGCCGCTCGGGAGCCGCTCGATGCCGTAGAGGATCTCGGCCACCGTGAGTGCCGTGATTCGCAGCTCGTGATGACCCTGCACCAACACCCAAGCTCGAACTGCAGGTGAGGGATCGACCCGCATCAGCTCCGAGACCACATTGGTGTCGGCGACGATCACCCGGTGAAGTCGACAGCTCGAGGTGCCGTGGAGCGGGGCGGCAGGTCGAGGTCGACGCCACCGAGCTCACCGAATCGGGCCGCGAGCGCGTCGAGGAGACTCTCGTCATCGGTCGGCTTGAGGACGGCTTCGACGAGAATGGCGCGCATCTCGGCCTCCATCGACCGACCGTGGGCGGCTGCCCGGACCCGCAGGCGCTCTCGCACGGTGTCGTCCAGGTTCCGAATCCTCACTGCTGCCATCGCCACCACCTCCGCTAGCGGCGCTAGCATTTTCAATCACCTGTCGGCCGCGGGCGCCCGAGTCTCATGTGAGGTCTGGTGCACCGCCGTCCAGCGGCTTGCCATGTGGCCATCCGGCCGTTTCACCACACCTAGTCCAGAACGTCCCTGGAGCTCCGAATCCGTCGCCGAACAGCCCTCGAGAAGTCCTCAGATCCTCAAAAGGTCCCCAGAGTGTGAGGACGTCCGTGGACGCCAACGGACAATTGAAACCCCAGGTAGAGGCCCATAGTGGACAGTCTCGTGCGGGAGGGTGACGGTGAGCCGGCCTGTAGGCGGGATTCTGTACGTCCCTTGCGGGGCGTGGTGGCCATCCATCTGAGCGGTCTACCTGGGGGTGGTGCCCGTTGCCGGGCGCCGGACGGGCCGCCCTCGCCCCCTGTTCGACCTTGCTCCGG
>PLSY01000044.1 GCA_003164275.1 Acidimicrobiaceae bacterium | reverse complement strand
GACCGAACTTCTTCTACACCGTGACCCTGCCAGTGACGCTCTGGTTCCTCGACCGCGGCAAGCGCGGTGCGGAGCGCGAAGATCAGGTGCTGTTCATCGACGCACGCAAGCTCTTCCGACAGATCGACCGTGCTCACCGTGACTGGACACCGGATCAGATCGAGTTCCTGGCAAACATCGCCCGGCTGTACCGAGGCGACAAGGTCCAGACTGCCGAAGGATCGACAGACTTGATGTCTGGATCCTTCCCCGATGGGGTCTACGTGGACGTGCCCGGCCTGTGCGCGGTGGCCGATCTTGAGCAGATCGAGAATCAGGGATGTAGCCTTAACCCTGGCAGGTACGTGGGTGTTGCCGCAGCCGAAGATGACGGTATCGACTTTCAGGTCCGGCTAGAAGAGCTGAACGAGGAGCTTGAGAAACTCAATGTAGAAGCGGCCGCGTTGCAGGAGCGCATCGCCGCCAACATCGCGGAGCTACTGGCGTGACCGTCCTTCACCCTGTCTTCGGCACGCCTGTTCCCGATGAGTGGGAGGTGTCAACCGTTGATGACATCAAGTCGCCCGAGAAGTCATCATGCGTTGCGGGACCATTCGGATCCAACATCTCATCGAAGTTCTTCGTCGCCGATGGCGTACCTGTCATTCGCGGGAGCAATCTGACCGATGACTTAACGCAGTTTGTAGGCGAACACTTTGTGTTTGTATCGACGGACCAGGCGCAAAGTTACGTGGCGCAGCATGTGGTGGCCGGCGATTTGGTATTCACCTGCTGGGGAACCATAGGACAGGTGGGACTGATCCCGCGAGACGGTCCATATTCCGCATACATCATCTCGAACAAGCAACTGAAGCTAAGGCCCGACCCCTTGGTCGCCGACTCCGCCTTCCTCTTTCATTACTTCGCGTCCCCAAAGATGGTCGAATACATAAGGAACCGAGCGATCGGTTCGGCAGTCCCCGGGATAAATCTGGGAATTCTGAAAGGCCTCCCAGTTGTCCTGCCACCATTGGCAATTCAACGAAAGATCGTAGCCGTCCTCTCGACTTATGAGGACCTCATCGAGAACAACAACCGTCGGATCAAAGTTCTGGAAGAGATTGCGCAGCGCATCTACCGGGAATGGTTCGTCGACTTCCGGTACCCCGGGCACGAGGACGTTCCGATGGTGGACTCGGAACTGGGTCCGATACCCCAAGGGTGGGAGGTGGCCCCTCTTGCAAGTCTCGCTAGTGTCGTCATGGGACAGTCGCCACCGTCGAGTGCTTACAACATGGACCGAGGCGGGCTGCCGTTCCATCAGGGGGTTGGGTCATACGGCCTTCACTTTCCGGTCCACACCGTCTACTCGACAGTCGGTAATCGTTTCGCTGAGGACGGAGATGTCCTTGTGAGTGTCCGCGCTCCAGTCGGACGTATCAACGTCGCCGACCGGAAGATGATTCTGGGTCGGGGCTTGGCGGGAGTACGCGCCAATGTCGCGCCGAGCACGTTCGTCTTGGAGGCCCTTCAGTACTTCTTCCGCGAGGAAGATGTCCTAGGCAATGGTGCCATCTTCAAGTCGGTGACCAGGCGTGATGTTGAAGGTCTTCCTCTCGTGTGGCCAGGCACCAGCCTCGCAACAGAATTCTCGCACCATGTAGCGCCAATGCGGAATGCCCTGAAACTCTTCACAACAGAGGTGACCAATCTTCGGATGACGCGCGATCTACTGCTTATGCGGCTGATCTCGGGCGAGATTGACATTACTGATCTCGACATCGCCATGCCGGAGGTTGCGGCGTGACGCCGCCAACGTCCGGCCGCTACAGCGAGGACCAGCTCGTCGAGCAGCCCGCCATCAAGCTTTTCGAGGAGTTGGGTTGGGCCACCATCAATGCCTACTCCGAGACGTTGGGGTCAAACGGGACTCTGGGCCGCGACAACAGGTCGGAGGTGTTTCTCGTCCGGCGGCTCCGTGCCGCCATCGAACGCCTAAACCCCGGAGTGCCCGCCGAGGCAGTAGAGCAGGCCGTTGACGAGGTCACGAAGCCCCGCACCGTCATGCACTACGCACGAGCAAACCAGGAGGTCCACGCTCTGCTTCGCGAGCGGGTCGAAGTCGCCGTCCGCCAGCAGGATGGCACGACACTCCCGGAGAAGCTCACCGTCATCGACTGGGAGAACCCCGAGAACAATGACTTTCTGCTCGTTTCCCAGCTGTGGGTCCACTCAGACCTGTACCACCGACGTACCGACCTGGTCGGATTCGTCAACGGCATCCCTCTGGTGTTCATCGAGCTGAAGGCATCCCACAAGAACCTTAGGCACGCCTACGACGACAACCTTCGTGACTACCGCGATGCGATCCCGCACCTCTTCACCCCGAACGGCTTCCTCGTCCTCTCCAACGGCGCAGCAACCAAGGTCGGGACTATCACTTCAGGATGGGAGTTTTTCTCCGAGTGGAAGAAGATCAACTCGGAGGGCGAGGAGGGCTCGGTCTCGCTGGAGACAGTCATCCGGGGCATGTGCACCAAGGGGCGCCTCCTCGACATCATCGAGAACTTCGTGGCGTTTCAGGATCT